>JAZKCX010000125.1:0-4595 GCA_040387875.1 Pseudomonadota bacterium | reverse complement strand
GGCTTGGCAGGCTTCGCAGACTTTTGAGAAGGCATCAGTGAACCTCAACAGAACAAAAGAAAAGACCAACAGGCGCCACGGCTATCCCGGCGCGAGGACATGGACGGATTATTCAAACCCTGGGCAAGATGTGGGGGCGAACATTTGGGATGCAATCCTTGCGGTAGGTTGACCAAAATCCCGGTGGCATGCGCCTGGTTGGGTGGTCGGGGCCGGAGGTGTTGCTGTCGCTCTTGCCAGACAGAAAAGTGGATTATACCTTTGGCGCCGCTTTCAGCAGCCGGTATTGGGCGTCCAGCGCCCGGTAGCGGGCATAGGCGGCGGGGTCGGTGGCGGCCTGCGCGGCCAGGGTGTTGCGCTCGGTTTCCAGCTGGGCAATCGCCAGTTCGCGCAGCACGTAGCGCAGCTCTTCGGCGTCGTTCTCGATCTTGGGCAAGGTATCTGAAATCTGGCGCACCAAAAAATCCTCGTGTGCCTCGCCGCGCAGGCCTTCGCGCAAGGCCGCCCAGGGCTGCGGGCCGTGTTCCTGGTTCTGGCTGTCGAGCCAGCCAAACAGCGGGCCGTGCGGCGCGGGCAGGGCGCACAGCAGCGCGTGCTCTTCGTTCGACAGCGCATCCCAGGCGCCGGCTTCGGTGAACAGCAGTTGCAGTGCGCGGTCTTCGCGGCGGGGCGGGGGGCTGCGGCCGGCGCTGCGACGGAAATTGCCCTGCGATGCCTGATTTTTGAATGAAAACGTGCCGGGGCCGGCGTCATAGCTTGATTTATTGCTACTTTTTCCGTAGCTTGGTGGGCCGGGCTGTTGCACCCGCGGGCGCTGCCCCAGGCCCCACAAATCGCTCAGTTCGTGCGTGCCAAGTTGCGCCAAGTCGGCAATCTCGGCCAGCAACTGGAGCCTGATGGCGCCATCGGGCAGCAGACTCCACAGCGGTTTGGCGTTGCTGGCCATGTGGCTGCGGCCTTCAATGGTGGCCAGGTCGCAGCCCTCGCTGGCGGCGTCGATCAGAAAGCGGCTCAGCGGCACGGCGTTGCTGATGTATTTGTCGAACGCTTCGGTGCCGAATTCGCGGACAAAGCTGTCGGGGTCGTGTTCGGGCGGCAGAAACAAAAACTGCACCGTACGCTCGTCGATGGCAAAGGGCAGGGCAATGTCCAGCGCCTTGCGGGCGGCACGCCGGCCAGCGCCATCGCCGTCAAAGCTGAACACCACCTTGTCGGTAAAGCGGAACAGCTTTTGCACATGGTCGGGCGTGCAGGCCGTGCCCAACGTGGCCACCGCATTGGCAAAGCCCCACTGGGCCAGGGCCACCACATCCATGTAGCCCTCGGTCACCAGCGCAAAACCTTTTTCGCGCAGGGCGGTGCGGGCTTCAAACAGGCCATAGAGTTCGCGGCCCTTGCTGAAAACCGGGGTTTCGGGTGAGTTCAGATATTTCGGCGTCCCGTCTCCAAGAACCCGGCCGCCAAAGCCTATGCATTCGCCCTTGACGTTGCGGATGGGGAACATGATGCGGTCGCGAAAGCAGTCGTAGCGCTTCTCGTCGCCGCCCTGGTCGTCGGCACGGGTCTTGACCAGGCCGCTTTCCACCAGCAGAGGGTCGTCGTAGTTGGGAAACACGCTGGCCAGACCACGCCAGCCTTCGGGCGCATAGCCCAGGCCAAACTGCTTGGCGATCTCGCCGGACAGGCCGCGGCCCTTGAGGTAGTCAATCGCGTGCGGCGAGGCCTTGAGCTGCTTGCGCCAGGCCTCGCCGGCTTTCTCCAGTACGTCGGTGAGCGTCTGCTGCTTTTCGCGCTGGGCGGCGGCGCGCTCGCGGTCCTGCGGGCTGCGGTCGTCTTCGGGCACTTGCATGCCGTACTGCTGGGCCAGGTCGTTCACCGTCTCGACAAAATTGCTGCCGGTGTGCTCCATCAGAAAGCCAATCGCGTTGCCGTTCTTGCCACAGCCAAAACAGTGAAAAAACTGTTTGGCGGGGCTGACCGAGAACGACGGCGATTTTTCGCCATGAAAGGGGCACAGCCCCATGAAGTTGGCTCCCCCCTTCTTGAGCTGCACATGTCGGCCCACCACGTCCACCACGTCGGCCCGCGCGAGCAGTTCCTGGATGAAGCTTTGCGGGATGGCCATTGCGGCATTGTAGAAAACGGCCAGGCGGCACAATTACGCCATGCAACGCCGAACCGTTCTATCTGCTTTTGCGGCCAGCACCCTTGGGGGGCTGGGCGACTCGGCGCGGGCGCAGAGCGGATTTGACGCAACCCCCTGGCCAGCCGGCCTGCCGCTGCCACCGCTGGGCGCGCCCGATCTGACGGGCCGGCCCTGGAATCTGTCGCAACTCAAGGGCAAGGCGGTGCTGGTGAATTTCTGGGCCACCTGGTGCGAGCCCTGCCGCGCCGAACTGCCAAGCATGCAGAGCCTGGCCGATCTGCACGGGCCGGACCGGCTGGCGGTGCTTTGTGTGAACGCCAAAGAGTCGGCCGAGAAAGTGGGCCGTTTTGTGCTGGCCACCGGCCTGCGGCTGCCGGTGTTGCTGGATGGCGATGGCCGCATCACCCAGGCCTGGGGCGTGCGGGTGTTTCCCACCACGGTGCTGATAGCGGCGGACGGCAAGGCCCGCTGGCGCATTCGCGGCGAGGTGGACTGGAGCGGTGCGGCAGCGGAGAAACTGCTGGCGCCGCTGCTGCCGGCAGAGGGTTCAGCGCTGCGACGCGGCCCCAGCGCATAGTCGCGCATCGCCCTGCGAGGGGCCGGACGGGGCCGTGCAGCGATAATCCGCCCGCTGTTGCAGTGCATCTTCACCTGCGCTGCCAGCCGTTCCCCACCCATCCGGAGATCTCTTCATGACCACCGTGCGCCGCGCATTCCTCAAACACACCGCTGTGGCCTTTGCCGGCTCGGCTTTCCCCGCCCTTCATTTTGCGCAAACAGCACCCGCTGCCCGCGAGTTTGCGCCGCAGCCCGGCGCCTGGCGCACTTTTGAGGTCACCACCCGGGTTGACATTCTCAAGCCCCAGGGCGCCACCAAGGTTTGGCTGCCGGTGCCCTCGGTCGACAGCAGCTACCAGCGCTCGCTGGAAAGCAGTTTTTCCGGCAACGGCCAGAGCCGTATGACCGACGACGACCAGTACGGCGCCAAAATGCTGTACACCAGCTTTGCCGCCGACCAGGCCCAGCCGTTTGTAGAGATCACCAGCCGTATCCAGACCCAGAACCGCGCGGTGGACTGGAGCCGCCCGCAACCCGTGCGCGAAGACGCCGCCACGCTGGCCTACTGGATACAGCCCACCAGCCTGTTGCCCACCGACGGCATCGTGCGCAAAACCGCGCAGGAAGCCACCCGCGGCGCCAGGACCGATGTGGAAAAAGTCCAGCGCCTGTACGACTGGGTGGTGAGCAACACCTACCGCGAACCCAAGGTGCGCGGCTGCGGCGAAGGCGACATCAAGACCATGCTGGAAACCGGCAACCTGGGCGGCAAGTGCGCCGATCTGAACGCGCTGTTTGTGGGCCTGTGCCGCTCTGTGGGTGTGCCGGCCCGCGACGTGTACGGCATTCGCCTTGCGCCCTCGGCCTTTGGTTACAAGGAGCTGGGCGGCAACTCGGCCAGCCTGAAAGGCGCGCAGCATTGCCGCGCCGAAGTGTTTCTGAAGAACTACGGCTGGGTGGCGATGGACCCGGCCGATGTGGCCAAGGTCATGCGCCAGGAAACGCCGGAGTGGATCAAGACCACGCAGAACGCCATCGTTGCGCCTGTCAACAAAAGCCTGTTCGGCGGCTGGGAAGGCAACTGGATGGCCTGGAACGCCGCGCACGATCTTTCGCTGCCCGAATCCACCGGCCCCAAGCTCGGTTTCCTGATGTACCCGGTGGCCGAAACCACCGCAGGCCGGCTCGATTCCTACGCGCCGGACGACTTCAAGTACCAGATCACCGCGCGCGAAATCAAGGCCTGATAGCTACGGCGCCAGCAGGGCCAGGTCCAGCGTGCGCTGGCTTTCGAAAGCGCGCACGCTGCCGGTGACGGGGTCGGTAAAACGCAGGCTGCGCGCCAGCAATTGCAAAGGCTGGCGGTAGTCGTCTTCTTCCTGCACCGCACGGGCCTCGGGGTAGAACTGGTCGCCCACAATCGGCAGCCCCAGCGCCAGCATGTGCACCCGCAGCTGGTGCTTTCTGCCCGTGACCGGGTTCAGCCGGTACAACGCGTGCTGCGGTCCGCTCTGCAGTACGTCGATGTGGGTCAGCGCGTTGGCCTCGCCGGGCACTTCGCGCTGGCGAAAGAACTGCTCGTCTTCCACGATGCGGCTGGAGCGGCTGAGCGGAAATTGCAATGCATCGCTGCGCAGTGCAATCGCCTCATAGTGTTTTTCTACGCCTTGTTCACGCAGCAGCGCGGCATAGGCAGCGCGGCTTTCGGGGTTGACTGAGAACAGCACCAGCCCGGCGGTTTCGCGGTCCAGCCTATGGAGCGGCACCAGGGTGTCGATGCCCAGCCGGCGTTTCAGCCGCACCAACAGAGTTTCCTGCAGAAAACGGCCGCCGGGCGTGACCGGCAGGAAATGCGGTTTGTCGGCTACCACCAGATGGTCGTCCTGGTACA
>JAZKCX010000124.1:0-4530 GCA_040387875.1 Pseudomonadota bacterium | reverse complement strand
TGAAATCGGTGCGGTCGGGCAGCTTGGCGTTGGGCAGGGTTTTGACCCAGTCCGGGTCAGGCGCGAGCACCACCATGTTGTCCAGGAAAGGCGTGGCGCGGTGCCGCCATTTCAGGCCCTTGTCGAGCCAGCCCGGCACCACGGCTTTCTGGAAATGCGGGTAGAGCACGATGCCACCGGCGGTTTGCGCGGGGTAGTTCAGGTGCAGGTGGTAGTCGGTAATGCCGCCGTCCCAGTAGGCACCGGGCGGCGCGCCGGGGATGTGGTGCACTGCCTGCAGCACAAAGGGAATGGAGCAGCTGGCCTGCAGCGCAGGGTTGAAGTTGTCGGCCGTGAGATCAACCTGGCGGGTGCGGTAGTCGGCCACGCCAAACGGCAGCGCGGCGCCGGGCGTAGAAAAAACCACCCGCTCCAGCCAGGCGCCCATGGCCTTGCGGTGCAGCCCGTTGGTAAGAAACGCACCCAGGTAGCCCAGCGGCGTGCCCACCCGGTGTTCGCGGCCCAGCAGATGGCGGCCGCGGGCGGTGACGATGTGCAGTTGGTAGCGCGGGTGGCCGAGAACCTGGTCGATGCGGCCGCCGTAAAAATCCAGCAGGCTCTGGCCAAAACGTTCGCTGACATGCGCCGCCGTGGGCCGCTTCTGCCCCGGCGGCAGATCGTAGTGCTGGCGAATGTAGTCGTGCTCCAGCCGCTGCAGCGCTGCGACCGGGTTGTGCAGGCAGGCGGTGGCCATGCGCCAGGCGCCGATGGACGCGCCCACCAGATGTACCGTGTGCGTGGTCTGCGCCAGCCAGTTGCCAAAAATGAAACGGTCGAGCGGACCGAGGATCAGACCCTTGGGGCCACCAGCCGCGCCGGGCACCACCTGCACGTCCTGCGGACGCAGGCCGTGCTGCGCGATGTGTTCGCGGGCAGCAGGGCCGGCGTAGATGCGCAGGGCTTTCATCACACCAAGCCTAACCGAGCCGGGCGATCTTGCCGCTGGCGTCTTCAACATGGCGGGCCAGGTTTTCAATGCACGGGCCAAATTTTGCAGAGAACCGCGTTTCCCCATGCAGCCGGTCAAGATAATCACTGGCCAGGCCTGCCGCCTGTTGCCATACGGCGGTGCCCACGCTGGGGTGCAGACGAACAGGCGCCAGCGCGTCGGGCATGCCGCCGCTGGCCTGCGGCGCAAAGCCCATGGGCAGCATGTCGTAGGCAGGCGCCAGGGCAAAGGGCCGCCCTTCTTCGCTGGTGAACGACAGGTTGCCGTTGTGCATGTCGGTGTTGCCAATCAGGCTGCCAAAGGCAAAGAGCAGCGCTGCGCCGTGTGCCGCTGCGTTTGTGACATGGCCATCAGCGGCCAGACGGGCTGTAATCTGCGGCCAGGGCGCGGGCGCGTTGCCTACAAACTCGGCGTCGAGCGCGCTTAGCGAAAAGACTGCGCGCCGGCCGGTGGTGCCCACCCGGTCAAAGCGCTCAACCTCCAGAAACCGCTGGCTGCCGGCATCCAGTACCTGCGATTGCGCAGCGGCAACACCTGCGGCCGCCAGAGTCTGGAGCGCATGGTGTTCGGCCAGCAAGAGGTCGCGCCAGCGCTGGGTGACGGCGTTGGTTTGTGGCAGCGTGAACTTCACCAGCACGTGGCGCGGCCCGGCGGGGGTTTGCACATAGGCGGCAAACTTGGGCTGCTCGCCGCCGGCAGACGATCCGGGCAGATCGCCGCTGGCCGCTTCTTCCGCCAGTCGCACATAAGCGGTTTGCTTCGCGCTCTGCACCACCGGCTCGGGCAGCGGCGCATCAAGCAGCCTTTCGCGCGCGCTGTCGCCCAGCAACAGATTGCCTACGGCGTCGTGCCCTTGCGCCAACAACGCGCGCAGCATCTGGGTGTCGCTCCATTCCGAGAGCCGCGCTGGCAGGCCCAGCGGCTCGGCCAGCCTGAACGCAAAGGCCCGGCCCAGAAAGCCCTGGGGACGCATGTCCAGCAGCCACCAGGGCAGGCCCGCGCTGTACACGGTGGCGCCCTCGGCCCGCTGCAGCACAAAACCGTCGGGCCGCACCGGAACCAGTTGCCCCTGCAACGCTACCCTGCCCGCCGAATCGACCCGATGCACCGAAATATCGGGCAGGCCGCGAAAGCCGTCGCGCAAGGCATACTGAATAGATCGGGCGGCACCGATACGGACAATTTCGGAGCCCATGGCAACCAGCGCCCGCGACAAGGTTGGCTGGCTTATTCCAATATTATCAATGAGTTGGCGCGGCAAAGCCGGCCCAGAGGCCAGTTGCAATCGGATTGACTCGGTGTGTGATGCCATACATTTGAATCTATTTATGAATAGATAAATGAATATATCAAAACATGGCTGAAAAACCCGGAAAAAGGTCTTTTCAGGCTAAATTTGATACCAAATTGGCACGAGGCCGGCGCCGATATTCAATAGTTCGCTATTGAAATTGAAGTAACCACTACTTGCGCAAGCCCTGCAGTTTGGCAAACGCTGATGCCATCGCGCCCCCTTCCGGCGCGGGCGCGCTGCGGCGTGCGGGTTGCTGTTGGCGGTTGGCACCCTCGAAGCGGTTATCGCGGGGCCCGTCACGCCGCGGCGGCGGAGCGTCGAGCTTCATCGTCAGCGCGATGCGTTTGCGTGCCACATCGACCTCGGTCACCCGCACCTTGACGATGTCGCCGGTTTTCACCACCTCACGCGCGTCGGTCACGAACTTGTGGCTGAGCTGGCTGACGTGCACTAGCCCGTCCTGGTGCACGCCCAGATCGATGAAGGCGCCAAAGGCCGCGACGTTGCTCACGGTGCCTTCGAGCACCATGCCCTCACGCAGGTCGGCAATGTCTTCTACGCCGTCGTTGAAGCGGGCGACCTTGAAATCGGGGCGTGGGTCGCGGCCGGGTTTTTCGAGTTCGCTAAGGATGTCCTTGACGGTAATGACACCGAATTTCTCGTTGGCAAACAGCTCGGGTTTCAGCGTTTTCAGCATTTCGGCGCGGCCCATCAGCTCCGCCACTGGCGTGCCGGTTTTGGCGATGATCTGTTCCACCACCGGGTAGGTTTCGGGGTGCACGCCGGTCATGTCGAGCGGGTTGTCTCCGCCGCGGATGCGCAGAAAACCGGCGCTCAGCTCAAAGGTCTTTGCGCCCAGGCCGCTCACGTCCATCAGCTGCTTGCGGGTGCGAAAAGCGCCGTTGGCCTCGCGCCAGCGCACCACCGCTTTGGCCACGCTACCACTCAGGCCCGAGACGCGGCTGAGCAGCGGCACACTGGCGGTGTTCAGGTCCACACCCACTGCGTTCACGCAATCCTCGACCACCGCTTCCAGGGTGCGGGCCAGTTCGCTCTGGTTCACGTCGTGCTGGTACTGGCCCACGCCAATGGATTTGGGGTCGATCTTCACCAGCTCGGCCAGCGGGTCCTGCAGCCGCCGGGCAATGCTGGCGGCGCCGCGCAGGCTCACGTCCACATCGGGCATTTCCTGGCTGGCAAATTCGCTGGCCGAATAGACCGAAGCACCGGCCTCGCTCACCACCACCCGTTGCATATTCTCAATGCGTTTCATCAGGTCGGCGGCCAGCTTGTCGGTCTCGCGGCTGGCGGTGCCGTTGCCAATGGCGATCAGGTTCACGCCGTGCTTTTCACAGAGCTTGCCCAGGGTGTGCAGCGACCCGTCCCAGTCGCGGCGCGGCTCGTGCGGGAACACAGTGGCGGTATCCACCAGCTTGCCGGTAGCGTCGACCACCGCCACCTTGACGCCGGTGCGGATGCCGGGGTCCAGCCCCATCACCACGCGCGGGCCAGCGGGTGCGGCCAGCAGCAAGTCGCGCAGGTTGTCGGCGAAGACCTTGATCGCCACCTTCTCGGCGTCTTCGCGCAGGCGGGTGAACAGGTCACGCTCGGTCGACAGACTGAGCTTGACGCGCCAGGTCCAGGCCACGCATTTGCGCAGCAGGTCGTCAGACGCGCGCTTCTGGTGGCTCCAGCCCAGGTGCAGAGCGATGCGGGCTTCTGCCAGGCTCACCACCGGCGCAGCTTTGGTGCCGGGCGCAGGGGCTGGCACCTCGGGCTCGGGAAGCACCAGCTTGGCGTCCAGAATCTCCAGTGTGCGGCCACGGAACACCGCCAGCGCGCGGTGCGATGGCACGCGGCCAATCGGCTCGTCGTAGTCGAAGTAATCGCGGAACTTGGCGACATCAGGGTGGTTGGCGTCTTTGCCCTCCACCAGCTTGCTGCTGAACAGGCCCTGGGCCCACAGCCATTCGCGCAGGCTTTGCAGTAGCGCGGCGTCTTCGGCCCAGCGTTCGCTCAGGATATCGCGCACACCGTCGAGCACCGCCGCCACGCTGCTGAAATCGGCACCCTCCACTGCGTCGGTCGGGCGCAAAAAGGCCTGTGCCTCGGCCTGCGGGTCCAGCGACGGGTTGGCAAACAGCTTGTCGGCCAGCGGCTCGATGCCGGCTTCGCGGGCGATCATGCCCTTGGTGCGGCGCTTGGGCTTGAACGGCAGGTACAGGTCTTCCAGCTCCTGCTTGGTGGG
>JAZKCX010000123.1:0-1945 GCA_040387875.1 Pseudomonadota bacterium | reverse complement strand
CCCATGCCGGTTCCGACGGTCCGCTGGGCGAAAAAGCAGTTTTCCTGAACTGCACACCCGAAACCCTGTCGGTCGGCCACCTGGATTTGATCCACCCCGACCGCGTGGTGCTGGAAATCCCGCCGCCGCCCGGCCACGCCACGCTGGACATTGCGCTGCGCACCCGTACCCTGGCCGAGCTGCAGCGCCGCGGCTTTCGTTTTGCCTTCAACCACACGGTGCTCACGCCGGCCTACGCTGCCTGGTTACCGATGGCCTCGTTCATCAAGCTCGATCTGATTGCCCTGGAGCAGGACGTTTTTGAGCGTTTTACCTGCGCCGCACAAACCTACAGCACCGCCGAGCTGATTGCCGAAAAGGTAGAAACCGCCGGCCAGTTTGACCAGGTCGCCGCCTACGGCATCAACCTGTTCCAGGGCTACTGGGTGGGCATGCCGCAGCTCATGAAAACCCGGCGCATTGCCGCCAGCCATTCCAGTGTGCTGCAGCTCATTCAGCTGGTGCGCAGCGACGCCAACACCTCGGAGTTTGAAGACCTGTTCAAGCGCGACGCGGTGCTGGCCTTCAATTTGATGCACCTGCTCAACGCCTCGGGCTTCAGCCTGGGCGGCGCAGTCAATTCCTTTGCGCAGGCGGTGCGGATGCTGGGTGTCAAACGCCTGTTCCAGTGGGCCACGCTGATGGTCACCGCCACCCGGGCCAACGGCGCACCACCGGCGGTGGGCACCCTGGCCATTGTGCGGGGGCGCCTGATGGAGCTGCTGGCAGCCGAGGTGCTGGCGCCAGAGGAAAGCGACAAGGCTTTTATGGTGGGCGCGTTTTCGCTGCTGGATGAAATTCTGGGCGAGCCGCTGCACAAAACCCTGGCTTTGCTGGGCCTGCCCAAGGGCGTGAGCGACGCGCTGCTGCGCCGCACCGGCCCGTTTGCCCCGCTGCTGGCACTGGCCGAGGCCTGCGAAAGCAACAGCGCTGCGGCGTTTGGCGATGCGGCCGACGCGCTGAACCTGAACAGCCGCCAGATCAACGCAGCGCATCTGCAGGCCCTGCAGTGGGCCAACGACCGCGAGATTTAAGCCCTAGGCGGTAGCACCGCCACAGGACGACCCCGCGCCGGCCGTACAGCCCAGGCAGTGGGGGCCAAAACGGATCTGGCGCGACAGCAGCGCATCTGCATCAAAGTCAAAAATCGTCGCGCCCTGACCGCCAGGGCTGTCTATCTGCATTTCCAGCATCTGGTTGAAATCGCAGTCGTACAGGCGGCCGTCGTAGCCCACGCTGATGATGCTACGGCACATTACGCCCTCGGCGGCGCCGGGGTTGAAGGCGCCCTGCAGCTTGTCCATGTAGCTGTCGTATTGCTGGCTTTTTTGCAGGTGCAGCTTGAAGCGGTTCACCGGCATGTTGGTAATGGTGAACAGGTTGTTGAACACAATGCCAAAGCTGTTTTGCAGCTCGCGTTGGTAGTCGGCCTGCAGCGTGGCCTGCGCTGCAGGCAGATACGGCCCGACCGGGTTGTAGACGAGGTTCAGCAGCAGACCGGTGCCGGGCTTGCCGTAGCCCAGTGCGTTGAGCTGCTGCAGGCCGGTGATGCTTTTCTGGAACACGCCGCTGCCGCGCTGCGCGTCGGTGAAGTACTCCTGGTAGTAGGGCAGCGAAGAGACCACCTCGCAGCGGTGTTTTGCAAAAAACTCCGGAAGGTAGGCCTTGGATGCTTTCGTCTGCGGATGGCCATCAAAGGTCACCGTCAGGTTGTGTCGCACCATCACATGCCGGCCCATGGCGGTGGCCTGCGCTACCAGCCAGTCAAAGTCGGGGTGGAGCTCGGGTGCGCCGCCGGTGAGGTCAAGGTTTTTGATTTGCGGGTGCGCCGCCAGAATCTCCACGCAGCGCTCCACCCCGGCGCGCGACAAGGCCTCGGTACGGGTGGGCGACGAATCCACATGGC
>JAZKCX010000122.1:0-2643 GCA_040387875.1 Pseudomonadota bacterium | reverse complement strand
TCCAGGTGGTTGGTGGGTTCGTCGAGCAGCAGCATGTCGGGCTTGGACAGCAGCAGCCGGCACAGCGCGACGCGGCGCTTTTCACCACCGGACAGCACGCCGATATTGGCTTCCCACGGCGGCAGGCGCAGCGCGTCGGCGGCGATTTCAAGCTGGTGCTCAGAGTCGGTGCCTGCCGTGGCAATGATCGCTTCCAGCTCGGCCTGCTCGGCGGCCAGCGCGTCAAAGTCGGCGTCTTCGGCGCCATAGGCGGTGTACACCTCTTCGAGCCGGGCCTTGGCCTTGAAGACGTTTTCCATTGCCGATTCCACGCTTTCGCGCACGGTCTGGGTCGGGTCGAGCTGCGGTTCCTGCGGCAGATAGCCGATGTTCAGGCCGGCCATGGGGATGGCTTCCCCTTCGATTTCCTTGTCCAGCCCCGCCATGATCTTCAGCAGCGTGGACTTGCCGGAGCCGTTGGTGCCGAGCACGCCAATCTTGGCGCCGGGGAAAAACGACAGCGAGATGTTCTTGAGAATCTGCCGCTTGGGCGGCACGATCTTGCCGACGCGGTTCATTGAAAATACGTATTGGGCCATGGCGCAGTCTGGAAATTAAGCCTCCGATTATCGGCCCTCAGGGCAAACCCCCGTGCGGCGCCGGCAGAAATGCGCAAGCCGTGCGACAATACAGCCTGTTGCGGACGTCAGTTGCCCGCAGCTTCAGCACATTGCTGGGGCTCTTCTTCCACTCCCATGATGGAAGTTCGCGCCCACCGTGAAACCCCATCTGCCTTTGACTGACAGGTTGTACTGAACACCCTGACAGGCCGATACCCCGCGCTCGCTACGGGCGCTTTTCCATGAACTTTGATGAATTGAATCTGGCTCCGGCCATCGTCAAGGCTGTGCGCGAGCATGGCTACGAAACCCCCACCCCCATCCAGGCCCAGGCGATCCCGTCGGTGCTGGAAGGCCGCGACCTGCTGGGCGGCGCCCAGACCGGTACCGGCAAAACCGCCGCCTTCACGCTGCCCATCCTGCAGATCCTGTCGGTCAACGAAGGCGTCAAAAACAAGTTCGGCGGCGTTGGCATCCGCGCCCTGGTGCTCACCCCTACCCGCGAACTCGCGGCACAGGTCGAAGAGTCGGTGCGTGTCTATGGCAAGTACCTCGACCTGAGCTCCACCGTAGTCTTTGGCGGTGTGGGCATGAACCCGCAGATCAGCAAGCTGCGCAGCGGCGTTGATATTCTGGTGGCCACCCCCGGCCGCCTGCTGGATTTGATGGGCCAGGGCAAGCTTGATTTGTCCACCGTTGAAATTCTGGTGCTGGACGAAGCCGACCGCATGCTCGACATGGGCTTTTTGCCCGACGTCAAGAAGGTGCTGGCAGCCGTGCCCAAGAACAAGCAGAGCCTGCTGTTCTCGGCCACTTTCAGCGATGAAATCCGCGACCTCGCCAACGGCCTGCTGCACGACCCGCTGCACATCCAGGTGACCCCGCGCAACACCACCGTGCAGCGCATCACGCAAGTGGTGCACCCAGTGGGCCGCGGCAAGAAAAAGGCGCTTTTGGCGCACATCATCCAGCAGCACAACTGGAGCCAGGTGCTGGTGTTCACCCGCACCAAGTTCGGCGCCAACAACGTGGCCGAGTTCCTGACCAAGAACGGCATCCAGGCGATGGCGCTGCACGGCAACAAGAGCCAGACCGCCCGCACCCAGGCGCTGGGCGGCTTCAAGAGCGGTGAGATCCGCGCGCTGGTGGCCACCGACATTGCCGCCCGCGGCATCGACATTGACGAGCTGCCGCACGTGGTGAACTACGAAATCCCCAACGTGCCGGAAGACTACGTGCACCGCATCGGCCGCACCGGCCGCGCCGGCAACAGCGGCGAAGCGGTGAACCTGGTGTGTCTGGACGAAGAAGGCTTCATGCAGGAAATCGAGCGCTTCACCAAGCAGCAGATTCCCACGCAGCTGGTCGAAGGCTTTGCGCCCGAAGCCGGCGAGAAGGCCGAGCCCATCGCCATGGGCCGCCAGACCATCTGGGGCGGCGCAGGACGCCCACCGAGCCGTGACGTGATGCAGGCCGCCGCCAAGGCCGCCCGCAGCGAAATGATGACGCGCATGCGCGAGAGCAAGCCGCAAGGCGGCCGTGGCGGCAACGCCGGCGGTGGTGGTGGCGGCCGTTCGGCCGGCCCGCGCCAGGGCCAAGGCGGCGCTGCACGTCCGCAGGGCCAGGGTCCCCGCCCACAAGGTCAAGGCCCGCGTCCGCAAGGCCAGGGACCGCGTCCCGACAGCCGCGGCCCGCGCCCCGATGGCGGCCAGCGCTCGTCCATTCAGGACCAGCCACCGGCCAGCTACGGCCAGCCGCGCAACAGCGGTGCCAACCAGAATGCCGCCCAGCCTGATCCGCTGCGCACCAGCGTGGACAGCATGGCCGACCGCGGTCGCCGTGGCGGCCCGGGTGGCCGCAGTGGCCGTCCCGGTGGCGGTGGTTTTGGTCCGCGCGGCCCGGGTGGCCCGGTGCGCTCGTACGGCCGCTGAGCGCCCCTGACTCTGTTGCAGCAGGCCCCGCCTTGCTGCACCCCAAGCCACCCGGTCAGCCGTGTGGCTTTTTTCATGGCGCCGACAATAGTGCCCACCGCCTAGACATCCCC
>JAZKCX010000121.1:0-9991 GCA_040387875.1 Pseudomonadota bacterium | reverse complement strand
ACCCAGATGGGCTGGTTTTTCACCAAGGCCGCGCTGCTGACTTTTGGCGGCGCCTATGCGGTGCTGCCCTATGTGTACCAGGGCGCGGTGGAGCAGTTTGGCTGGCTCACCGGGCCGCAGATGATTGACGGCCTGGCGCTGGGTGAAACCACGCCAGGGCCGCTAATCATGGTGGTGGCCTTTGTCGGTTTTGTCGGCGGCTGGACCAAAGAAGTGCTGGGGCCGGATGCGCTGTTTCTGGGCGCCGCACTGGCGGCCACGGTGGTGACCTGGTTTACTTTTCTGCCGTCGTTCCTGTTCATTCTGGCCGGCGGGCCGCTGGTGGAATCGACGCATGGCAAGCTGCACCTTACTGCGCCGCTCACCGCCATCACTGCGGCAGTGGTGGGCGTGATTGCCAGTCTTGCTTTGTTTTTTATAGCGCACATCGCAATGAAGACGCCGGCTAGCGGCACTTTTTATTCGCAAATTGACTTTGCAGCGCTGTTTCTGGCGGCTGCGGCCACTGTGGCCCTGCTGCGCTTCAAGGTCGGCGTGATTCCAGTCATCGTGGCCAGCGCGCTGGCGGGGCTGGTGCTGCGGCTGGCGGGTTTTGCCTGATAGTCGACGTCCGCTGATAAGCTACCGCACGACGCTTTCAACACAAAACAACGCTGTGCCCAAATTCGCCGCCAACCTGAGCCTGATGTACAACGAGCGGCCTTTTCTTGACCGTTTCGAAGCGGCCGCGCTGGACGGGTTCAAGGCGGTGGAGTTTCTGTTTCCCTACGCCTGGCCCGCCGCTGAACTGCAGGCGCGCCTCAAGCACTGGGGCCTGCAGCAGGTGCTGTTCAATGCGCCACCTGGCGGCGCCGACTATGCCGCGATGTTGACCGCCTGGGAGCGCGGCGACCGCGGCACCGCCGCCATGCCCGGGCGCGAAGCAGAGTTTCGCGCCGGCATCACCTACGCGCTGCACTATGCGCAGCAACTGGGCTGCCCGCAGGTGCATGTACTGTCCGGCATCCTGCCGCAGGGCATGGAGCGCGAGGCGCTCAAACCGCTGGTGGTGGCCAACCTGCAATGGGCCGCAGCCGAGGCGGCGAAAGTGGGTGTAACGCTGCTGCTCGAAGGCATCAACCAGCGCGACATGCCACGCTATTTTCTGAACCGGCAGGACCATGCGCACGAACTCATCGCCGCCGTCGGCGCGACCAACCTGAAAGCGCAGATGGACCTGTACCACTGCCAAGTCGTCGAAGGCGACGTGGCGATGAAGCTGCGGAAATACCTGCCCACCGGAAATGTGGCCCACATCCAGATCGCCAGCGTGCCCGACCGGCAGGAGCCCGACGGCGGCGAGCTCAACTACGACTATCTGTTCGGGTTGATCGACGAACTGGGCTACACCGGTTGGGTGGGTTGTGAGTACCGGCCGCGTCTGGGTACGGTACCGAATGCCACCCGCGAGGGGCTGAAGTGGCGCGCTGCGTGGCGCTATCCACCGACCAGAACGCAGTAGCATCCGCCCATGACCTTCAGCCCACCCGTCCCCATCCTGCGCATCTTCGATGAAGCCAAGGCGCGGCAGTTTTATGTTGATTTTCTTGGCTTCAAGATCGACTGGCAGCACCGCTTCGAGCCCGCCCTGCCCCTGTATTTGCAGGTATCAAAAAACGGCTGTGTGCTGCACCTCTCGGAGCACCATGGCGACTGCTGCCCCGGCGCGGCCATGCGCATTGCGGTGGGCGATCTGGAGGCTTTCCAGAAAGAGCTGCTCGCAAAAAACTACGGCTATTCGCGGCCAGGTATTCAGGACACGCCCTGGGGCAGCCGCGACATGTCGATTTCCGACCCGTTTGGAAACCGGCTGACCTTTACCAACGCCATCTCGGTTGATTAGTCAAACAGCGTATCGGCCCAGGCCAGCGCATGCAGGTGCGCCAGATTGATCTGGTGGTTGGAGAGCTGCAGGCTGCGGGCGGCGCTGGCAAAGCCGGCGTCTTCGCCGCGCTCGCAGGCAATGGTCAACTCCAGAAACGGCGCGAACTTGCCCTGGCGGTGCAGCAGCGCGTCCATCACCGGGTCGGGCAGCGACAGCGCATTGAGCGCCTGCGCCATCGGCACCCCCAGCATCGAGTCGAGCAGCGAGAACACGCCCACCACAAAGGCGTGGTCGCAGTCTTCGGTGGGCAGCAGTTCGGCGGCCAGCAACTCGGTCAGGCGGCCGCGCACGATGGCGGTGGTGCCCACCACCGGCGGCGTACCGGTATTTTTGGCGGCGGTGAGCAAAAGCGCGGCCCAGCGGAACAGGTTTTTCTGGCCCAGAATCATGGCCGCATGGCGGAACGAGGTGATCTCGCAGCTCAGCCCAAAGCCCGATGAATTGATAAAACGCAGCAGGTTGAAAGACAGCGTGGGGTCTTTTTTCAAAAGGTTCTCGATCTCGCCCAGATCGGCATCGCCGCGCACCAGGTTGATGAGTTGCAGCACGGTGGCTTGCGAGGGGCGAATCACCCGCGCATGCACCAGCACCGGCTGGCTGAACCAGGCGCCCTGGAACAGCGCCACACCCAGCTCGCACAGGTGCGCAAACTGCTCGGCGTTCTCCACATGCTGGGCCAGCAGGCGCACACCGGGCACACCCTTGGCTTTTTTTACCACGGCATCGAGCAGCGCGGGCTGGATGGCGCGCAGATCGAGCCGAATCACGCTGGCCAGCGGCAGCCATTCGGCATAACTCGACACCAGCACCGACGGGCTGAACGCCAACTGAAAACCTTTTTTTCGCAATCGCGCCAGCCGCACGGTGAGCGCGTCGATCTCGGCCTGCGGCGCACCGGGCAGCGGCGCCACCCACAGCACCACGCCGTCGGGCCGTACCAGCTCCAGCTGGTCGCCCCGCAGCACATCCAGCGGGCAGTCGATGAACACGGTTTTGCGGCCGGCCAGCGCGTCCTTGCCTTCCAGTGTGAGCACCGTGAGCAGTGCGGGCGGGGCGCTGTCGGTGACCTGGTGGCTGAAGAGTTCGTAGCCCACCACGTCGCGCTTGCGGTCCACAATGGCCTGGCGGCCGACCGCAGCCGTGGTGTCCACGGCCAACGCTTCCTGGTCGGCGTCCAGGGGGGGTGATTCGATTGCAGTAAACATGGGTTCCGCCGTTTTTCAGACCGTCCAATTTTCGCCAGTGGGCCGCCTTGGCGGGTGGCGAATAAGCGGGTGAATCTGCCGCTGTTCATGGGCTGAAGATTTGCCAGGAGCGGCTGACGTTATCTCTACAACACACATCCTGTAACTATCTTCACCGCGCATGCGGTACAGACACACTGGCCAGACACCGGGGCGCGGTGCAATCGGTGGGTGCGCGTTCGCACGCGAGGAAAACATCATGAAAAAACTGGTTTTGATTCTGGCCGTGGCGGTTGTCGGCCTGTCGGGCTGTGTGGTCCATCCCCTGGGCTACGGCCACCATGGCGGCGGCCGGTACTACCAGCAGGGCCCCGTCTACGAGCAGCCCGGCCCCGGCCCGCGTGCCTACCGCGACCGCGACGGTGACGGCGTGCCCAACGGCTATGACCGCCGGCCACGCAACCCCAGCCGCTATTAAAACGACGCAGAACAACAGCACTTCCGGCGGGGGTTGCCAGATTGCGCTAAGGTCGTCGCATGCCTTCCCTGCCCTCCTGGCTACAGTCCGCGCGTGACCATTGGTCGTGGCGCGGACAGGCGCGTCCCGCTTTTGCCATGCCGCCCGGCCCGGGCCAGATTTCGGTCTGGGACTTTCCGCGCCCGCCGCGTCTGGCACCCGACACCCGCGAAGTGGTGGTGCGCTGGGGCGGTGTGGAAGTAGCCCGCACCCGCCGTGCCATCTGCGTGCTGGAAACCGCCCACCCGCCCAGCTTTTATCTGCCCTGGGCCGACGTAGCCCGCCACCTGTTCGAGCCCGCACCGGGCAGCTCTTTCTGTGAGTGGAAAGGCCCAGCCCAATACTGGAGCCTGGTGGATGGCCCGCGCCGGCTCAATGCCGTGGGATGGAGCTATCCCCAGCCGCTGGCGGGCGCCGAAGCGCTGGCCGATTGTGTGGCGCTCTACCCGGCAGCGCTGGAATGCACGGTAGACGGCGCAGCCGTGCTGCCGCAGCCTGGCGGTTTTTATGGCGGCTGGATCACGCCTGAATTGGTGGGGCCGTTCAAGGGCGGGCCGGGTAGTTCGGCATGGTGAATCCTGCGCCGGACACCAGCGGCAGCCTGAGCGATGGCGATCTTTCGCGCGTGATTGAAATGGCGTGGGAAGACCGCACGCCGTTCGACGCCATTGAGCGCCAGTTTGGTTTGAACGAAGCAGCCGTCATCCGGCTGATGCGCCGGCAATTGCTGCCGCGCTCGTTCCGCCTGTGGCGCGAGCGGGTCAGCCACCGGGCCACCAAACACGAGGCCCTGCGCCCACCCGGCCCGGTGCGTGGCCACGCACCGGGCCAGTACAAACTGCCGCGCCGCTAAGGCTTCAGTCGGCGTCGGGGTTTTGTCCCGGCGCTGCCAGGCGGGGCCGCCAAACCGCCAAGGCCACGGCAGCAAGCGATACCGCCATGGCAATCCAGCCACCCGCCCATTCGGTGCGCAGCGCCTGCTGCAGCAGCGCGGCATTGGCCGATGCTGGCGGTGCGCCGGCAAGCTGCAGGGCCTGGGTCACTGCGGTCTGCACGCCGAAAAACAGCACCGCCCCCACCACCATGCCCAACAGCGCCTTGGCCCAGACCCAACGCGCGGCAATAAACGGCGGGTGCGCCATCATCAGCAGCATGCCGGTAAGAATGGCCAGCAGCAGGGCGGGCATTACCAGCCAGCCGCTGATGGTGGCTGCCGCCTGCCGCCAGGGCAGTTGCAAGGCGGCGTCACCCGCAGCCAGCACCAGCAGCAGTTGCGCGGCCAGCGCGCCCATAAAGCCGATCACGCCGAGCTGGTGCAGGCACTTGAGCAGCGGCCGCATGATCAAGGCGAAGCTGCGCGGCGCTGTTGGCGGTGGCTCTCCCACAGTCCCGAGCCGTCGCGCCAGGCCAGCACCAGCAGCACAAAGCCGGCAAGGTGGAAAACCGCTGCCGCCAGCGCAATCCAGCTCAGTTGCCAGATCAGCACGGTGGACGCCGCCAGCAGCGCCATACAAACACCGTAACCCGCAGCCCAGGTGCCCGGCAGCGGCCAGCGCAGCCGCACCGCCAGCACACCCAGCGCCGCCACCACCATGCTGGCCTTGATCAACCCCATGCCGCGCAGCAGCCAGGCCAGTTCGGTATCGGCCACCAGGTGCGGGGTGGGCTGGGCCACCGCGGCAGCCACCAGCGCACCGAACACGCTGGCCAGCACGATACCCGCATACCAGCCCACTGCCCGCCAGGGCGTGGCGGTGCTGCGCCGGGCCATTGCTGGAAGGGTGGGCGCGTCAGCAGCGACGGTGGACGGGTGGACCAGTGTGTTCATGGCAGCTCCTTGGCCTGCAAAGTGTCTGGCGAATTCCGGGTTTTGGCAACCGGGGCGCCCCTGCCAACGCAGACGCGGCTACAGTGGCGAATGGACACTGCCGGAGACATGCCATGAACGCCCCTTTGCACAAAGAAATGCCCGCCGGGGCGCTGGACACCGCCCGCGTGCTGGCCGACGTCAGCCGCCAGTGGGACGGCGACATCGTGCGCCAGATTACCGACTACATTGCTATCCCCGCCAAGTCACCGGGTTTTGATGCCGACTGGGCGCAGCATGGCTACATCGAGACGGTGGTGCGCAATGCAGCAAGCTGGATAGAAGCGCAGAGGGTGCCGGGCCTCACGCTGGAGATCGTGCGGCTGGGCAACCGCACACCGGTGCTGTTTTTTGAGATTCCAGCCACCCGTTCAGACGCCACCGAAACAGTGCTTATGTACGGCCATCTGGACAAGCAACCCGAATTTACCGGCTGGCGCAACGACCTCGGCCCGTGGACGCCCAAATACGAAGACGGCAAGTTGTACGGCCGCGGCAGCGCCGACGATGGCTATGCGGTCTACGCCAGCATCGCCGCGGTGCAGGCGCTGAAAGCCCAGAACAAGCCGCACCCGCGGATCGTCGGTCTGATCGAAACGTGTGAGGAAAGCGGCTCGTATGACCTGCTACCTTACGTTGATGCCTTGCGCACACGGCTGGGTGAGGTGGGCCTGGTGGTGTGCCTTGATTCCGGCGCCGGCAACTACGACCAGCTCTGGCTCACCACCTCGTTGCGCGGCCTGGCCGGCGGCGTGCTCAAGGTCGAGGTGCTGACCGAGGGCGTGCATTCCGGCGATGCGTCGGGCGTGGTGCCGTCGAGCTTTCGCATCATGCGCCAGGTGCTGGACCGGCTGGAAGACAGCGCCACCGGCCGCCTGCTGCCGGCCAGTTTTCACTGCGAGGTGCCGGCCGAGCGGCTGGCGCAGGCACAGGCCACGGCGGCGATTCTGGGCGATGAACTCCACAAGCGTTTTCCGTGGGCGCATTACGACTGCGGCGGCTCCACCGCATTCACCCTGCCCACCACCACCGACCCGGTCGAGGCGCTGCTCAACCGCACCTGGCGCCCCACGCTGAGCGTGACCGGCGCCGAAGGCCTGCCGGCGTTCAAGGACGCCGGCAATGTGCTGCGGCCCTACACCGCCTTCAAGCTGTCGCTGCGGCTGCCGCCGCTGGTGGACGCGGCGCAGGCAGTGCAGCAGCTCAAAACCCTGCTCGAAGACAACGCGCCCTACCAGGCCAAGGTCACGTTCGAGGGCGGCGGTGGCGCGACCGGCTGGAACGCCCCCAGCACCGCCCCGTGGTTTGAGAAGGCGCTGAACGATGCATCACTTGCCCACTTTGGCGCGCCCTGCGGCACCATTGGCCAGGGCGGCACGATTCCTCTGATGAACATGCTGAGCCAGGGCTTTCCGAAGGCGCAGATGATGGTCTGCGGTGTGCTCGGCCCCCGCAGCAACGCCCACGGGCCGAACGAGTTTCTGCATGTGCCCTACGCCAAAAAGCTCACGGCGGCGGTGGCGCAAGTGATTGCGCAGGCAGGCCAGACCACAGCCGTCTAGGGGGCGCCATGGCAAGAGATGGCACGCTAATTGGCCGTTTGTCTTATTGCCAAAGGCCGTGCCAGAAAGCATAGTCGGGCCCCATGGGTGCTGTTCTTTCTCCCCTTACTGCTGTAGACGGCGAAAACCTGGCGGTTTACGACTGGCTGCCGCCTGGCCGCCCGCGCGGCGTCGTGGTGCTGGTGCATGGCCTGGGCGAACACATGGGCCGCTACGGCCTGCTGGCGGCGCAGCTCAATGCCTGGGGTTTTGCGGTGCGCGGCTACGACCAGTGTGGCCACGGTGAATCGAGCGGCAAACGTGGCGCGCTGCCCTTTGCCACCCGGCTGCTGGACGATCTGGCCGACGTGGTCGATTCCATTCCCGTGCGCTACGTGCAGCGCGATGGCAGCGTACCGCCCGTTCTGGTGCTGGGCCACAGCCTGGGCGGACTGGTGGCGGCGCGTTTTGTATCGCTGCAGATGCGGCCCATCGCCGGGCTGGTGCTGTCGTCGCCCGCGCTGGACGCCGGGCTGAGCGATTTCCAGAAATGGCTGCTGCGCTGGCTGCCGCGCATGGCGCCCAACCTGCGGGTGGGCAACGGCCTGCAGCCCAAGTACCTGGCGCGCGACCCGCGGGTGGTGGCCGACTACAAGGCTGACCCGCTGGTGCACAACCGCATTGGTGTGCGGCTGGCGCAATTCATTGCCGACGCAGGCCCGGCCACGCTGGCCTGCGCGCCCCACTGGAAACAGCGCACGCTGTTGATGTACGCCGGCGCCGACAAGCTGGTCAACCCCGCCGGCAGCCGCGAATTTGTGGCCGCTGCCCCGCGCGATGTGCTGCGGGCGCGCTGTTTTGAGCAGCATTTCCATGAGATCTTCAACGACCACGACCGCGCGCCGGTGCTGGGCGAGCTGCGGCAGTGGCTGAACATCCACTTTCCCGCAAAAACCGAGTAAAAAGTGCTCGTAGCCGGCGCCACTGCTTATTTTATTGCTATTACTTTCTAAGCAAACCGCCCAGCATGCTGAACAGATCGCCACCGCTGCCCAGGCCGTCGGCTGGCGCCGCACCCTGCGGCGTGAGCTGATCCACCACCCCCGGCAGCAAGCCGGCCAGTTGCGCCGCCGCCTGCTGCGGGTCCACACCCAACTGCGCCGCAATCTGGCGCACCGTGTCGCTGCCCAGCACCGATTGCAACTGCTCGGCCGAGATCGGCAGGTTCTGGCCGTTGCCAATCCACGAACGAATGACATCGCCCATGCCAGCCTGGTTGAATTTTTCCGTCAGACCACCCAGACCGCCCTGCGCGCCGTCGTTGGACAAGAGCCCGCCCAGCACGCTGGCCAGACCACCCTGCTGCTGCATCTGGCCCATGGCCGCGCCCACCACTGAATCGAACAAACCCATGGCTCTCTCCCGTGCAAAGTTGCTGAGGCTTTCTTTATAGCGCAGCAGGGTGACGCTGCCGGCGCGCCAGCCACAACAAAGCCGCGCCCGTCAGAACGACTGGCGCAATCGAGCCGATGTTCAGGAGCGTCCAGCCCTGGGTGGTGACCAGCACACCCGAGGCAAACGAGCTGAGCGCCAGCGTGGCAAACACGCAGAAATTCAGCGCGCCCTGGGCCCGGTCGCGCTCCTCGGGGCGGTAGGCCGACAGCGCCAGCGTGGTGCTGCCGGTGAACAGGAAATTCCAGCCCACGCCCAGCGCAAACAGCGCCAGCAGAAACTGCATCAAATCCACGCCCGACAGCGCCACCGCAATGCAGATGAGATTAAGAAAAACGCCCACGCCCATGATGGTGAGCACGCCAAAGCGCTTGATCAGATGCCCGGTAAAAAAGCCGGGCGCAAACATGCCAATCACATGCCACTCCAGCACCAGCGCCGCATCGGAAAACGGCAGGCCACACTGCTGCATGGCAATGGGGGTAGACGCCATCAGCAGGTTCATCACGCCATAGCCGAGCGCACCCGCTGCTGCGGCAACGATGAACACCGGCTGGCGCATGATCTCTGAAAGCGGCCGGCCTTCTTGGCCTTTGACCTTAACGGGCGCGGGCGGAAAGTGAATAAAGGCCAGCACCGCCATGGCCAGAAGCGCCACCCCGGCCAGCGCAAGGTAGGCGCCGGCAAAGGGCATGTCCATCAACGTGCGGGTGCGCGCCGCCAGATTCGGCCCCAGCACCGCACCCAGCAGACCACCGGCCATCACCAGCGACACGGCTTTTTCGCGCCAGGCCGCAGCGGCCAGTTCGGCGGCGGCAAAACGGTAGAGCTGGGCGTTGGCGTTGTAGTAGCCGGCCACCACGGTGGCAAAACACAGCAGCCAGAAATTGCGGCTGATGGCGGCATAGGCGCACAGCAGCGCGGAGCCCATGGCCACCAGCAGCCCGAGCTGAAACGAAGTCTTGCGGCCCCACAGCGCCTGCGTACGCGCCACCAGCGCGGTGCTGAGCGCACCGCCCACCACATAGCCCATCACCGGCAGCGTGGCCATCCAGCCTTTGGGCGCCAGCGCCAGGCCCACGAGGCCGTTGATGGCGATGAAGGTGACGTTGTTGGTGAGAAAAAGTCCCTGTGCGACGGCCAGCAGCCACAAGTTTCTGTTCATGCCAGTGTCAGCGCGGCCAACGCGGCCAGTGGTGCGGTTTCCGCGCGCAGCACGCGGCTGCCCAATGTGACCGGCGCAAAACCGCCGGCCAGTGCCGCGTCTTCTTCTGCCGGACTCAGGCCGCCTTCGGGGCCGGAGAGAAACAACACGGCGCCGCCCGCAGCGGCAGCGGTGTGCAGCGGCTGGGTGGCCTCGCGCAGGCTGAGCAGCAGGCGCAGTGTTTCGGCTGGCGCGGCTTTCAGGGCCTTGGCCCAATCGTTGAAAGTGATCGGCGCATGCACCAGCGGCACCCGGTTGCGGCCGCACTGCTCGCAAGCCGCAATGGCAACGGCCTGCCAGTG
>JAZKCX010000120.1:6660-14149 GCA_040387875.1 Pseudomonadota bacterium | reverse complement strand
TGGTGGTCTTCTTGGTCAGGATGTGACGCTTGAAGGCTTGACCGCGCTTGACGGTACCCCCTGGACGAACGCGAAAACGCTTTTTCGCGCTGCTCTTGGTCTTCATTTTGGGCATTGAATGCTCCTTTTACATTGTGCTCGTGAGGCGTCTGCAAACTGCTGCAGCCTTGTTAGCCCCGAGCCACTTTTTGTGGCGACCTGTCGATCTTCCACTTGTGTGGCGATGTTTCAACCGCCACGGATGCAGCGCCTTTCAGCGCCGCAAATTCTCTAGCTCTGCACCGTCGCTGCCGGCGTACCCGCCGGTGCTGCCGGCTTGGGTGCGGGCTTCTTCTTGCCCGGTGCAATCATCATGATCATCTGGCGCCCTTCGAGCTTGGGAAACTGCTCGACGACGATGATGTCTGCCAGCTCATCGCGAATCCGGTTCAGCAAGGCCATGCCCAGTTCCTGGTGCGTGATTTCGCGACCGCGGAACCGCAGCGTGATCTTGCACTTGTCGCCTTCTTCCAAAAAGCGCCGGATGTTGCGCATCTTGATGTTGTAGTCGCCATCGTCGGTACCGGGACGGAACTTGATTTCCTTGATCTCGATGACGGTTTGCTTGGCTTTCGCCTCGGCCGCCTTCTTCTGCTCCTGGTACTTGAATTTCCCGTAGTCCATCAAACGACAGACCGGCGGGTTCGCCGTAGCCACTGTCTCGACCAAGTCCACATCAAGCTCGCCGGCCATGCGCAGCGCCTCCATGATGCTGACCACGCCCAGGGGCTCGTTCTCCGGGCCAGCGAGGCGGACCTCGGGGGCCATGATTTCACGGTTCAGGCGGTGTTTACGCTCTTCGCGGTGACGGCGATCACGAAATTCAGTAGCGATGGCAAAAATCCTTTTTACATTTGCTACGAAAACCGTAGCGTCTACCGCACTATCCGCGCTGGCAACAGCCTAATTTGGTTAAAAATCAGCTTTTGTTAGCGATGTCGTCGTTGATTTTTTGCGTGAACGCATCAAGAGACACCACACCGAGGTCAATGTTGCCCCGGGCGCGCACAGCAACGGCGCCTGCTGCCTTTTCCTTGTCGCCTACGACGAGGATATACGGAAGCTTCTGCATTGAATGCTCCCGTATTTTATACGTAATCTTCTCGTTGCGCAGGTCCAGATTGACCCTAAGCCCTTGATTTTGCAGCGTTTTGGCTATTTCGCGACAGTAATCGGCCTGTGCATCGGTGATATTGAGCACCGCCACCTGCACCGGCGCCAGCCAGGTGGGCAGCGCGCCAGCATGTTCCTCGATGAGAATGCCGATGAAACGCTCCAGGCTGCCGACGATGGCCCGGTGCAGCATGACCGGCCGGTGCCGGGCGCCGTCTTCGCCAACATATTCGGCATCCAGCCGCTCCGGCATCGAGAAATCGATCTGGATGGTGCCGCACTGCCACTGCCGGCCAATCGCATCTTTCAGCGTGTATTCGATCTTGGGGCCATAGAAGGCGCCGTCGCCCGGCGAGATGATGTAGTCGCAGCCCGAGCGCTTGAGCGCTTCTTCGCAGGCGTGCTCGGCCTTGTCCCAGATTTCGTCCGAGCCAATGCGCGCTGCCGGCCGGGTGGCGATCTTGTAGATGATGTTGCTGAAACCGAAGTCCTTGTAGACCGACTGCAGCAGCGTGGTGAAGTTGACGCACTCTTCCAGAATCTGGTCTTCGGTACAGAAAATGTGGCCGTCATCTTGGGTAAAGCCGCGCACCCGCATGATGCCGTGCAGGCCACCCGAAGGCTCGTTGCGGTGGCACTGGCCGAATTCGCCGTAGCGCAGCGGCAGGTCGCGGTAGCTCTTGATGCCCTGCTTGTAGATCAGGATGTGGCCGGGGCAGTTCATCGGTTTGAGCGCGTATTCGCGCTTTTCCGATTCGGTGGTAAACATGTTCTCGCGGTACTTGTCCCAGTGGCCGGTTTTTTCCCACAGGCTCTTGTCGATGACCTGCGGGCCCTTCACTTCCTGGTAGCCGTTGTCGCGGTAGATCGCGCGCATGTACTGCTCCACGCCCTGCCACACTGTCCAGCCCTTGGGGTGCCAGAACACCAGGCCGGGGGCGTGGTCGTCGATGTGGAACAGGTCCAGCTCGCGGCCCAGCTTGCGGTGGTCACGCTTCTCGGCCTCTTCCAGCATGGTCAGGTGCTGCTGCAGCTCGTCCTTGGTGGCCCAGGCCGTGCCGTAGATGCGCTGCAGCATCTCGTTGCGGTGGTCGCCACGCCAGTACGCACCGGCCACCTTCATCAGCTTGAAGTGTTTGAGCTTGCCGGTGCTGGGAACGTGCGGGCCGCGGCACAGGTCTTCAAAGGCTCCTTCGCTGTACAGCGATACGTCTTCATCCGACGGAATGCTGGCAATGATCTCGGCCTTGTAATGCTCGCCGATGGCCTTGAAATGCGCCACGGCTTCGTCGCGCGGCAAGACCCGGCGCTGCACCGGCTCGTCCTTGGCGGCCAGCGCCGTCATGCGCTTTTCGATGGCCACCAGATCGTCGGGCGTGAACGGTCGCTTGTACGAGAAGTCGTAGAAAAAGCCGTTTTCAATCACGGGGCCAATCGTGACCTGTGCTTCCGGAAACAACTCCTTCACCGCATAGGCCAAGAGGTGCGCTGTGGAGTGGCGGATCACGTCCAGGCCTTCGGCATCCTTGGCGGTGATGATGGACAGCGCGGTGTTTGTAGTGATGCGATAGCTGGTGTCCACCACCTTGCCTTCGACCTTGCCGGCCAGCGCGGCCTTGGCCAGACCGGTACCAATGGACGCGGCCACCTCGGCCACCGTTAGCGGGCCGGGAAATTCTCGTTGCGAACCGTCAGGAAGCGTTATCTGGATCATGGTGCCCTTGGTGTGCAAAAACAAAAGGGGCCCGCATTTGCATGTGGACCCCTCAGGTTTTGGTGGGCGGTGCAGGGTTCGAACCTGCGACCCCTGCCGTGTGAAGGCAGTGCTCTACCGCTGAGCTAACCGCCCGTAAAGTCAGCCTTAAATTATGCCACAGGCTGACAGGCTGCTCAGTGGAACTGCTCTTCTTCGGTCGAGCCGGTCAGCGCCTTGACGCTGGAGGAGCCGCCCTGGATGACCGTGGTGACGTCGTCGAAGTAACCTGCGCCGACTTCCTGCTGGTGCGACACAAAGGTGTAGCCCTTGTCGCGCGCTGCAAATTCGGGCTCCTGCACCATGTTGACGTAGTGCTTCATGCCTTCGCCGTTGGCATAGGCATTGGCAAACTGGAAGGTGTTGTACCAGTTGATGTGGATACCGGCCAGCGTGATGAACTGGTACTTGTAGCCCAGCGCCGACAGGTCTTCCTGGAAGGTGGCAATCTGGCTGTCGTTGAGGTTCTTCTTCCAGTTGAACGATGGCGAGCAGTTGTACGACAGCAGCTTGCCGGGAACGGCAGCGTGCACGGCCTGCGCGAATTCACGGGCAAAGCCGATGTCGGGCACGCCGGTTTCGCACCACACCAGGTCGGCGTAGGGAGCGTAGGCGACACCACGGCTGATCGACTGCTCGAGGCCGTTCTTGACGCGGTAGAAGCCTTCTTGCGTGCGCTCGCCGGTCAGGAAAGGCTTGTCGTTGGCGTCGTGGTCGGAGGTGATCAGGTTGGCAGCTTCGGCATCGGTACGGGCCAGCACGATGGTGGAGACACCCATCACGTCGGCGGCGAAACGGGCCGAGATCAGCTTCTCGCAGGCTTCCTGCGTAGGCACCAGCACCTTGCCACCCATGTGACCGCACTTTTTCACGGCAGCCAGCTGGTCTTCGAAGTGCACGCCGGCAGCGCCGGAGGCAATCATGTTCTTCATCAGCTCAAACGCGTTCAACACGCCGCCGAAACCGGCTTCTGCGTCGGCCACGATGGGCAGGAAATAGTCAACGAACTCCTTGTCGCCAGGGCCAATGCCGCGCGACCACTGGATCTCGTCCGCACGCTTGAAAGTGTTGTTGATGCGGCGCACCATGGTGGGCACCGAGTCGTAGGCGTACAGCGACTGGTCTGGGTACATGGTTTCCGACGTGTTGCCGTCGGCGGCGACTTGCCAGCCCGACAGGTACACGGCTTCCAGACCGGCCTTGGCCTGCTGCATGGCCTGGCCGGCAGTGATGGCGCCGAAGGCGTTCACATAGCCCTTCTTGGCGCCGCCGTTGACCTTGTTCCACAGCGTCTCGGCGCCGCGCTTGGCCAGCGTGTACTCGGGCTGCAGGCTGCCGCGCAGGCGCACGACGTCGGCAGCGGAGTAACCGCGCTTGACGCCCTTCCAGCGGGGGTTGGTAGCCCAGTCTTTTTCCAGGGCGGCGATTTGCTGTTCGCGGGTCAGTTGGGTCATGTTCACTCCATGCGTTGATTGAAAGGGAAAACGGTTCTGCAAAGCACAAGCAAATGCCTTGCCGATGCTTCGACTTTAAGTCTTGTATAAGACCTTGTAAAGCTCTTATGTCTTATAGAAGACAATATTTTAAGGCAATGAAATCAAGGACTTGCGATTATCGTGTCGCGATACAAAATTTCATCTCTCATATCAAGAAATAATTTTGCGCTGCAGCAAATGTATTTTCCACCATGCGAAGTGCAAACTGCGGATTGCGAAATTCCACGGCCCGCGCGGTGAACTGGTTACCCGCGGCGCCCCTTGACCCAGTCGCCGCAGGCAATTGGTGGTGCATGGGCGATGTAGTGCGGATTGATTTCGTAGACCAGGCAGTTCAGGCTGCGACCGGCCACGCTTACCGCAATCTCGCGTTTGGCGTATTCGTCGGTCTGCTGCGGATACACCGCCTCCAGCGCATCCAGGTCGCGCTCCAGCGCTTCGGTGATGGCGTACACCTCGCCCACCACCCAACCGTTGCCGCCCAGCACCAAGCCGGGATAGCCGCCCAGGTGGTACAGCGTGCCGGCCACACGCGCCTCACCCACAAACACCGGCAACGGCTGGCGCAGGTTGATGTCGTTGTCGTCGCCGCGGCGCAGCGTGCCGTAGACGAAAACGTAGCGCGCGGGCACCTGCGGCATCAGACCAGCGCCGAGGAATGCACAACAATGCCGTCTTCGTCGGCATACAGCCAGTCGCCGGGCCGCACCCAGACGCCCTGGATCTGCACTGCCACATCGCGCTGGCCTTCGTTGCGTTTCTCGGTGGGCAGCGGCATGGGTGCCAGCGCGCGCAGGCCGACCTGCTGCACCGCCAGCTCGGCCACATCGCGCACGCAGCCGTCGATCACCACGCCGGCCCAGCCATTTTTTGCTGCAGCCGCACCGAGATTGCCACCGAGCAGCGCCCGGCGCAGCGAGCCGCCACCGTCCACCACCAGCACCTTGGCCACGCGGCCGGCGGGCGTTTCGTCGTAGCCAGGGGAATCCACCAGCGCCTTGACCAGCGAGTTGTCTTCGAAACACTTCACCGTCACCACTGGCCCATGGAATTTGCGCACGGCGCCGAAGTCGCGGAACACCGGCGGCAACACGCGGAAGTCGCCGCTGCTGTCGTTTTTGTGGGCGTCGCAAAGGTCACAGGTGGCAAAGCTGCTCATGGCATCGGGCTTTCGTGGAAGTAAACAGGTCACGCAGAGCGCTCTGGCGGCGCCTGCATGCAGGGTGAATTATCGCCATGCACTGCGGCCGGGGCGCGAGTGCGCTCTCCTCTGAAAAACGCCCGCTTTACCCTTTGCAACACCTCTGCGACGGCTTTTCGCTGTTTTCAGAGGCAAATCTGCAACGCCTCAGAGGGAAAAACCATTTTCTCCCTTGGAGACGGGGTGTTTCTCCAGTAGCATCCGCTTTGCCAGTGGAGAAGCAGTTTTTCGCTGGTGATTAATCAACTTCTAGAAGGAAAATCAATCATGGCAACTGCGAAAAAAGCACCGGCAAAAAAAGCGCCCGCTAAAAAGGCTGCACCGGCAAAGAAGGCGGCTCCGGCCAAAAAGGCGGCGCCTGCGAAGAAAGCGGCTCCTGCAAAGAAGGCAGCCCCGGCAAAGAAAGCGGCACCTGCGAAAAAAGCAGCGCCCGCAAAGAAGGCCGCACCGGCGAAAAAGGCTCCTGCAAAGAAAGCCGCACCCGCCAAAAAGCGCACTCCCAATGCCGCATTCATGAAAGCGCTGACCCCCAGCGCCGCCCTGGCTGCAGTGATTGGCGACAAGGCCATTCCGCGTACCGAGATTGTCAGCAAGCTCTGGGTTTACATCAAGAAAAACAACCTGCAGGACAAGATCAACAAGCGCATGGTCAATGCCGATGCCAAGCTGAAGGAAGTCTTCGGCAAGGCCCAGGTGTCGATGTTCGAGATGGCTGGCCTGATCGGCAAGCACGTCAAGTAATCTGCTCCCGTGTAGTGCTCAAAGGGCCGGCGCAAGCCGGCCTTTTGTTTTGGCGAATCCGTTGAAGAGCGCTGCTCAGGCCTTGCGGGTGCGCAGGCCCACACCCAGCGCTGCCACCACGCTGAGCAGCAGCACCGCAGCCGAGCCCACCAGCGTGGCGCCATACCAGCCGCGGTCCATGAAAACGCCAAACACCACCGGCGAAATCGCAAAGCCCACATCCAGCCCCGAATACACCAGACCGTAAACACGGCCGGTAGCGCCCGCCGGCGTGGCGCGCTTGATCATCATGTCGCGCGAGGGCCCGCCAATGCCCACCGCAAAGCCGGTGGCGGCCAGCACCAGCATGGTGGCGGTGCCGCCCAAAAGGCCGGTGCCGCACAGCGCCAGCAGCAGTGCACCTACCGCCATGCAGCCAGCCACCACCCGGTCGCTGTGCACCACACGGCCGGCAATAAAGCCGCCCACCAGCATGCCCATGGCGCCACTCAGCATATAGCCGGTCAGTGTGAGCGTGGCCGCCTCAAAACCCACCCCGTGCATGGCCTGAAGCAGCGACACCGAGAAACTCTGGATTACCGCCAGTGTCATGGTGGACAGCAGAAAAAAGCTGAAGCACCACCAGACCACTGGCAGCTTCATGAAGGCCACGCTGTCGCCGGCCTTGGCATGGGGCTGGCGCACTACCGCGTCGGTGCGCAGCTTGTCGCGCTGCAGATACAGCAGCGCCAGCACGCCTACGTACAGCAGCGCCGCTACCAGATAGGCCGTGCGCCAGTTCGTCAATGCGCCGACACCCGCAAAAAACACCGGTGCCACTGCCCAGCCCAGGTTGCCTGTGAGGCCGTGCGCGCTGAAGGCATGGCCCAGCCGCGGCGCCGAAACGCGCTGGTTGAGGATGGTGAAATCGGCCGGATGCAGCGGTGCATTGCCCAGCCCGGCCAGCGCGGCCACCGCCATCAAGCCCACGTAGCCGGTCACCATGGACGCCGCCAGGCACGACAGCGCAAAGATACCCATAGAGGCCAGCAACACTGGCCGCGCGCCAAAACGGTCGACCACAAAACCGGCCGAGGCCTGGCCCAGGCCGGAGACCACAAAAAAGATGGTCATCAGCAGGCCCAGTTGCGAGAAGCTCAGGCCGAA
>JAZKCX010000120.1:0-6560 GCA_040387875.1 Pseudomonadota bacterium | reverse complement strand
AGACCACAAAAAAGATGGTCATCAGCAGGCCCAGTTGCGAGAAGCTCAGGCCGAACTCCTTCATGAACACCGGAAACAACAGCGGCAGCAACAGGTGCGCAAAGTGCGAACTGGCATGGGCCAGGCCCACCAGCCCAATGATGGTGGCGTCCTGCTTGAGTGGTACAGCGCCCGCCGGCAGGGCGCCGGTGTTGGACAGGGTTGCGGTGTTCATGCCTCGATGGTAAGTTCGCACAGCCACGCTGAAATGCGACGAATGGCCAAGAATCTGCGAATTGCAGCCAAATCATCGCCCTTCCCATGAAACGCAAAACTGCCCGCGTCACCCTGCCCCTGGGCAACGTCGACCCCTACATACCTACGTCCGCGCACCCGGTGCGCAGCCGCGCCCGCCCGCTGGAGCAGGACACCCACATCGAGCCCCACCAGCACGCCTGGGCGCAACTGGCCTACTGCGCCAGCGGGCTGATTCAGGTCACGGTGAGCCACGCCACCGGCTCCGAGGCCACCTACATCGTGCCGCCGTCCCGCGCACTGTGGATTCCGCCGAATGCCCGGCATGCCGTCACGGTGCTGGAATCTGCCGAGCTGTGCACGCTGTACATCGACGCCGGCGCTGCGCCTGCGGGCTGGACGGGTTGCCACGTGCTGGTGGTGTCGCCGCTGCTGCGCGAACTCATTCATGCGGTCGACGCGCCGCGCAACGCCCAGGCACCGCAGCGCATGCTGGCGCTGACCACACTGCTGCTGGACGATCTGGTGCATGCCGACACGCAGGCGCTGGGTGTGCCGCTGCCGCGCCAGGACAGCGGCGACCGGCGCCTGCGCGCGCTCTGCGAAGCGGTGCTGCATGCACCCACGGCGCAGGCCACGCTGGCGGGCTGGGCGGCGGGTACCGGCGCCAGCGAACGCACCATGGCGCGGCTGTTTCGCGAAGAACTGGGCACCAGCTACCAGCAATGGCGCCAACAGGTGCTGCTGGCCCATGCGCTGCCCATGCTGGTGAAAGGCCTGCCGGTGAGCCAGGTGGCGGCTGCCTGCGGTTACGCGAGTGACAGCGCGTTTTCGGCCATGTTCAAGGCCGCGATGGGCCAGGCGCCGAGCCGGTTTGGGCTGGCGGCGGCAAAAACGGCGCGCGGAGGCATGCGGCGAAACACTACATATTAGATAGCAAACTATTGAATATCCGCGCCGGCCCGAGGCTTAAAACATCTAAAAATACCGGTTAAATGCCGCAAAAATGCCCTTAGGAGCCGCTGCCGACCTTGGGCGGTTTGACTTCGACATCCACCACATCGTGCAGATCGCGACCCGGCGGCGGCGGGGCAGCACCCGACCAGCGGCCGGTGGCCGCATGAAAGCGGCTCCACTGGGCCCGGGGATCGACCCTGAACCCCCAGGGCTGCATCGGCTTGCCAGTAATGCGCGCCCACAGCACCCGCAGCGCGCCCAGCAACACCAGCACCATGGCTGCGGCCAGTACGCTGGCAAAAAACACCAGGCCCAGCAACAGCAGCAGCGCACGCAGCACAAAACGAACCAGGCCAGAAATTAAATCAGACACCAAGAGCTTCCTTTGCTTGCAAGGATGGGGGGCATTCCGGCAATTTCAAGTCTCGCGCGCTACGCCAAACACCCGCATTGCGGGGGGCCATTGCTCACAGCCACAGCAAATACACCAGCCCCGCCGACACCAGCAGAAAAGGCAGCGACCAGCAATGAAACACCAGCCAGGCCCGGCCCTGGCCCAGCATGCGCAGCGCAATCAGGTTGGCCAGCGACCCCAGCGCCAGCCCAAAGCCGCCAATATTGACCGCCCAGGCCAGCATGCGCCAGTTGTCGGAATACTCGGCCAGCGCAATGGCGGCCGGCACATTGCTGATGAACTGCGAGGCCACAATGCCGGCCCAGTACAGCCGTTGTGCCTCTCCCAGCCCTACCCCCGCCACCAGCGAACGCACAGGCTCCAGCCCGGCCAGAAGACGCAGGTCGATGAACATCAAAACAAACACCAGCAGCAGGCCCCAGTCCAGCAGCACAAAGACCCGGGGGCGGGCCCACAGCAGCACCAGTGCCACGCCCGCCAGTGCCCACAACACCAGTTGCAGGTCGGCCAGCACCAGAAACGGCAGGTACAGCGCCAGCGCAAGCCACAGCAGGCGTTTGTCAGCCAGCGGCGGCGGTGCACTCTGCACCACCACCATGGCGCGGCTGGAAAAGGCGCAGGCGGTCAGCGCCAGCAGCAAGACCACCAGCAACGCCACCAACGGCAGCATGTGCAGCGTAAAGGTCAGAAAACCACCGTGCGACTGCTGCCATAAAAACAGGTTCTGCGGATTGCCGATGGGCGTGAGCGCTGAGCCGGCATTCACCGCCAGCGCCTCAAACACCACCAGCCGCACCAGCGGCACCGCCGTGATGCGCGCCACCCCCAGCGTGAGTGGCACCACCACAAACAGGGCCACGTCGTTGGTCAGCACGGTGGACAGCCCGGCCGACGCCGCCACCAGCGCCAGCGCCAGGCCGCGCTCGGTGCGCACCCGCCCCAGCAGCCAGTGGCCGGCACGCTGCAGGCCGCCGCTTTGCTCCACCCCCTTGGTGAGCAGCAGCAAGCCCGTCAGCGCAGCAATGGTGGGCCAATCCACCAGCAGCGGGTAGCTGGCCACCGGCAGCGGGGACAGCGAGCCCAGCACCAGCAGGGCCAGCAGCAACAGTGCCAGCAAGGGGTCACGCCGCAGCGTTGAAATCATGGGTTGCGATGGTCAAAGAAAAAGCCCCGCCGGCGTGTGCCGGCGGGGCTTGATACTAACCAGTGCCGCGCGGGCGCGCTGGCTCAGATGTTTTCCGAGAGCTGGTCCAGAATCGCCGGGTTCTCCAGCGTGCTGATGTCCTGCGTGATCTTCTCGCCCTTGGCAATGCCGCGCAGCAGGCGGCGCATGATTTTGCCGCTGCGGGTCTTGGGCAGGTTGTCGCCAAAACGGATGTCCTTGGGCTTGGCGATCGGGCCAATTTCCTTGCCGACCCAGTCGCGCAGTTCCTTGGCAATGGCCTTGGCTTCGTCGCCGGTGGGACGCGAGCGCTTGAGCACCACAAACGCCACGATGGCTTCGCCGGTCAGGTCGTCGGGACGGCCCACCACGGCGGCTTCGGCCACCAGGTCGCTTTTGGAAACCAGCGCCGACTCGATTTCCATCGTGCCCATGCGGTGGCCCGAAACGTTCAGCACGTCGTCAATGCGGCCGGTGATGCGGAAGTAGCCGTTTTGTTCGTTGCGCACCGCGCCGTCGCCGGCAAGGTAAATCGTGCCGCCCATTTCCTCGGGGAAGTAGCTCTTCTTGAAACGCTCGGGGTCGTTCCAGATGGTACGGATCATGCTGGGCCAGGGGCGCTTGATGACCAGGTTGCCACCCGAACCATTGGGCAGGTCCTTGCCGGTTTCATCGACGATGGCCATGGCAATGCCGGGCAATGGCAACGTACACGATCCCGGCACCAGCGGCGTGGCACCCGGCAGCGGCGTGATCATGTGGCCGCCGGTCTCGGTCTGCCAGAAGGTGTCCACAATCGGGCAGCGCTCGCCGCCGATGTGTTTGTAGTACCACATCCAGGCTTCGGGATTGATGGGCTCGCCCACCGAACCCAGGATGCGCAGGCTGGTCAGGTCCCAGTTCTTGGGGTGCACTTTCTCGTCGCCTTCGGCAGCCTTGATGAGCGAGCGGATGGCCGTGGGTGCGGTGTAAAAAATGCTGACCTTGTGCTTCTCGATCATCTGCCAGAAACGGCCGGCGTTCGGGAAGGTGGGCACGCCTTCAAACACCACCTGGGTGGCGCCTGCTGCCAACGGGCCGTAGGCAATGTAGCTGTGGCCGGTGATCCAGCCGATGTCGGCGGTACACCAGTAGATGTCGTCGGGACGCAGGTCAAAAGTCCAGTCCATCGTCAGCTTGGCCCACAGCACAAAGCCGCCAGTGGAGTGCTGTACGCCCTTGGGCTTGCCGGTGGAACCCGAGGTGTAGAGGATGAACAGCGGGTGCTCGGCGCCTACAAATTCGGGTTCGCAGGTCACGGGCTGGTTCAACACCACGTCGTGCAGAAACTTGTCGCGGCCGGCCTGCATTGCGCAGTCGGTGGCGGTGCGCTGGTAAACGATGACGTTCTTGATCGACTCGCAGCCGCCCATCGCAATGGCTTCGTCAATAATGCTTTTCAGTGGCAGCTCCTTGCCGCCGCGCAACTGGTAGCTGGCGGTAATCACGGCCACCGCGCCGGCGTCCTGAATACGCTCCTGCACGCTCTTGGCCGAGAAGCCGCCAAACACCACCGAGTGGGTGGCGCCAATGCGGGCGCAGGCCTGCATGGCCACCACACCCTCCACAGTCATCGGCATATAAATCAGAACCCGGTCGCCCTTTTGAATGCCCATGCCGCGCAGCGCGTTGGACAGCTGGCAAACCTTGGCGTGCAGCTCTTTGTAGGTGACGTTGGTCACCTTGCCGTCATCGCTTTCAAAAATGATGGCGGTCTTGTTTTCGGTGGGCGTGCCGAGGTGGCGGTCCAGGCAGTTGTAGGAGGCGTTGAGTTCGCCGTCTTCAAACCAGGTGTAGAACGGCGCGTTCGACTCGTCGAGCACCTTGGTGAAGGGCTTTTTCCAGGCCAGGTTTTCCTTGGCCAGCCGGCTCCAGAAAGCATCGGGGTTGGTGTCGGCTTCCTTGCACAGGGCGTTGTACGCGTCCATGCCGGAAATGCGGGCCGCCTTGACGGTGGCCTCGGTCGGCACAAAGATGCGGTTTTCAATGAGGGTGGACTCAATGGCAGTCGAGGAAGTGCTCACGGTTGCTGTCTCCTATGGTTGTAAATTTTGTCGAGAATGTCAGGGTTAGTACTTACAAGCTACTGACTGGCTCCAAGCTTACATCCCTGCGCGCTGCCATGGTGTCCTATCGCGCGCCTACAATGCGGGCGCTTCCCACAACAGCTCCTTCGCACAGGGCCAAAGTCCATGTCTGACCCCATCGCTTCCAAAGTCTCGCCCCTGCGCCCCCTGCCCAATTTCATCTTCGCCAGCCGCTGGCTGCAGTTGCCGCTGTACCTGGGGCTGATTGCCGCCCAGGGTGTGTATGTTTTCCACTTCTGGGTGGAGCTGGTACACCTGCTGGAGGCGGTGTTTGGCAGCCAGGCCGCGCTGCAGGCGCTGGTGACCAGCATTGGCTACAAATCCACCATCGCGGTGACCTCGCTGAATGAAACCATCATCATGCTGGTGGTGCTGGCGTTGATTGATGTGGTGATGATCTCCAATCTGCTGATCATGGTGATCGTGGGCGGCTACGAGACTTTTGTCAGCCGCATGCACCTGGAAACCCACCCCGACCAGCCCGAGTGGCTGAGCCACGTCAACGCCTCGGTGCTCAAGGTCAAGCTGGCCACCGCCATCATTGGCATCTCGTCCATCCATCTGCTCAAAACCTTCATCAGCGCGGCCAATTACGACGAAAAGGTGCTGATGTGGCAAACCATCATCCACATCACCTTCCTGCTCAGCGCACTGGCGATTGCCTGGACAGACAAGCTGCTGACCACCACCCACAACAGCCAGAAGCACTGACCGCAGCGCACCAGCGCCTCGCCGGAAACCCAAGCATGCGCACCCTGCGCCTACTTCCTTTTCTGGCCCTGGCGCTGCCGGCCATTGCCTCGGCTGCCGACCTGGACGGCAGCCGCCTGTCGGTCGCCTGGGGCATTCCCTTTGCCGGCATCCTGTTGTCGATTGCGCTGATGCCACTGCTGGCGCCGGCCTTCTGGCACCACCACTACGGCAAGGTGGCCGCCGCCTGGGGTCTGGCCTTTGTGTTGCCCTTCGCCGCCCTGTACGGCCCGGCCCTGATGGGCACCAGCTTGGTTCACGCACTGCTGGCCGAATACATCCCCTTCATCGTGCTGCTCACCGCGCTGTTCACCATCGCAGGCGGCATCCATATCCGCGGCAACCTGCATGGCAGCCCGGCGCTCAATACCGGCCTGCTGGCGCTGGGTGCGGTACTGGCCAGCTTCATGGGAACCACCGGCGCGTCGATGCTGTTGATACGCCCGCTGATACGCGCCAACGACAACCGGGTACACAAGGCCCATGTGGTGATCTTCTTCATCTTCATCGTCTCCAATATCGGCGGCTCGCTCACGCCACTGGGCGACCCACCGCTGTTTCTGGGCTTTCTGAAGGGTGTGGATTTTTTCTGGACGGCCCAGCACATCTTTCCGGAAACCCTGTTCCTACTGGGCAGTTTGCTGGTGCTGTTTTTTGCGATGGACACCTGGTTTTATCGGCGCGAGGGCGTGCTGCCGGTCGATCCCACGCCCGACACGCGCCGCTTCGGCTTTGACGGCGCCATCAATTTTGTATTGTTGCTCGGCGCGGTGGGACTGGTGCTGCTCAGCGGTTTCTGGAAATCGCCCGTGGTTTTCAATATTTTCGGTACCGACGTTGGCCTGCCCGGACTGGTGCGCGACGCCGGCCTGATTGGCCTGACGCTGCTGTCGCTGGCACTCACGCCCAAGTCGGT
>JAZKCX010000119.1:0-1598 GCA_040387875.1 Pseudomonadota bacterium | reverse complement strand
CAAAAATTGACGGGGGTCAGCCGGTAACGCGGGCTGACCCCTTTGTCTTTTCTGGCGGCGTTTTCGTCGGCTCCGTCAGCCGCACATGCCGGCCAAACCGCTCTGCCAGATAGGCTTCGCCGCGCTCCAGAATGAAATAGCGAAAGGCCTCGGCCGGCGGCGCCAGCAGCTTGGACAGGGTGTGCACCACATTCCATGAACGCACCACCGGGCTGCCTTCCACGTCGAGCATTGCAATCAGCCGGCTGTCCAGCTCTAGCCCCAGCGTGTGCAGCGACAAAAAGCTCAGGCCCATGCCGGCCATCACTGCCTGCTTGACGATTTCGTTGCTGGTCATCTCCATCACGATGCGCGGCTCCACCCGGGCCGACTGAAAAAACCGCTCCATTGCCGCGCGCGTGCCCGAGCCGGTTTCGCGCGAGATAAGACCATAGGGTTGCAGCGACTGGGCTGAGAGGTTTTCTGCGCGCAGCAGCGGGTGGTCCACCGGCGCAGCAAACACATGCGGATGGGCGGCAAAAGGCTCGGCGCGGGTGGCCAGTTCCTTGGGCGGGCGGCCCATCACCGCAATGTCCACCTCGTTGCCATGCAGCATGGACACCAGCTGTTCGCGGTTGCCCACCGCCAGCTTGATTTCTATGCCTTGGTGTTCGTGCTGGAACTGCGCAATCAGCTGCGGCAGGAAGTACTGCGCGGTGCTCACCATGCCGATGGTGAGCGTGCCGATTTCCAGCTTCTGCAGGCGGGCCGCGGCGTCCTCGGCGTCTTTCAGCGTGGCCAGCATCTTGCGCGCATAGACCAGCATGTATTCGCCGGCGGTGGTCAGCGCCACCACCCGGCCGCTGCGCTCGAACAGCGGCAGGCCCACATGGTTTTCCAGCTCTTTCACCTGCATGGTCACGGCCGGCGGCGTGAGGTGCAGCGCAGCCGCTGCCTTGCTGAAACTCAGGTGTTTGGCAACCTCGCTGAAGACCCGGAGCTGGCGGAAAGTGGCGTTCTTCATTCAGTTAAAGCTGAAGTGAGATGAAATAAATTATGAATTTACCTTATCTATTTGGATTTGTACATTGGGTCACCTCAGCACACCAAGCCTTTCTTTTTACAGATTTCAGGAGAACCTTGATGACCCAAGAGAGCGAGATCACCGACGGCAAAAAGCGCTACGCCTCGGGCGTGCTCAAGTACAAGCAGATGGGCTACTGGCAGCCCGACTACGTGCCGAAGGACACCGACCTGATCGCGATGTTCCGCATGACGCCGCAGGAAGGCGTGCCGGCCGACGAGTGCGCCGCTGCCATCGCTGGCGAATCCTCTACCGCCACCTGGACGGTGGTCTGGACCGACCGCCTGACCGCCTGCGAGCTCTACCGAGCCAAGGCCTACCGCGTCGACCCGGTGCCGAACACCGGCCCGGGCACCAAGACCGAGCAGCAGTACTTCGCCTACATCGCCTACGACCTCGACCTGTTCGAGCCGGGCTCGATCGCCAACATGACGGCGTCGATCATCGGCAACGTGTTCGGCTTCAAGGCGGTCAAGGCGTTGCGGCTGGAAGACATGCGCGTTCCGGTGGCTTACCTCAAGACCTTCCAGGGCCC
>JAZKCX010000118.1:0-2089 GCA_040387875.1 Pseudomonadota bacterium | reverse complement strand
GCATGCTGCCCAAGGGCCCGCTCGGCTACGCCATGATCAAGAAACTCAAGGTGTACGGCGGTGCAGAGCATCCGCACAGCGCCCAACAGCCCAAAGTGCTGGAAATCAAGGGAGCCGCATCATGATTGGTGATTGGAACAATGGCACCGGCCGTCGCAAATCCAGCGTCGCCCGCGTGTTCATCAAAAAAGGCTCGGGCCAGATCCGTGTCAATGGCAAGGACGTGGCTGAGTTCTTCGGTCGCCAGACCTCGATCATGATCGTCAAGCAGCCGCTGGTGCTGACCAACCATGTCGAAACCTTCGACATCCAGGTCAACGTCGCCGGTGGTGGCGAATCGGGCCAGGCCGGCGCAACCCGCCATGGCATTACCCGCGCCCTGATCGACTGGGACGCTACCCTCAAGCCCATGCTGAGCCAGGCCGGTTTCGTGACGCGTGACGCGCGCGAAGTCGAGCGTAAGAAGGTCGGTCTGCACGGTGCCCGCCGTCGCAAGCAGTTCTCGAAACGCTAAGCCCGAAGGGCTTGCCCCCACAAAGCCGCAACAAGGCAACTTGCTGCGGCTTTGTGCTTTACAGGCCCGGCCTACACTGATCTGGATGTTTTTCCTCGCCCCATGCGTTTTCGCCTGCTCCGCCGCCGTCTGACCATCAGCGCACCGCGCATGTCGGTGCGCAGTGCCTTGCCGTGGCCGCTGCGCTGGATGACGTTTGCGGTGGCGCTGGGTTTTTGTGCGGCCATCAGCCTGTGGGCGTTTGAGTTCGGAAAACACATTGCCGGGCTGGACGGCGGCCGCGAAAACGAGCTGCTGTCACTGCGCACCGAGGTTGCCCAACTGCGGGCCGAGCGGGCCCAGGCGCTGGCGTCGGGCAGCACCTCCAGCAGCCTGCTGATGGCCGAGCGGGTGGCGCAGGAAAAGCTGGTGTTGCAGATCAAGCAGCTCGAAGCCGACAACCGCGCCATGCGCGACGACCTGGGCTTTTTCGAACAGCTCATTCCGTCCGAGGCCGGCCAGAGCATCAGCGTGCGCAGCCTGCAGGCCGAGGTGCTGGGTGGCGGTGCGCAGCTCAAGTGGCAGATGCTGGTGCTGCAGCCCACCCGCAACGCACCCGAGTTCAAGGGCAAGCTCGAACTCACGCTGTCGGGGCTGCTCAACGGCAAACCCTGGACCATGGGCCTGCCCGATGGCAGCCAGGCGCTGGGTTTCAAGCAGTACCGGCGGGTCGAGGGCGTGGTGGACCTGCCGGCGCAGGCCGTGGTAAAAAACGTTTCGGTCAAAATCATCGAAGGCAGCACGACCCGGGCCTCGCACAGCATCAAGCTCGGATAAGTTATGAAACCAGCCAAGGGCAAGCCCATGTTCAACCGCAAGAAACAACCACCGATCAAAAGCCTGATCGCCGCCGACAGCACCATTCAGGGCCATATCAGCTTTGGCGAGGGCCTGCGCATTGACGGCAAGGTCTTCGGCAACGTGATGGCCATCGAGGGCCGCACCAGCATTCTGGTGATCTCGGAAACCGCCGTGGTTACCGGCGAGATCCATGCCGACCACGTCATCATCAACGGCAGGGTGACGGGGCAGGTGAACGCGTCGGAACTGCTGGAGTTGCAGCCCACGGCACGGATTGACGGCGACGTGAACTACCGCGCGCTGGAAATGCACCAGGGTGCCACCATCGCCGGCAAGCTGCGGCCGCTGGGCGATCTGGAAGAAAAGCAGCCGGCGCTGTCTTTGGCCGCCAACAACGGTTGAAAACGTGATTTTCTGGGCGCCGGGCGTGCCCGCGGGGAGGCCGGTGGCGCTTGAAAATCCCTACTGCGGTCGCAGTTGGATAGAATAGCTTAGTATTTTAGTCAGATTACCGGAGATTCCCATGAGTGCCGTAGCGCAAGACGTCCAGACCGAAATGCCCACGCCGATTGTTTTTACCGACAGCGCGGCGGCCAAGGTTGCTGATTTGATCGCCGAAGAAGGCAATCCCGAGTTGAAACTGCGCGTTTTTGTGCAGGGCGGCGGCTGCTCGGGTTTCCAGTACGGTTTTACCTTCGACGAAATCACCAACGAAGACGACACCACCATGACCAA
>JAZKCX010000117.1:0-12626 GCA_040387875.1 Pseudomonadota bacterium | reverse complement strand
GGGCGCAGGGTATCGCGCATGCGCAGGCCGGCGTCGTTGGCGAAGGCGTCAAAGTCGTAGTCCAGTTCGCCTTCCACCAGTGCCGGGCAGACGAACTTCAGGCCGTGCTTTTGCGCACTGGCGACCATCTGGTCGAGCCAGCCGGCGCAGACCAGCACGTCGTTGTTCATCACCACCGTCCACTCGGCCTGCAGCGCCAGTGCGCCCTGGTTCCAGGCCACGCCGCAGCCCAGGTTGCCCTGGTTAAAAATCCGTCCGCCCAGCGGCAGGGTCTGCAGGTAGCTGCGGGTGGTGTCGGTCGAGCCGTTGTCCACGACCACCAGCCGCGACAGATCAAAACCGTGTTTGACCAGGCTGTCCACACACTGGCGGGTGTAGTCGACCTGGTTGTAGCAGGCAAAGGTGACGGCGTAGTCGAGCGGGCTCATTCGGCATCCTTGGAAAGCACCGTCGCTGCCAGCGCCGCCAGCAGCAGGCCGTAAAACGACGCAATGTAGATCAGGTTGAAGACTTCGGTATTGATGCTGGCCATCATGTAGCCCAGCACCAGCGCCAGGCCCAGGTAGCCGGCCATGCGGCGCTGCGGCAGGCGGCTGCGGGCAGCCTGCACAAACAGCAGCAGCGGCACGATGAACAACAGCAGCCGCGAGAGCAGGCCGGGCAGGCCGGTGTGCATCATGCTGGTGAGAATTTCATTGTGGCCACCGTGCCGGGTGTACCAGAACTCGAACAGCGGCGTGGAAAAAGCGGCAATGCGGGGGTTGGCGTTCAGCTCCGCCGGGTGTGCGTAGCCCCAGCCAAATGCCGGGTTCTCCAGAAACAGCAGCCAGTTGGCGCGCCACATCGACAGCCGGATGCCCGGCGAGCTGTCGCGCTGCGCGCCGCTGAAATACTGGCCGTATTCAAAAATTGCCTCATCAGCACGCAGGCGGATGGTGGACGTTGTGAAATACAGCAGCAGACACAGTCCGGCCACCGCAGCCACCGCCAGACCGATCTGCAGCGGTCGGTTGTAGCGCTTCACGCCCACCAGCCAGAGGGTAAGCAGCACCGGCACAATGGCCCAGGCGCTGCGCGACTGTGTGCCTATGGCCACCAGCATGGCGGCAATAAAGGCAGCGTACTTGAACCACTTCAGGCGCAGGCTGTCGGTGCCGCTGGCGTGGACCAGAAACAGGCACATGAATCCCAGAATCGTGATGTGCTGGCCCAGGGTGAGCGGGTCGACAAAATAGGTGGCAAAACGGCCTGTGCCCCAGAAATGGGTGTGGGCATCGGGCGGCAGAAAAATTGCGGCGGCGCACAGCAGCACCGCTACCGGCAGCACCCACTCGGCCAGCGGCACAAAATTGATGCGCCGCTGCAGCAGGTACAGAAGCACGCTGGCACTCATCAGCAGGCGCAGGGGCGAGTCAAAGGCCCGCGGCACCATCTCCTGGTGGGCGAGCTGGGCCATCAGTACGGCCAGCAAGGGGGCGGCAAGCGCCACCAGCAGCCACTGCACCCGCCGGTCTTGCAGCAGCGCGCGGGTGTGCCCGGGCTGGCGCAGCAGCTGGACCAGGCAGAAAAAAGAAAGCAGCACCAGCGCGGCATTGAGCCAGCCCCGCGCCACAAAATACAGCGGAAAACACGCGGCCAAGCCCAGCACCAGCAGCAGGTCGGTGGCCGATGCCGGCCCCTGCCCCAGCACACCTGCGGTTTGCAGTCGGCCGGTGAGCCGGTTTGTCCAGGAGTCGATTTGGGGCATATCCAGAGGTCACGGAGCGGTCGAGGCGCTGCTGTTTTTATGGGGGCGGGCGGTGCAGTGCAAGCTGCCCGTCCCGAAAGCGGCACCATTATCGTTGCTGGCGCCGGCGGTTTTGTTTTCAGACGCCACAGCAGGGCGTGCGGTTAAAAAATGGCACGGTCCGTGCTTTTTCGCCAGTTGCAGTTAAGCTGCTGAAAAATCCAACAAGGAGTGCGCTTTTCCCATGGCCGCCTCGCTGCTACTTTCCCTGCTCAAAAATCCTGCGGCCACCGGCTGCGTCATGCCGTCTTCCCGCTATCTGGCCACCGCCATGGCACAGGCCGCCCATGGGGCCGAACTGGTGGTGGAACTGGGGGCCGGCACCGGCCCGGTGACCCAGGCACTGATTCGCCAACTGCCCGACGTACCGCTGATTGCGGTGGAAATGCAGCCCCGGCTGGCGCATTTGCTGCGGCGCAATTTCCCGCACCTGGACGTGCGCCAGAATACCGCCAAAAGCGTGGTCGATACGCTGGGTCGGGTGCCGCAGCGCAGCGTGCTGGTGTCCAGCCTGCCGTTTCGCTCGCTGGCACCGGCGGTGGCGCGCGAAACGGTGGAAAGCATCTGCACCTTTCTGCTGGCCAATCCGCTGCGCAAGCTGGTGCAGTTCACCTACCAGCCACGTGCCCCGTTTGTGGCGCCGGCCGGCTTGCGCTGGACCCGTACCACCACCGTCTGGCGCAACGCGCCGCCCGCGGGCGTGTGGGAACTGCAGGCTGCCTGAGCTGCTTCAGCCGGGCAGCGGCCGGGCCCAATACTCGGTTGCATAGGCCTGCAGCCGCTCGCGCCGTTCCAAAAGCGGCAACCAGCGGCCCGAGCCAAAGGCGGCGCGGGTCAAAAAATCCAGCAGGCCGGCATGGCGCCGCAGTACCCGCTTGATGCGGTGGGGCTTGGTCGGGTTGAAGATGCCATGCCGCGAAAAAAGCTGGCGAGGGTTCTTGCGTATCCACAACCACGAGCCCAGCTCCAGCGTCATTGGCAAAAATACATTGCCGGCGGGTGTCTGGTCGTAGGCATGGTCCCAGAGGTCGCCATGCAGCAAATACTGGTGGCTCTGCGGCTCAAAGCTGTAGCCATGGTGCGGCTGCGACTGGTCGAGCATGGTTTTGAGGGCGTACATCTCCGGCAAATGGCCCATGGACTGGCGGGTTTTGGCATAGGGAAACCAGATGCTGTCGCCCCAGCCGTAGCCGGAATGGCAGTCGAGCGCCAGACTCAGCGGCCGGTTGGCCAGCTCGCTGGCAACCACATTCAAAAGAGCCGCGCTTTCGGTTTCCATCGGCGCGCCGGCCTTGCCGCAGTACCACGGCAGCCAGGCGCCCAGACGCTGGCCGCCGGCCAGAAAAGGCACGCGGCTGTCGGCGTTTTGGGGCGCGTTGCGCATCAGGTCCACCCCGTTGCCGTTGGCGCGGGTGCCGGCCCACATGCCCACCGGGTTGGCAATGGGCATGAACACCAGCCGCACCGACTGCAGTTGCTGGTGCAGCGATTCGTCCCACTCCAGCCGTGCCAGCAGCGCCCGCAGGTAGTGCAGCACTACCTGGCTGCCAATGCGCTCCAGCCCGTGTATGCCGCCAAAAAACCCCACCGCAGGCGCCAGCGGGTCGCGCGAACCCAGGGCGGCGGTGTAAACCGGAAAACGCTGGCCCAGCCCCTGCGCTTCACAGACCTGGCGAATGTCCAGATGCGCGCTGCCGGCGTCCAGCAAGGTCTGGAACTCCAGCATTTCGTCAAAGGTCTTTGCGGGGGCCAACACAGTCTGCATGCGCCTATCGTGACACAGGTGGCACAGCGCGCCGGGCGGCCGGCTGGCGCAGCACCACGTCCGACAGCGGGTAGGCCACGCAGGGCAGCACCAGCCCCTCGGCTTTTTCTTCGGCGCTCAGGCCCGGCCAGGCGATGCCGTAGGCTATTTGCCCGCTCTGCAGGGTGCAGAGGCAGGTGCGGCAGGTGCCGTTGCGACACGAACTGGGCAGCGTGATGCCGGCCGCCTCCGCAGCTTGCAGCAATGGCAGATGGGCTGGCGCGCTGAAACACCAGTCTGCGGGGGCAATACAGACCGTGAAACAATCCGGCGCACCAACACCAGTTTCCGGGGAAATTTCCATGGCCTCCAGCCTGCTTGCTCTGATCGACGACATTGCCACCATTCTTGACGATGTGGCGGTCCTGACCAAGGTTGCCGCCAAAAAAACCGCAGGCGTTCTGGGCGATGACCTGGCGCTCAATGCACAGCAGGTCTCCGGCGTGCAGGCCGACCGCGAGCTGCCGGTGGTCTGGGCCGTGGCCAAGGGCTCGGCGCTGAACAAGCTGATTCTGGTGCCCGCCGCGCTGGCCATCAGCGCGTTTGCGCCCTGGGCGGTCACCCCGCTTCTGATGGTGGGCGGCGCCTTCCTCTGCTATGAGGGCTTCGAAAAACTCGCGCACAAATTCATGCACAGCAAGGCCGAGCAGGCCGCCCACCACGAGGAGCTGGTGACCGCGCTGGCCGACCCTGCGGTGGACCTGGTGGCGGTGGAAAAAGACAAGATCAAGGGCGCGGTGCGTACCGATTTCATTCTGTCGGCCGAGATCATTGCCATCACCCTGGGCACGGTCGCCACCCAGCCCTTTGTAACGCAGCTTTCGGTGCTGAGCGGCATCTCCATCATCATGACGGTGGGGGTGTACGGGCTGGTGGCCGGCATCGTCAAGCTCGACGACGCCGGGCTCTACCTCAGCCGCCAGGCCAGCGCTGCGGCGCAGGGGCTGGGCCGAGCCATTCTGGCCACCGCGCCCTGGCTGATGAAGGCGCTGTCGGTGGCCGGCACGGCCGCCATGTTTCTGGTGGGCGGCGGCATTCTGACGCACGGCTTCCCGCCCTTGCACCACGCGATTGAAGCGCTGGTGCAAGGCATGGGTGGGCTGGGTCAGACCCTGGTGTCATCCCTGCTGGACGCCCTGGTGGGCATCGTGGCTGGCGCGCTGGTGCTGGGCGGCGTGTTGCTGGCCAAGAAGCTGTTCCGCCGCCGGGGCTGATGCCTGCCCGGCGTTCAGTGGCTAATCTGCTCCAGCAGCAGGCCGCGCGCTGGCGTACCAGCCGTGTGGGCAATCGAAATACACGAGGGCTGCATGGCGTAGATCAGCGCCCGTTTGTGGTCGGGCGTGCTGAACGATTCGCACTTTTCCAGCACGAAGTCGCGCAGGTCGCCGTCCAGCGTGATCCAGACCGTGCCGCTGCGGCAGACGATCTTCAGGTCGGCGGCGTCGGGCACGCTGAACATGGCTTCGCGCTGCATGCCGAGTTCAAAGTGGTCAGAAGAATGGGTCATGGCAGTATCCTTTTGCATGCTTGATGCGAATGAATATACTGCGACCATTCGCCAATTGAAAACGGTCATTCGGAATCTATTGCATGCTTCCAGAGAATGCGAAAAGCGCTGCAGCCTCGATCCCCCGCGCTGAACTGCCGCGGCTCGACCTGCTGCGCAGTTTCGAAGCCGCTGCCCGTACGCTGAGCTTCACCCAGGCGGCGCAGGAGCTGTTCCTCACGCAGTCGGCGGTGAGCCGGCAGATCCAGCAGATTGAATCGGGCCTGGGCGTGCCGCTGTTCGAGCGCCGGCACCGCGCGCTGGCCCTCACCGAAGCCGGCCGCGTGATGCAGCGGGCCGTGGTCGATTGCCTGGAGCGCCTGCGCGACGCCACCGCCCGCGTGCGCGCCAGCAGCGCACTGCGCCAGGTCTCGATGACCACTACGCCAGGCATGGCCTCGCTCTGGCTGATTCCCCGGCTGGCCCGCTTTACCGCCAGCCACCCGCAGGTGGACGTGCGCATTTCTGCCACGGTGGACCGGCTCGACCTGGAGCGCAGCCAGGTGGATGTCGCGCTGCGTTTTTGTACCCTCCAGGACGGCATCGGCCCGCCGCTGTTCGAGGAGTCGGTGATGCCGGTCTGCGCGCCACAGTTGCTGCGCAATACCGCGCTGCCTTTGAAAAAGCCCGCAGACCTGGCCCACCACACCCTGCTGGCGGTCGATATGCCTCACGGCCGGGGACTGACGCTGGACTGGGCACCGTGGTTTGCAGTGATGGGCCTGTCGGAGCTGCGAATGAAAAACACGCTGCGTTTTACGCAGTACGCCGATGCCATTGCCGCCGCCGTAGCGGGCCAGGGTGTGGCCATTGGCCGCATGCCGCTGCTCAATGGCCTGCTGCGCGAGAAGCGGCTGGTCGCGCCGTTTCGCGGCGGCGCGGCTTCGCAGCGCGGCTACTTCATCGTCACCGGCCCGCGTTTCGACGCCAATCCCGACGCGCAGGATTTTGTGCGCTGGCTGCGTACCGAGGCTGCGCTGGCGGAGTAGGCGTCCCTTCCTTGGTACATTGCCCCATGGCCCCTGCAACCCACCCCATCATCTCTGCCCACGCCGACCTGGCCACCATCCGCATGCACTACCTGCAGGCGGGCCAGGGCGACCCGGTGCTGCTGGTCCACGGCTGGCCACAAACCAGCCACGAATGGCGCCAGGTGCTGCCGCTTTTGGCCGGCAGCCACACCGCGGTGGCGCCCGACCTGCGCGGTCTGGGGTACAGCAGCCGCGCCAGCAACCAGATTGCCGACTTTGATTCCGCCACGCTGGCCGACGACCTCTGGCAACTCACCCGCGCTTTGGGCTGGCAGCGTTTTCACCTGGTGGGCCACGACTGGGGCGGCCCCACCGCCTTTGCGCTGGCCCGCGCCCACCCCGACGCGGTGCGCACGCTGAGCATCATCGACGTCACCATTCCCGGTCTGGGCCCCGACATTTCGCAGGGCGGCAAACGCTGGCACCACGCTTTTCACATGACGCCCGATCTGCCCGAGGCCCTGACTGCCGGGCGGGAGCGCGACTACCTGGGCTGGTTCCTGCGCGAATACTGCTGGCGCCGCGAAGCCATTACCGAGGCCGACATCGACCATTACGCGCAGAGCTACGCCCAGCCCGGCGTGATGCAGTCCGGCTTCAACCTGTACCGCAACATTCCGCGCAACGCCGCCGCCAACCAGGCCTTCCACGCCGGCGGCGGGCGGCTTTCCATGCCGGTGCTGGCGCTGGGCGGCGCCCGGGCCGAGGCGCGGGGGCGTGGCCTGGAGCCGGCCGAGTCGCTCCAGGTGGTGTGCACCGATCTGCACGCCGCCACCATCGCCGACGCGGGCCACCTGGTGCCCGAAGAACAACCCGAATTGCTGGCCGCGCAGCTGCTGGCACACTTTCAGCGCGGCTAAGCGGTTTTTATGCTGTTTTATATACAAAATCAACTGGTAGCCGGCGCGCCTGTTCAATTGTTTGCTATTGAAGTAATAGTAGTCGGGAGATTGCAATGACGGCTGCTGCCCGCCACCGCCCCGCCGCCCCGCCGTCGCTGGCCGACAGCCTGGGCTGGCTGCAGGCCGCCCACGCCCGCACGCCCGATCACCCCCATCTCTGGCAGAGCTATATTGCCGCGCTGTTGCAGGCCGGGCAGAGCGAACAGGCCCAGAGCGTGTTTGCGGCAGGCCAGGCGCGTGGTTTACCCGCCGGCATGGCCGAGCTGCTGCTGCGCGAGCTGGCGGGCAGCCGGTCTGACCAGGCCCGCGCCGCAGCCCTGCGCCGCCAGCCGCACCGGCAGGATGTCGATGCACTGCTGGCGCTGGTGAACACCGGGCAGGGCATACAGGCCGAGCCGGCCGCCCGCAGCATGGTGCTGCTGTGGCCGCGTTTTGATACCGGCTGGACCGCACTCGGTGTGGCCCTGCTGCAGCAGGGCCGCGCTGCCGAGGCACTGCTGCCCCTGCAAACCGCCGTGGCCCTGTCGCCCAGCGATGCGGCCGCCCACGACCGGCTCGGCGACGTGCTGCAGGCGCTGGGCCGCAGCGCCGAGGCCGCCGCTGCCTGGCGCAAGGCGCTTGCCCGGGTGCCTGGTATGGCCTCCACCCAGGCCAAGCTGAAAAATTTGCAAAACGTGGCCGAGTCGGGGGCCGCTGCTTCGGCCACAGCCTCCGTAACGGCGGCTGCAGCGGCGCCTGCCCCCGCTCCCCAGCCGCCCCGGCCGGCCATTGACGACATGCTGGCGCTGTTCCGTGCCGGCCGCCATGACGCAGTGGAAACCCGGGCCCGGGCCATGACGCAGCAGTACCCCGGTTTTGCCCAGGGCTGGAACATGCTGGGCGCCGCGCTGGCGGCCCAGGGCCGGTTGGCCGATGCCTTGCAGCCCATGGAGCTGGCCGTGCGGCTGGCGCCCACCGACGCTGCCGGCCACCGCAACCTGGCCGGTGCGCTGTACCAGCTCGGCCGCACCGACCAGGCCGAGGCCCGCTACCGCACCGTGCTGCAGCACGACTCCGCCAATGCCGAGGCGCACAACAACCTGGGCAATATCCTGCGCGACCGGGGTCTGGCCGCGCAGGCCCGGGCCTGCTATCTGAGCGCGATTCGCCACGACCCCGCCTACGCTGCTGCCCATTACAACCTGGCGCTGCTGCTCGACGCGCAGGGCGCCGCCGAAGAAGCGCTGCAGGCCTTCCAGCGTTTTCTCGTGCTCCAACCCGATTCGGCCGAAGCCCACAGCAAGCGCGGCATGCTGCTGCGCAAACAGGGCCGGCTGGAAGACGCGCAGGTGGCCTTGCGCCAGGCGTTGGCCCTGGCGCCCGACGATGCGCAGGCCCATGGCCGGCTTGGCATTGTGCTGACCGACCTGGGCAGCCGGCAGGAGGCGCTGGCCTGCCAGCGGCGCGCACTGGAGTTGCGGCCCGACTATGTTGAGGCCCACAACAACCTGGGCTATGTGCTGATGGCGCTGGGCCGGCCGCAGGAGGCGCAGGCCAGTTACCACCAGGCGCTGGCCCTGGCGCCGCATTTTGTCGATACCCACTGCAATCTGGGCTTGGCGCTGCAGCAGATGGGCAGACTGCCCGAGGCCGAGGCCAGCTACCGGCGTGCGCTGGCGCTCAAACCCGACTACGTTGCCGCCCGCAACAACCTGGGCAATGCACTGCAGGCCATGGGCCGGCTCGACGAAGCCGAAGCCTGCTTTCGTGAGGTGCTGCAGCAGGGCGGCGCGCGGGCCGATGCGCTGTGCAACCTGGGCAGCCTGCTCAAGGTTACGGGCCGGCTGCCTGAGGCGCTGGAGAGCTACCGCGCCGCCATTGCGGCCCAGCCCACCCTGGCCGAGGCCCACAACAATCTGGGAAATGCGCTGCTGCAGGAAGCTGCCGAACTGGCACCGGCTGAAGCCAGCCTGCGCGAGGCGGTGCGCATCAAGCCCGACTATTTCACCGCCCGCAGCAACCTGCTGTCCTCGCTCAACTACATTCCCGGCCACACCGCGCAGGAGTGCCTTCAGGAGGCCCATGCCTTTGGCCGCGCGGCCAGCGAAAAAGTCACTGCGGCGCATACGACCTGGTTGTGCGCGCCCAGACCGCAGCGGCTGCGGGTGGGATTTGTTTCAGGCGACCTGCGCACCCATCCGGTGGGCTATTTTCTGGAAGGTGTGTTGGCGCGGCTGGACAAAAAACGCATCGAGGCCATTGCCTTCAGCACCCACCACAAAAGCAACGAGGGTACCGAGCGCCTCAAACCGCACTTCGCCGGCTGGCACAGCCTGGTGGGGCAGGGCGATGAGGCAGCAGCGCGCATGGTTCATGCCCAGGGCGTGCATGTGCTGCTCGATTTGTCGGGCCACACCGCTTACGGCCGGCTGCCGCTGTTTGCCTGGAAGCCGGCGCCGGTACAGGCCAGCTGGCTGGGCTATTTCGCCACTACGGGTTTGTCGCAGATGGACTACCTGATTGCCGACCCGCTGACCCTGCCGCCAAATCAGGAGGCGTTTTTTTCCGAGGCCATCTGGCGGCTGCCACAAACCCGGCTGTGTTTTACTGCGCCGCAAATCGCCGTGGCGCCTGGCCCGCTGCCGGCGGTAGCCAGTGGCCAGGTCACCTTTGGCTGCTTCAACAACCTGGCCAAAATGAACGATGCGGTAGTGGCGTTGTGGGCGCGGGTGCTGTTGGCCGTGCCAAACAGCCGGCTGTTTTTGAAGTCGCGCCAGCTCAACAACAGCATGGTGCGCAAGCGCACCACCGAGCGTTTTGCCGCGCGGGGTATTGCGCCAACGCGGCTGCTGCTCGAAGGGCAAAGCCCGCGCAAGGAATACCTGGAGGCCTACCACCGGGTCGACATCGCGCTCGATCCTTTTCCGTTCACCGGCGGCACCACCACCGCCGAGGCGCTTTGGATGGGCGTACCGGTGCTGACACTGGCCGGCGAATCGTTTGTGGCCCGCCAGGGCCTGGGCCTGCTGCACAACGCCGGCCTGCCGGAGTGGGTGGCGCAGAGCGAAGACGACTACGTTGCAAAAGCTGCCGCCCATGTGGCTGACCTGCCGGCACTGGCAGCGCTGCGTGCGGGCCTGCGCCAGCAGGTGGTGGCCTCGCCGGTGTTCGACGCCAGGTCCTTTGCCGGTCATCTGGAAGCGGCGCTGTGGGGCATGTGGGACACCCACCAGGGTACAGGCGCCAAGCCGGCGGCAGCACGCCCGGCGCAGCACCAATACCCGCTGTTCGGCGATGGCACGGCCACCGCCCTAGACTGAGGCCCGCAGCGCACAGGGCGCCGCGATTGCAAGGATTTTTTATGACGATTTCAATGTACGCCGCCTCGGTGCCGGTTTTCCAGCAGATGCTGGGCAGTCTGGCCGCCGTGCTGACCAAGGCCGAGGCCTATGCCGCCGAGCGCAAAATCGACCCCGAAGCGCTGGTCAAGGCCCGGCTGTTTCCCGACATGCTGCCGCTGTACCGGCAGGTCGACATTGCCTGCGACTTTGCCAAAGGCGTGAGCGCCCGGCTGGCCGGTGTCGAGGTGCCGGTGTATGCCGACAGCGTGCCCGGTTTTGCCCAGGCGCAGGAGCGTATTGCCACCACGCTGGCTTTCATTGGCTCCCTCAGTGCGGCGCAGATTGATGGCAGCGAGGCACGCCAGGTGGTGATCCAGCCTGGCACGCCGCGCGAACGCGCTTTTGCCGGCCAGGCCTATCTGCTGAACTACGGGCTGCCACAGTTCTTTTTTCACATCACCACCGCCTATGCGCTGCTGCGCCACAACGGCGTGGTGATCGGCAAAAAAGACTACATGGGCGTGTACTGACGCGCTGGAGCGGCGGTGGTCAGGTGGAGAGGCGGTCGTCCTCGACCACGGTGCAGCCACCAATGCGCCAGGACTTGTCTTTCTGCTGCTTCATCAGGTAAGTGGCCAGCCAGGGCTGGCCGTTTTCGTCGGTCATCTGCACCGGCTGCAGCACTTCGCCGTCCACCATCTCGGGTTTCAGGAAAGTCACCGAGCGCGGCCGGTGCACTACCGGGTAGCCCACCTGCACCATGGTGAAAAAGCGCTCGGGCGAACCAAACAGCTTGCGGATGTCGGGCGCGGCGTAGGAAAAAGCGCGTTTGGCATCGTTTTTTGCAAAGGCATCCAACTGGGCCTGCACCACGGTGCGAATGGTTTTTTCCAGCGCCTTGGGCACGGGTGCCGCAGTAGCCGTGCCCTGCAGCGCAGCGGCGAGTCCCAGCACGGCCAGCAGACAGGCAAATGGACGGAGCAGGGCGCGCATGGATTCTCCTTCGGCGGGTGCGTTACACATCATGCAACATCTGCGCCGACTCTGCTGGAGGACGGATTCCACCTTGCCTTAGCATTGGCGGGCCATGACGATTCTTCTTGCGCCCATGGAGGGCCTGCTCGACTTTGTGCTGCGCGACGCTCTCACGCGCGCCGGTGGCGTCGACCGCTGCGTCTCGGAATTCATCCGTGTCACCGACCAGTTGCTGCCGAAACGGGTTTTCACCCGCATCGTGCCCGAGTTGCTCCACGGCAGCCGCACTCTGGCCGGCGTACCGGTACGGCCCCAGTTGCTGGGCTCCGACCCCGCCTGTCTGGCCGAAAACGCCGCGCGGCTGGCCGAGCTCGGCCCGGCCGGCATTGACCTGAACTTTGGTTGCCCGGCCAAGGTGGTGAACCGCCACGGCGGCGGCGCGGCACTGCTCGATACACCCGAGCTGTTGCTGCAGATCGTCCGCGCGGTGCGGCGTGCGGTGCCGGCCAACACACCGGTCTCGGCCAAGATGCGGCTGGGCTTTAACGATGGCAGCCGCGCCATTGAATGTGCGCAGGCCCTGGCCGAGGGTGGGGCCTGCGAGCTGGTGGTCCATGCCCGCACCAAGGCCGACGGTTATCGCCCGCCCGCTTACTGGGAGCGCATTGCCGAGATTGGTGCGGCGGTAGACATTGCGCTGGTGGCCAATGGCGAAATCTGGACGCTGGCCGACGCAGTGCGCTGCCGCGAAATCTCGGGTTGCCATGCGCTGATGCTGGGCCGCGGCATGGTGGTCGATCCCGGTCTGGCACGTACCGTGAAGGCCGCCGATGCGCCGGCCGTCAGTGGGTCCATGCAGTGGCCCGAGCTGCTGTCGCTGCTGCTGCATTTTTGGCGCACGGTGCGTGGCCATCTGGAGCCCCGGCATCAGGCGGGCCGCTTCAAACAGTGGCTGAACTTTCTGCGGCGGCGCTTTCCCCAGGCCCAGCAGGCTTACGACGCGCTGCGCACACTGACCGACCCTGTGGCCATCGATGCCTGGCTGGAAGCTGCCGCGCGCGAATGGGGTGGGTGCGATGCAGTGCGGATGCCTGTAGACAAAGCCGCGCTGGCGTACGCCTGAGCGCACCCCCGTCGGCCTTACAAAACGTAACGGCCCTCGTCCTACAGGCCACGCGGCCCTGTACTGACGGCTTTGAAAAGGGGAGCGGCATACAGTGAAACCAGTTGGCGACAACGCCGACTATTCACCCACCCGCCCC
>JAZKCX010000116.1:0-6274 GCA_040387875.1 Pseudomonadota bacterium | reverse complement strand
ATCATTCTGGATACCGGTTTCGAGCACGAAACCAGCCTTCAGGCCACCGCCGAGGTCTTCAACACCACGGAAGCCCAGACGCGAACCCAGACCGTTGGTCGAGTTGCTCAGGCCCTTGCTGGTGAAAACGTTACCGCTGTTGCGGGTGTAGCCAACGTCCAGAATACCGTAGATGGTTACGGAAGATTGGGCAGAAGCCGCGCCAGCAGCGGCCATCACGGCCAGTGCAACTAGGGATTTTTTCATTGCGAATATCTCCAAGGTTTAAAAGTGGGGCTTCGGTTCGGTGGGACTGCATCTCGACAAGTTTTCGCTTGGTTTGCACAGTTTTCCGACGCTCCGGGCCGACCTCCGTTTCGGGAAGCTGTTGCTATTGCAGCAGACCGGCTTGTAATTGGCAAAGGATTAGCACGCTGCTGCAGATGGGTGGCAAGGTTTCGTTGCATTCCGGCAACATGAAAGCCGCACTGGCCGCCTTTTATTAGGGTATTCCAGTAATTTCAACGGCCTGTCATGGCACTGTCTTTTTTGCTTTTATGGCTCTTGGTTTGCTTCGCAAGAACAAGGCCCCGCACAGCGCCCGGCGGCGCAACGGCTTATGATTTCGGCGCATGCGGGCCAGTGGGCCTGCCACCGGAAAACGCCCCATGGACACCTTGCTGAATGCCGCCGATGCCGCCCTGCGCACGCTGTTTGCCACGCCCACCGCACGCCGCGCCTGCCCCACCGTGCCGGAGGCCGCCCATGGCGCCGAGGCACCCCTGAGCGCAGCCGACAAGGCACTGGCCGGGGCGCTGATGCGCGTCAATCATGTGGGCGAGGTCTGCGCCCAGGCGCTGTACAGCGCGCAGGCGCTGGCCACCCGCGACCCGGCCCTGCGAGAACACTGCCTGCAGGCCGCACGCGAAGAGGCCGACCACCTGGCCTGGACCAAGGCGCGGCTTGATGCACTGGGCGCCCGGCCCAGTTTGCTCAACCCGCTGTGGTACGCCGGTGCCTTTGGCATGGGCCTGCTGGCGGGCCGGCTCGGCGACCGCGTTAGCATGGGTTTTGTGGTGGAGACCGAGCAGCAGGTGGAGGCGCACCTGGCCGGCCACCTGGAGAAGCTGCCGCAACAAGACCACGCCTCGCGCGCCGTGGTGGCGCAGATGAAGCTGGAAGAAGCCCGCCATGCGCGCGAAGCGCAGGACGCTGGCGCCATGCCCATGCCGGCGCCTGTGAAGGCCCTGATGCGCGCCACGGCCAAAGTCATGACCACGGTGGCACACCGCATCTGATGCGCCGCGATTTGCTATTTTGATAGCAAACTATTGATGATTTACGCTGGCTAGAGGTCTCTCAGGCTTCCAAAATGGTAAAACTGGTCGTGATTTCGGCAGTTTTGCCCAGCATGATGCTGGCCGAGCAGTATTTTTCGTGGCTCATCGCAATCGCCCGCTCCACCGCGCTGGCCGGAATGCTTTTGCCGGCGACGGTGAAATGCATGTGGATTTTGGTGAAAACCTTGGGGTCGGTCTCGGCCCGCTCGCTGGTGAGCTTGACGCTGCAACCGCGCACATCGTGGCGGCCACGCTTCAAGATCAGCACCACGTCGTAGGCGGTGCAGCCGCCGGTGCCGGCGAGCACGGTTTCCATCGGCCGCGGTGCCAGGTTTTGGCCGCCGTTTTCGGGCTTGGCAGCGTCGGGCGCGCCGTCCATCAGCAGCGTATGGCCGCTGCCGGTTTCGGCCAGAAAACCCATGCCTGAGCGCGCGCCGGTGGTGCCGGTCCAGCTGACGGTGCATTCCATAACTAAAAACTCCTGTTGCATGCGCGTTTCGGCGCGATTGGATTTGGAAAAGTTTACTGTCGCACGAATTACTGCAAAGGTGTCTGCGCCATGTTGCAACGCAGCACAAACTCGATATACTGAATTCACACATGAAGGAGTTCGTGTGCCTTTTGTCTCCTCCACCTTCTCTTTGGTGGATTCAGCCCCAGGTCGCAAGACCTGGGGCTTTTTTCATGCAGCGCCGCATGGTACGGCAAGCCAGCGCCCCTCCACTATCATCGGGCGCTGAGGACACCATGACCAGAACCGCACGCAAGGGGGCGCTCAGCCCGGCCGACTACCTGAAAAAAATCCTGACCGCCCGCGTCTACGACGTGGCGGTTGAATCGGCGCTGGAACCCGCCAAAAACCTGGGCCGGCGCCTGGGCAACACGGTGCTGCTCAAGCGCGAAGACCAGCAGCCGGTGTTCAGCTTCAAGCTGCGCGGCGCCTACAACAAGATGGTGCAACTCACACCGGCGCAACTGAAAAAAGGCGTGATCTGCGCCTCGGCCGGCAACCATGCACAGGGCGTTGCGCTGGGCGCCAGCAAGCTCGGCACCCGCGCCATCATCGTGATGCCCACCACCACGCCGCAGCTCAAGATCGACGCAGTGCAGGCGCTGGGCGGTGAAGTGGTGTTATTCGGCGACAGCTATTCCGACGCCTATACCCACGCCGCCGCGCTGGAAAAGAAAAACGGCCTGACCTTCATCCACCCCTTCGACGACCCGGACGTGATTGCCGGCCAGGGCACGATTGCGATGGAGATGCTGCGCCAGCACCAGGGCCCGCTCGACGCGGTGTTTGTGGCGATTGGTGGCGGCGGCCTGATTGCCGGCGTGGCCAACTACATCAAGGCGGTGCGGCCGGAGATCAAAGTCATTGGCGTGCAGATGAACGACTCGTCGGCCATGATGCAGTCGGTGTCGGCGAAAAAGCGGATTACGCTCTCCGACGTCGGCCTGTTCTCCGACGGCACCGCCGTCAAGCTGGTCGGCGAGGAGACCTTCCGCATCAGCCGCAACCTGGTCGACGAATTCATGACGGTGGACACCGACGCGGTGTGCGCAGCGATCAAAGATGTGTTCGTCGATACCCGCAGCATTGTGGAGCCCGCCGGCGCGCTGGCGGTAGCAGCCATCAAGCAGTACGTGGCCAAACACAAGACGCGCGGCGAGACCTACGCCGCGATTCTTTGCGGCGCCAACATGAACTTCGACCGGCTGCGTTTTGTGGCCGAACGCGCCGAGGTGGGCGAGGAGCGCGAGGCGCTGTTCGCGGTGACCATTCCCGAGGAGCGCGGCAGCTTCCGGCGTTTTTGCGAGCTCATCGGCAACCTGCCCGGCAAGCCGCGCTCGGTGACCGAGTTCAACTACCGCATCAGCGATTCGGCCCAGGCCCATGTGTTTGTGGGCCTGACCACCCAGGGCAAAGGCGAGAGCAGCAAAATTGCCAAACTGCTCACCAAGGACGGCTTCAAAGCGCTGGACCTCACGCACGACGAACTGGCCAAGGAGCACATTCGCCACATGGTCGGCGGCCATTCGGCGCTGGCCAAAGACGAGCGCCTGCTGCGCTTTGAATTTCCCGAGCGCCCCGGTGCGCTGATGAAGTTTTTGAGCCTGATGCAGCCGGGCTGGAACATCAGCCTGTTCCATTACCGGAATCAGGGCGCCGACTACGGCCGCATTCTGGTGGGCATGCAGGTGCCCAGGGCCGACAACAAGGCCTTCAGCAGCTTTCTTGCCACGCTGGCCTATCCCCACGTGGAAGAAACCGCCAACCCGGTTTACCAGCTCTTTTTGCGCGCGTGAACCGCCCTGCCGCACTGCCGCCGGATGCCAGCACGCAGACCTGCGAGTCCTGCGGCAACGCCATGCGCTGCGGCATGAACGCGGGTGACGCGCAATGCTGGTGTACCGCGCTCCCCAAACTCGACCCGGCCACCCTGCGCCGGCCCGACGGCACGCCCTGGAGCGCCTGCCTTTGCCCGGATTGTCTGGGCCGTCTTGCCGCTGCGCAGACCGATGTCGGCTGAAGCACCCATCGGCCCGCCCGGCGGCATCAGCGACGCCACGCCCGGCAACCCGCTGGCGCGTTTTGCCCGCCACTTTCTGCTGGCGCTGCAGTTCTTCACCCGCATTCCGGTCACTGGCCGGCTTGCGGCCTGGGTGGGTTTCAGCCAGCCCATGCTGCGCCGCAGTGCCGCGCATTTTCCCGGCGTGGGCTGGCTGGTGGGGCTGGTGGCCACCGCCGTTTACGCCGCGCTCATTCTCACGCTGCCGCCCTCGGTTTTCGCGCCGCTGATTGCGGCCGTGCTCAGCACCATCGCCACCGTACTGCTGACCGGCGGTTTCCACGAAGACGGCCTGGCGGATGTGGCCGACGGCCTGGGCGGCAGTGCCAACCGCGAGCGTGCGCTGGAGATCATGAAGGACTCGCGCATCGGCGCTTTTGGTGCGATGGCATTGGTGCTGGCACTGCTGGCCAAGGTCGCGCTCTTGGCGCTGCTGGGCGACGCCACGGTCACTGGCGAAGACGCCACCCGCGTCTGTGTGCTGCTGTGGCTGGGCCATGTGCTGTCGCGCGGCGCGCCGATGGTGCTGATCGCGCTGCTGCCGCATGTGGGCGACGCCGCTGGCTCCAAATCCAAACCGCTGGCCGACCAGATCAGCCGCAGCAGCCTTTTTGCCGGTTTTTTATGGTGTTTTATTGCTCTGGCCGGCGCCGCCATTGAGCTGAATGCTTCTACTTTAATAGCATCTGTGGTGGCTGCATTGCTAGCGCTTGGGGTCATGTACCGGCTGCTGCTGCGCCGCCTGCAGGGCTTTACCGGCGACGGTCTGGGCGCCACCCAGCAGGTGGTGGAAATCGCCTTCTACCTTGGCGCGGCTTTCGTCACCTGAGCCATGCAACTCTGGCTGGTACGGCATGCGCTTCCGCTGGTGGAGCAAGGCATCTGCTACGGCAGGCTGGACGTTGCGGCCGACGCGCAGGCCAGTACCGACGCGGCACGCGCGCTGGCAGACCTGCTGCCCGCAGCCATGGGCGGCCTGTGTTCACCGCTGCAACGCTGCTCTGCGCTGCGCGACGCCCTGCAAACCCTGCGGCCCGACCTGCAATTACGCACAGAACCGCATCTGGCCGAAATGGACTTTGGCACCTGGGAAGGCCAGCGCTGGGACGCGATTGGCCAGGCGGCCGTAGCGGCCTGGACGGCCGACTTCGGCCAGCACCGCCCCGGCGGCGGCGAATCGGCCAACGCCGTGCTCCTCCGTGTGGGCACGCTGCTGGATGCCGCGCAAGCCGCCGGCACCGATACGGTCTGGCTGACCCATGCCGGCGTCATCCGCGCAGCGCGGCTGTGGGCTGCAGGAAAGCGGCAACTGCACAGCGCCGCTGACTGGCCTGCCGAAGCGCCCGCCTTCGGCCAATGGGAAACGCTCACGTTAGGATGAGGCCATGCGCGATCTTTACCTTGGCCTGATGTCTGGCACCTCCCTGGATGGCGTGGACGGCGTGCTGGCCGATTTTTCCGGCACCACGGTGCACGTGCTGGGCCACGCCAGCGCAGCTTTCGACGCGCCGCTCAAAGCCGAACTGCTGGCGCTGAACAGCCCCGGCAACAACGAACTGCACCGTGCCGCGCTGGCCGCCAATGCGCTGGTGCGGGTGTATGCCGGCGTGGTGGCGGAAATACTGGCGCAAAGCGGCGTGGCGGCCAGCGAGGTGTTGGCTATCGGCGCCCACGGCCAGACCGTACGGCACCGGCCCGGCGAATTCGACGGCACCGGCTACACCTGGCAGATCAACAGCCCGGCGCTGCTGGTGGAACGCACCGGTATCCGTGTGGTGGCCGATTTCCGCAGCCGCGACTTGGCTGCCGGCGGCCAGGGCGCGCCGCTGGCGCCGGGCTTTCACCAGGCGCTGTTTGGCCAGCCTGGTGTGCCGCTGGTGGGGCTGAATCTGGGCGGCATCTCCAACCTCACGCTGATAGACGCCGACGGCAAGGTGCGCGGTTTCGATTGCGGCCCCGCCAATGGCCTGATGGACCACTGGTGCCAGCAGCACACCGGCCAGCCCTTCGATGCCGACGGCGCCTGGGCGGCCAGTGGCACGGTAAACACGGCGCTGCTGGCTTGGTTGCTGGACGAGCCCTATTTCGGCAAACCGCCGCCGAAAAGCACCGGCCGTGACCTGTTCAACCCGGCCTGGCTGGCAGCCAAGCTGGCGGCGTTCGGCAGCACGCCCTCACCCGCCGACGTGCAGGCGACGCTGACCGACCTCACAGCCCAAACCGTAGCTGCAGATTTGCGGCGTTTTGATTCGGCCGCAAAAGAAATGGTGGTGTGTGGTGGCGGCGCGCGCAACGGCCACCTGATGCGGCGGCTGCAAAGTGCGCTGCCCGGGCTCACGGTCATGTCATCGCAAGAAAAGGGCATTCCACCGCAGCAGGTCGAAG
>JAZKCX010000115.1:2184-10796 GCA_040387875.1 Pseudomonadota bacterium | reverse complement strand
TTGGCGGGGGCTTTCGCCGGAGCCTTGGCGGGCGCTGGTTTGGCTATCGGCTTGGCCGGGGCTTTCTTTACCGCAGGCTTGGCGACCGCTTTCACGGCCTTGGCTGCAGGTTTGGCTTTGGCGGGAGGTGCTGCCTTTTTGGCAACCGGCTTTTTGGCGGCAACAACAGCGGTTTTTTTGGCAGGGGCTTTCACTTCTTTTTTCCTCCCGGATGCGGCCGCGGCATGTGTTTGCGACGCGCTCTTTTCCGAATTGCCCGAAGTTATACCCGTTTCCTGCCTGTTTACCGAACTGTCGCCAGCGCGCGATTCTAGCTGTTTACCCTTGGTCGGCTCGCTGCGCACCAGGCCAAACATCTGCAGCATCGCAACAATCATTTCGCACTCCGGCTGGAAAAGCGGTCAGTTTGCCTCAAACCGGCGCTTAAACCAGTGAATGTTCGAGTCCCTGCAGAAAAATGTCTTTCGGCAGGTCAATGCCGATGAACACCATCTTGCTGTTGCGCTTTTCCTTGGGCGTCCAGGCCGGGCCCAGGTCGCTGCCCATGAGCTGGTGTACACCCTGGAAAATCACCTTGCGGTCGGTGCCCTTCATGTTGAGCACGCCCTTGTAGCGCAGCATGCGCGGGCCGTAGATGTTGACGATGGCGCCCAGAAAATCCTCGAGCTTGGCGGGGTCGAACTTGCGGTCAGAGCGGAAAACGAAGCTTTTCACATCGTCGTCGTGGTGATGGTGGTGGCCATGCGCCTCGTGGGCGTGCGAGGGGTGGTCGCAGTTTTCGCCGTGTTCATGGTCGTGGTGGGCGTGTTCTTCCTCGGCCTTCAGGAAGTCGGGGTCGATGTCGAGCTTGGCATTGAGGTTGAAACCCTTCAGATCAAACACCTTGGCAATCGGCACCTCGCCGAAATGCACCGCCTGCTGCGGCGCGCGCGGGTTCATGTGTTTGAGGCGGTGCATCAGCGCATCGACCTCTTCCTGAGCCACCAGGTCGGTCTTGCTGATAAAGATCTGGTCGGCAAAGCCCACCTGGCGGCGCGCTTCCTGGCGGTCGTTCAGCTGCTGCGCGGCGTGTTTGGCGTCAACCAGCGTCAGGATGGAATCCAGCGCATAGGTTTCGGCGATGACGTCGTCCATAAAGAAGGTCTGCGCCACCGGGCCGGGGTCGGCCAGGCCGGTGGTCTCGATCACCACCCGGTCAAACTTCAGCTCGCCTTTGCGTTTTTTCTCGGCCAGCGTGGTCAGCGCCGAGCGCAGGTCTTCGCGGATGGTGCAGCAGATGCAGCCGTTGCTCATCTGGATGATCTGCTCGCTGGTCTCGCTCACCAGAATATCGCTGTCGATGTTTTCTTCGCCGAACTCGTTCTCGATGACGGCAATTTTCTGGCCGTGGGCCTCGCTCAGCACGCGCTTGAGGAGCGTGGTTTTGCCGGATCCGAGAAAGCCGGTCAGGATGGTGGCGGGAATCAGGTCCATGAAGAGTCCAGTGCGCGAAAAATCAGCAGGTGGGGAGTGTAGCGAGCTATTGCAAGTCCGAAGGCTACATGGTTTATGAGGCGCTCAGCCCCGCTTTTGCACCACCAGGCCCTTGAGGTACTCGCCTTCCGGAAAACGAATGGTCATGGGATGATCCGGCGCGCCCGCCAGCCGCTCGGTGAAAAAGCCGTCCACCCCGGCATCCAGCCCGGCCGAGGCGACGATCTTGTGGAACAAATCGGCGCTGATGCCGCCGGAGCACGAATAGGTAAACAACACACCGCCGGGCGCGAGCAGCTTGAAGGCCAGGCGGTTGATGTCCTTGTAGGCACGGGCGGCGCGCTCGGCATGGGCGGCAGTGGGCGCGAACTTGGGCGGGTCGAGCACGATGGCGTCGAACTGGCGGCCCTGCTCGATGAACGCCCGCAGCGAGACATTGACGTCGGCGTCCATAAAAGTGGCGCGGTCGGCGGCAAAACCGTTCAGCGCCACGTTGGCCGCAGCCCGGTCCAGCGCCGGGCCGGACGAGTCGATGGACGTGACATGCGCCGCGCCGCCCGCCAGCGCCGCCACGGTAAAGCCGCCGGTGTAGCAAAAGCAGTTCAGCACCGCGTTCAGACCCAGCCGCTGCACCGTGTCCGCAAATTTCTTGCGGCTGTCGCGCTGGTCCAGGTAAAAGCCGGTCTTGTGGCCGGTGGCAATGTCCAGCCCCAGCCGCCAGCCGTGCTCCTGCAGCACCAGCTCGGTTTCGCCGTCGCCGCGCAGCCAGCCGGTGGCCGGCGCCAGCCCTTCCTGGCTGCGGGCGTTGGTGTCGGAGCGCTCATAGAGTTTCGTGAGGCCCGTGGCTTGCAGCAAGGCGTCGGCCAGCACCGGCTTGAAGCGCTCCACGCCGGCCGACAGGAACTGCGCCACCAGCGTGTCACCGTAGCGGTCAACGATGAGCCCGGGCAGCCCGTCCGATTCGCCGTGGATCAGCCTGCAGGAGTCACTTTTGATATCAAATCGGCTTCTGGCCGACACCGCTGCTTGCACAGTAGCTATTAAAAACGCAGCGTCTATGCGCTGGCTTTCGTCAAAGCTCCAGACCCGCGCGCGGATTTTGGAAGCCGGGCTGAACGCCGCCCAGCCCAGAAACTGGCCGTCGTGCGAATCCACCCGCACCGTCTCGCCCACATCGCCGCCGCCCTTGGCAATGGCCGACTCGAACACCCAGGGGTGTTGCCGCTGCAAGGAGCGTTCCTTGCCGGCGCGCAAACGGATTGATTTCATTTTGTTGTTTTCCGTGCACGCGGGTGGGCGGCGTCGTAGGCTTTGGCCAGGTGTTGAAAATCCAGCCGGGTGTAGACCTGCGTGGTGGTGATGTTGGCGTGGCCCAGCAGTTCCTGCACCGCGCGCAAATCGCCGCTGGACTGCAGCACGTGGCTGGCGAACGAATGGCGCAGCATGTGCGGGTGCACCGGCGTGGCCAGGCCGGCGAGCTGGCTGCGCCGGCGCAGCCGCTGCCAGACCGACTGGGCCGACAGCCGCGTGCCGTTGCGGCCTACGAACAGGGCCACCGGCGCTTCGGCCTCGGCACTTTCCACAGGCTTGTAGCCTTCGGGCGCCTGCGGCCGCAATGCCAGCCAGCGCGCCAGCGCCTCTGCGGCCTTGCTGCCCAGCGGCACGCTGCGGCGCTTGCCGCCTTTGCCCAGCACATGGGCGTCGCCGGCCTGCAGATCGACCCAGCCCTTTGCGCCGGTGCTGGCAACTACGTCCAGCCCGACCAGCTCGGCCACCCGCAGGCCGCAACCGTAGAGCAGCTCCACCATCGCAGCGTCGCGCGTTTCCAGCCAGGGGTCGTCGGCCTCGTCCTGAAAGCTGGCGAGCTGCACCGCGTCTTCCACACCCAGTGCCTTGGGCAGGGGCTTGCCACTTTTGGGCGCCCGCACGTCCTGCACGGGGTTGCTGGCCACCAGCCCCTCGCGCCCCAGCCAGGTGTAAAAACCGCGCCAGCCCGAAAGGATGAGCGCAATGCCGCGGCCGCTGCGGCCGGCACCGTGCATCTGCGCCATCCAGCTGCGGATGTGGTCGTTGCGGACAGCGGTGAGCTCTATGCCGGCCTTGCTGGCACAGCTTGCCAGCTTTTCCAGGTCCAGCGTATAAAGCGCCAGCGTGCGCTCGGCCAGCCGCTTTTCCACCCGCACATGGGTGAGGTAGCGGTCGACCAGGCTATCCGGCATCTAGCCGCGCAGCCGCGACAAAGCCGCGCCGGCCAGCTCACCAATGCGCTCCAGAAAGTCGGTGCCCATGCCGGCATGAAAACGCTGCGGATCGGGCGAGGCCAGCACCAGCAAACCAAAGGCCTGCGGGTCGGCACCGGCCCGCAGCGCAATCAGTGCCAGCGAGGCGGCGGTGTCGGCATCTTCCAGCCAGCCGGCGGCCTCAAAACCCGAGTTGGGGCCGCAGAACGGCAGGGTCAGCGACGACGCGAACGAGCGCACGTCGGCGCTGGCACCCTGGGCAAATTCATGGCCGGCATAGGCCTCGGCCACACCCCAGGCCTTGATGGCGACCTGCGGCACCAGAAACTGCGACTGCAGCTCGGCGGTGATGGTGTAGGGCAAATCCTGGGCATCGCGGGTGAGCAGGATGTTGCGGATCCAGCGCTGCATCTTGTCGGCAATCGCCACGTTGTCGTGGCCGTGGCGGATCATGTCGGCCGCCTTGTGCTCCAGCGCCTTGATTTTTTCGCGCAGCATGTCGGCCTGGCGCTCCTGCAGGCTGACCGAGCGGCCGTTGTGCGGGCTGGTCAGATGCACGGTGGCCAGCAGCTCGGCGTGGCGCTCGAAAAAATCGGGCGTATTGGCCAGGTAGTTGGCAATATCGTCTTCGGTGATCGGGTGGTTGGTGTCCATGGGGCCTCGCTTTGGCTTAATTCTCGGGCAGTTCGATTTCGCCGCTGAATACGGTGGTGGCCGGGCCGGTCATGAAGACGGGTGCCTCGCCTCCAGCCCAGGCAATGCTGAGCACGCCGCCCCGGGTCAACACATCCACCTGCGCGTCCAGCAGCCCCAGCTGTATGCCAGCCACCACCGCCGCACAGGCGCCGGTACCGCAGGCCAGGGTTTCGCCGGCGCCGCGCTCGTACACCCGCAGGCGAATGTGGCTACGGTCCACCACCTGCATAAAGCCGGCGTTGACGCGGTTGGGAAAACGCGCGTGGTGCTCGATCAGCGGCCCCTGCACCGACACCGGCGCGCTGTCCACATCGTCCACCAGCTGCACCGCATGCGGGTTGCCCATGGACAAAACAGCTACAAATACAGGAGCATCTAAGCAAGCATTGATGCCGGCCAGTGGCCAATTTTGTATTGAATTGATGGTTTCGGGCGTCAAACCAGCGGCATCGAACGGCACCTGCGACAGATCGAAAATGGGTGCGCCCATGTCCACCGTCACCCGGCCGTCGGCGTCTTCGTGCAGTTCGATCACGCCGCTTTTGGTTTGCACCTTCACGGTGGCCCTGGTAGTCAGCCCGCGCTCGCGCACAAAACGCACAAAGCAGCGCGCACCGTTCCCACACTGCTCGACCTCGCCGCCGTCGGCGTTATGGATCAGGTATTCAAAATCAATACCCGGCGCAGGCGACGGCCGCACCGTGAGAATCTGGTCGGCCCCCACGCCAAAATGCCGGTCGGCCAGAAAGCGGTACTGCGCGGCCGACAGCCCCAGCGGGCCGGCGGTCTCGTCCAGCACGACAAAATCGTTGCCGGCGCCCTGCATTTTGGTAAACGGGATCTTCATGCTTGAATTATCCCCTCTGGCCACCCAATGAAAGACCCCATGCGCATTCCCGACTGGACCGCCGAAGACAAGCCGCAGCCGACCGAGCTGGTCAATGCCATTCTGGCGCGGCGCGGCGGCACGCTGCTCAACCTGGACAAGGCCTTGCTGTGGAGCGAACCGGTGGCGCGCGGCTGGAACGTCTACATGAAGGCGGTGCGTACCGAGCTGCCCACCAGCCGCAAGCTGCGCGAGCTGGCGATCTGCACCGTGGCATTGTTGACCGGGGCCGCCTACGAATACCACCACCATGCGCCGGATTTTCTGGCCCACGGCGGCAGTCCGGCCGAGCTGGACGCGCTGCAGGCACTCGCCGCCGCCAGCCCCTGCGACAGCGCGGTGCACCCGGCCCTGGGCGCGGTAGAGCAGGTCGTGCTGCAGTACGCCGCGCAGCTCACGCTGCGGGTGAAGGTGGACGACGCGGTGTTCAACGCGCTGCGCTGTCACTTCGACGCAACGGGTATTGTGGAGCTCACCACGGCGATTGCGGCCTACAACATGGTGGCCCGGATGCTGGTGGCGCTGGACATCCGCCCCGAGGGCGAAACGGCCTGAGGCAACGCTGAACAAGTCTGCGTCCGATTCCCGGCAAAATAAGGCCATGGTTCGCCCCTCCCAACTCCTGTATCCGCACCACGAACCCGTGGCCACCCGACCTGCCGCCACCGTGCTGCTGCTGCGCGACAGCGCCAAGGGCCTGGAGGTGCTGATGACCCGCCGCTCCATGACGGCCAGCTTTGCGCCTGGCGCCTATGTGTTCCCCGGCGGCGTGGTCGATGCGGCCGACACCACTGCGCAGAGCGCCGCCACGCGCCGCCCTGGCCAGGCTGACCTGCAATTGATCCAGGCGATTGCCGCCATCCGCGAATCGTTCGAGGAGCTGGGTGTGCTGCTGGCCCGCCATGCCGATGGCCGCATGGCCGACGCCACCGACATTGCCGCGCTGGATCGGCATCAGCCTTTTGTGGCGCAGTGCCGCGCCCGGGGCCTGACGCTGGCCGCTGCCGAGGTGTTTGTGCTGGCCCACTGGACCACCGACCGCGATTTGCCGCGGCGCTTTGACGTGCCCTTTCTGGTGGCCCGCATGCCTGAGGGCCAGGAGCCGGTGGCCGACGAGGCCGAGCAGTTCGAGCCAGTCTGGGTGCGGCCGGCCGACGCGCTGGCGCGCCACCACACGGGCCAGTTCGAGATGATTTTCCCCACCATCCGCACGCTGGAGCGGCTGCGCAAGTTCTTCGAGGTGAAGGAAGTGCTGCAGGCCTGCGCCAGCGAGCTGCCGCTATGGACCTCGTGCCCACGCGGTGGCCTGGTGGCGGGCAAGGAAGCCCGCTACATGGAGCACGAGCCGCCCTTTGGCGAGCTGCAGATGGTTTGCCCCGACGGCCAGATGGCGCACCACCTGGACTGGCAGCACGCCAAGCCGGTGCCGCTTTTGAAAAACCTGCAGCGCCTCACCGCCGGCAACGCCGGCATGATGACCGGCCCCGGCACCAACAGCTATGTGGTGGGCGACGCCAACAGCGGCTTCATCGTGATCGACCCCGGCCCGAACGATGCCGACCACCTGCAGCGGCTGTGGCGCGCCACCCCCAACAGCGACGGCCTGGGCGGGCACATCAAGATGATTGTCTGCACCCATTCGCACCCCGACCATTCGCCCGGCGCCAAGCCGCTGCAGGCGCTGTGCCTGACGCGCCCGCCCATTCTGGGCCTGCCTTCGGCCAGCACCGCCCGCCCCGGCAGCAGCTTTGTGCCCGACCGCGCACTGCACAACGGCGAAACGCTGCGGCTGGACGGCGGCGATACCACGCACAGCCTGCAGGTGCTGTTCACTCCCGGCCACGCGGCCAACCACCTGTGCTTGGTATTGCTGGAGGACGGCATTCTTTTCTCGGGCGACCACATTCTGAATGGCAGCACTACGGTGATTGACCCGCCCGATGGCGACATGACGGCCTACCTGGATTCGCTGGACGCACTGGCTGCGGCCTGCGATGCGCACGGCATCGACTACATCGCACCCGCGCACGGCTATGTGCTGGGCAGCGCCCGCATTGCGATTGCGCACCTGAAAACGCACCGCCTGCAGCGCGAAGGAAAAATTATTGGGGTCATGCGGGCGCAGCCCGACGGCAGCATGGACGACTGGATCAAACGCGCCTACGACGATGTATCGCCCAGCCTGTGGCCGGTGGCGCACCGCTCGCTGCTGGCGCATGTGGAACGCATCCATGCAAAGGGGCTGCTGGTGCGCAGCCACGGCGCATCAAAAGTGTGAAGCGGGCCGGTACGCCGGATTCTGTGCACCGGGATGTTCTTGCGTTCACCCCGGCGTGACCGCCATTACTCTGGGCCGTTGGTCACCCAACGGCTCGGTGCTACCTACCCGCACACTCTCCGGAGCCAGATCAACGTGTGCCTATTTGGTATTGCTGCGCGCAGAGATTGCCCGTTTCACCCGCTACAGGTTGCCCCGTAGCGACTCGTCTCTGTTGCTCTGATCCTCACCTCGCGGTGGACAGCCGTTAGCTGCTGCGCTGCCCTGTGCAGTCCGGACGTTCCTCCAGTGCCTCCTTTCGGAGATTGCACCAGCGGCGGTCTGGCCCGCTTCACGGGGTCGATTATCCTCTGTGCTGAGACAATTCACGTCCACCCCAAGGAGCCGCCATGAAAGCCGACACCATTCTGCAGACCATTGGCAACACGCCACACATTCGCGTTAACCGCCTGTTCGGCAGCAGCCACACGGTCTGGATCAAGTCCGAGCGCGCCAACCCCGGCGGCTCGATCAAGGACCGCATCGCGCTGGCCATGGTGGAAGACGCCGAGGCCAGCGGCGCGCTGAAACCCGGCGGCACCATCATCGAGCCGACATCGGGCAACACCGGCGTCGGCCTGGCCATGGTGGCTGCAGTAAAGGGCTACAAGCTCATTCTGGTCATGCCCGACAGCATGTCGGTGGAGCGCCGCCGGCTGATGCTGGCCTACGGCGCCACGTTTGATTTGACGCCACGCGCCATCGGCATGAAGGGCTGCATTGCCCGCGCCCAGGAGCTGCAGGCGCAGACGCCTGGCGCCTGGATTCCGCAGCAGTTTGAAAACCCGGCCAACGTGGCGGTGCATGCGCGCACCACGGCGGCAGAAATCCTGGCCGACTTTCCCGATGGCATTGATGTATTGATAACCGGCGTCGGCTCGGGCGGCCACATCACCGGCTGTGCCCAGGTGCTGAAGAAGGCCTGGCCCCAGCTCAAGGTCTATGCGGTAGAGCCCACGGCCTCACCCGTCATCTCCGGTGGCCAGCCGTCGCCGCACCC
>JAZKCX010000115.1:0-2084 GCA_040387875.1 Pseudomonadota bacterium | reverse complement strand
CGGTAGAGCCCACGGCCTCACCCGTCATCTCCGGTGGCCAGCCGTCGCCGCACCCCATTCAGGGCATTGGCGCGGGCTTTATCCCCAAGAACCTGGATGTGTCGCTGCTCGACGGCGTGATCCAGGTCGATGTAGAACCGGCCCGCGAAATGGCCCGCCGCGCCGCTACCGAAGAAGGCATGCTGGTGGGCATTTCGTCCGGCGCCACGCTGCAGGCCATTGCACAGAAACTGCCCGACATCGCGCCCGGCGCCACCGTACTGGGGTTCAACTACGACACCGGCGAGCGCTACTTCTCGGTGGAGGGCTTTTTGCCCGCCTGATCCCGTTTTTTCCATCCTGGCCTGCCCGATGACCACGGGCCACCCACCATGATCCGACTCTCCGAACTCAAGCTCCCGCTGTCTGCGCTTCCCGTAGACAGCCGCCGTCCGTCTGACGCCCCCACGGAGACCGACAGCGACCGCGTTCCCGCGCCGCACCCCGAGGCCGCGCTGCGCCAGCGCGCCGCCAAAGCGCTGGATATTCCCGAAGCGCAGATCGCCACGCTGCAGGTCTTCAAACGCAGCTTCGACGCGCGCAAGGCCGATTTGTTGGCGGTCTACATCGTCGACGTCACACTGGCCGACCCTTCTCTACAAGCAGCGCTGCTGGTGCGTTTTGCGCAGCACCCGCACATCCAGCCCACGCCCGACATGCGCTGGTTGCCACCCGTACACGCGCCTGCTGATTTACCGCTGCGCCCGGTGGTGGTGGGCTTTGGCCCCTGCGGGATTTTTGCGGCGCTGGTGCTGGCGCAGATGGGCTTCAAACCCATCGTGCTGGAGCGCGGCAAGACCGTGCGCGAGCGCACCAAAGACACCTGGGGCCTGTGGCGCAAGCGGGTACTGAACCCGGAATCGAACGTGCAGTTCGGCGAGGGCGGGGCAGGAACCTTTTCCGACGGCAAGCTCTACAGCCAGATCAAGGACCCGCGGCACCTGGGCCGCAAGGTGATGTTGGAGTTCGTCAAGGCCGGCGCACCGACCGAAATTCTGACCGACGCGCACCCGCACATCGGCACCTTCAAGCTGGTGAAGGTGGTGGAAAACCTGCGCGCACAAATCATTGCGCTGGGCGGCGAAATCCGCTTTGAGCAACGGGTGAGCGACGTGTTGATCGAGCACGGCCAGCTGCGCGGCCTGACGGTGCAGAGCCTGGCCGACGGCACCCAGTACGAATTACGCGCCGACCATGTGGTGATGGCGCTGGGCCACAGTTCGCGCGACACCTTCGAGATGCTGCACGCGCGCGGCGTGGCGATGGAGGCCAAACCGTTTTCCGTCGGCTTTCGCATCGAACACCCGCAGGGTGTGATCGACCGCGCCCGCTGGGGACGGCATGCCGGCCACCCGCTGCTGGGCGCGGCCGACTACAAGCTGGTGCACCACGCCAGCAACGGCCGCGCGGTCTACAGTTTTTGCATGTGCCCCGGTGGCACGGTGGTGGCGGCCACGTCGGAGCCCGGGCGGGTGGTGACCAACGGCATGAGCCAGTATTCGCGCAACGAGCGCAACGCCAACGCCGGCATTGTGGTCGGCATAGACCCGGCCGACTACCCGACCGATTTCGACGGCGCACAGCAAGCCAACGGCAAAGTGAGTCCGCTCGCCGGTGCGGTGCTGCAGCGCCGGCTGGAAAGCAACGCCTACCTGCTGGGCGGCAGCAACTACGAGGCGCCGGGGCAACTGGTGGGCGACTTTATCGCCGGCCGTGTTTCCGCCGCGCTGGGCAGCGTAGTACCGTCGTACAAACCGGGCGTGAAGATGGTCGATCTGGCCAGCGCCCTGCCCGGCTACGCGATAGCGGCCATCCGCGAGGCTCTGCCCGCCTTTGGCCGCAAGATCAAGGGCTTTGACATGCACGACGCCGTGCTGACCGGGGTGGAAACCCGCACCTCTTCGCCGCTGAAAATGCCACGCGGCGACGATCTGCAAAGCAGCAACGTGCGCGGCCTGTACCCGGCCGGCGAAGGTGCAAGCTATGCCGGTGGCATTCTGTCGGCGGGGGTGGATGGCATCAAGGTGGGGGAGGCAGTGGCACGG
>JAZKCX010000114.1:0-6465 GCA_040387875.1 Pseudomonadota bacterium | reverse complement strand
CATATCCAGCCCGCCACCGGCATTGCCATGCCGGGCGCCACCATTCCCGAAATCTTCTGGAACGCAGTTCAAAAACGCGGCGACGCGGTCTGGATGCGGCAGAAAAAACTCGGTATCTGGCACAGCTGGAGCTGGAAACAAACCGCTGAAGCGGTGCGCGAGATTGGCAACGGCCTGCTGGCACTGGGCTTTAACGCCCACGAATGCGCGTCCATCCAGGCCAACACCGTCATTGAATGGGTGCTGGCCGACCTGGCCGTGCTGTGCTGTGGTGGTGTGGCCAACGGCGTGTACCCGACCGATGCTGCCAGCCAACTCGAATACCTGTGCCAGGACTCCCGCACCACGATTTTGTTTGTCGAGAACGACGAGCAGCTGGACAAAGCGCTGGAAGTGCGCGGCGGCCTGCCGCTGCTGCGCAAGATTGTGGTGTTTGACATGCAGGGCCTGCGCGAGCTCGACGACCCGATGGTGATGGGCCTCGAAGACCTGCGCCGCCTGGGCCGCGACTATGCGCAGAAAAACCCTGCTGCGCTTGACGCCCGCTCCAAGGCCTGCAAGCCCAACGACCTGGCGATTCTGGTCTACACCTCGGGCACCACCGGCAAACCCAAGGGCGCCATGCACAGCCATGCCGGGCTGGTCTACACCATGCACGGCTACAACACGCTGGTAGGCCAGAACGAGCAGGACGAGCGCATGTGTTTTCTGCCGCTGTGCCATATTGCCGAGCGGCTGGGCGGCGAGTACCACGCGCTGTACACCGGCGCCAAACTCAATTTTGTGGAGAACCCCGAGACCGTGCCGGAGAACGTGCGCGAAATAGCGCCCACGGTGTTTACCGCCGTGCCCCGGGTCTGGGAAAAGTTTTATTCGGGCGTGATGATCTCGCTGAAAGAAGCCGGTAGCGTGCAGCAGGCGGCTTATGGCTGGAGCATCGGCGTGGGCACCGAGATTGCCGACAAGGTGCTGGCCGGCCAGCCGGTCGATGGCTTGCTGAAGTTCAAATTTGGCATTGCGCGCTGGCTGGCGCTGAACAATGTGCGCAAACTCATTGGCATTCACAATGCGCGGCTGCTGGTGACTGGCGCCGCGCCAATTTCGCCAGAGCTTATCAAGTGGTATCTGGCGCTGGGCGTGCCGATGCTCGAGGTCTGGGGCATGACCGAGTCGTGCGGCGCGGCCACCGGCGTGCCGGCAACCAAAATCAAGCCCGGCTCCATTGGCCCGGCGGCGGGATACAACGAGGTCAAGCTCGACCCGGCTACCGGCGAGATTCTGGTGCGCGGCAAAAACGTGTTCATGGGCTACCTCAACCAGCCCGAAAAAACCGCCGAGACGATTGATGCCGATGGCTGGCTGCACACAGGCGACGTGGGCGTGGAAGACGCCGACGGCTATTTCAAAATTACCGACCGGATGAAAGACATCATCATCACCGCCGGCGGCAAAAACATCACGCCGAGCGAGCTGGAGAACGAGCTGAAGTTCTCGCCCTACATCACCGACGCGGTGGTGATTGGCGACAAGCGGCCGTACCTGACGGTGATCGTGATGATCGACCAGGAAAACGTCGAGAAGTACGCGCAGGACAACGACGTGCCCTTCTCCAACTACGCCAGCCTGACCCGCTCGCCGGAAGTGCAGGCGCTGATTCAGGCCGAGCTGGACCGCGTCAACAAGCAGTTTGCGCGGGTCGAGCAGATCAAGAAGTTCTTTCTGCTGGAAACCCAGCTTTCCGCAGAAGACGAGGAGCTGACTCCCACGATGAAGCTCAAGCGTTCGCTGGTGCAGAAAAAGTATGCCAGCCAGATTGAAGCCATGTACCGCGCCTAGGGAAAGTGCCGTTACCGTTCCGCCAAATAGCCTCTATAACCAACCATCGCATTTCAGGAGATGTTTATGAAGTCAAAATCACTGCTGGCCGGCTTCGCGCTTGCCTTGGTAGCTACTGTTTCAGTAGCACAACAGGGGGTCAGCAAGACCGAAATCACGCTCGGCTCCATTCAAGACCTGTCCGGCCCGCTGGCCGGCTTTGGCAAACAGGTGCGCCTGGGCATGCTGCTGCGGGTGGACGAGATCAACGAGCAGGGCGGCATCAACGGCCGCAAGATCAAGCTCAACGTGGAAGACTCCGGTTACGACCCCAAAAAGGCCGTGCTGGCTGCACAGAAGCTGGTAAACCAGGACAAGATTTTTGCCATGGTGGGCCACATTGGCACCGCGCAAAACCTGGCTGCCATGCCGGTGCAGTTTGAGAAAAACGTCATCAACTTCTTCCCGGTGACGGCCGCCCGCGAAATGTACGAGCCCTTCCACCGCCTGAAGTACTCGTTCGCTGCCACCTACTATTCGCAGATCAACTCGGCCCTGCCCAAGCTGATCAAGGACAAAAACATCAAGAAGGTCTGCACGATTTACCAGGACGACGATTTCGGCCTGGAAGTTCTGCGCGGCGCCGAAGCCGGCCTGAAAACGGTGAACATGGAGCTGGCCGAGAAAACCTCGTTCAAGCGCGGCGCTACCGACTTCTCGTCGCAGGTTGCCAAAATGAAAGCTGCCGGCTGCGAGCTGGTGGTACTGGGCACCATCATCCGTGAAACCATTGGCACCATCGGCGAGAGCCGCAAGACCGGTTTCAACCCGGTGTTTCTGGGTTCCAGCGCCGCCTACACCGACCTGATCCACAAGCTGGGCGGCAAGGCCATGGACGGCCTGTACGCCACCATGACGGTGCAAAACCCCTATCTGGACGAAGCCTCGCAGCCCATCCGGTTCTGGGCCAACAAGTACAAAACCAAGTTCAACGAAGATCCCACCGTTTTCTCGGTCTATGGCTACAACCTGGTGGACGCCTTCATCCGTGGTGCGCAGAAAGCCGGCGCCAACCTGAATACCGACAGCTTTATCAAGGCCATGGACACCATGACCATTCCACCCGATATTTTTGGCAGCGCCGAAGCCACCTTTACGCCCACCAAACGCCTGGGCAGCGAAGTCTCGCGCCTGTCGCAAATCCAGGACAGCAAGTGGAAAGTGGTGTCGGACTACGTGCGCTGACCACTGCATGCAGCAAAGAAAAAGCCACCTCCGGGTGGCTTTTTCGCGCGTGGTCACCGCTGCCGGTCTGAGCGGTGTACTGCACCAAGCTCTGATGAACCCCGCAGAAACCTGAAGGAAAGCCTGTGAAGCAGATTGACACCGACTACCTCATCATCGGCGCAGGCGCCACAGGCCTGGCTTTTGCAGACACGCTGCTGCAGGAGTCCGATGCCCACATCACACTGGTGGACAAACGCGCGCAGCCGGGTGGGCACTGGAACGACGCCTACCCCTTTGTCACCCTGCACCAGCCCTCGGCCTTTTATGGCGTGAATTCCTTGGAACTCGACCACGGGCGACAAGATACGGCAGGTCCCAACGCCGGTCTGCATGGGTTGGCCAGCGGTGCCGAGGTCAGTGGCTATTTCCAGCAGGTCATGCAGCACCGCTTGCTGTCCAGCGGCCGGGTGCGCTTTCTGCCCCTGACTGCGCTGCGCGGTGGCGAAGGCAATACCGCCGAGGTGGTGTCGCTGCTGACGGGAGCGCAGACGCAGATCACGGTACGCAAAAAACAGGTGGATGCGCGCCACTTCAGCCCCAACGTGCCCGCCACCCATCCGCCCACTTTCCCGGTAGCCGAAGGCGTGCGGCTGGTCACGCCCACCCAACTGGTCCAGTTAGGGCAGTTCGGGGAAAGCGACCAGCCAGCGCCAAAGCGTTTCTGCATTCTGGGTGCAGGCAAGACCGCCATGGATGTGGGTGTGTGGCTGCTGAACGCAGGCGTAGCGCCCGAGGCCATCCACTGGGTGGTGCCGCGCGACTCGTGGGTGATTAACCGCATCACCACCCAACCGGGTATGGAATTTTTCAACCACTCCATTGGCGGGCAGGTCAAGGCCTTGCGGGCGCTGGCCCAGGCCAGCAGTGTGGACGACCTGTTTGCGCGGCTGGAGGCCGAGGGCCAGATGCTGCGCATCGACCGCAGCGTTCAGCCCCGCATGTTCCACTACGCCACGATGTCCGAGGGCGAGGTGCAATGCCTGCGGCAGATCACCCAGGTGATTCGCAAGGGCCGCGTCACCGCCCTCACCCCCGAGGCGCTGCTGCTGGAACAGGGGCGCGTGGACATGGATGCGGCGTCCACGCTGTACATCCACTGCACCGCCTCTGCCGTTGTCCCCCGGCCCACCGAGCCCATCTTTCAGCCCGGGAAAATTCTGCCCCAGCTGCTGCGTGCGCCGCTGATCTCGATCAGCGCGGCCTTGTGCGCTTATGTCGAAGTCCATTACCCCGACGACGCCACCAAAAATGCGCTCTGTACCCCCGTGCCTTTTCCATCCAACGTGGCGGGCTATGTGCGCGCTACCCAGGTCAACATGCTGAACCACATGCGCTGGAGCCAGGACAAGGCTCTGCGCGGCTGGATGCGCGACAGCCGCCTGGACGGCTTCAGCAAACTGGTTGCCAGCATTGACTCTGCGGATACCGAAAAGCTCGCGCTGCTGGGCGAATTGCGCCAGCAAAGCATGGCGGCCATGGCCAATGTCTCCCGACTCCTGGAGAACGCCGCATGAGCACCACCCAGTTTCAGGTTTGCAAAACCCGGTTGGCCCACACCCGCTGTGTGCAATTGAGCGATGGGTCGCTGGAGGTGGGCGAGGTGCGGGTTCGTATCGAACAATTTGCCTACACCGCCAACAACATCACCTACGCCGCCTTCGGCGATGCGATGAACTACTGGCAGTTCTTCCCGGTGACGCCCGAGGCAGCCAGCGAAGGCTGGGGGATTGTTCCGGTCTGGGGTTTCGGTGTGGTGACGGAGAGCCACTGCCCTTCCGTGGCAGTGGGCGAACAGCTGTACGGCTACTGGCCCATGGCATCGCATGCGGTGCTGCAACCGGTACGCGACTCGGCGACCGGTTTTTTTGACGGCGCACCCCACCGCAGCGCGCTGCACCCGGTCTACAACCAGTACCTGCGCTGCGCGGTCGACCCCTTGCACAACCCGGCCCACGCAGCACTGGAACCCCTGCTGCGTCCGCTGTTCCTCACCGCCTGGCTGATCGACGACTTTCTGGCCGACAACGGCTTTTTTGGCACCAGCAAAGATGGTGTGCGGGCGGTGGTCCTGCTGTCGTCGGCCAGCAGCAAAACCGCTTACGCCACCGCCGCCCAACTGGCCCGCCGGCCCGAGGTGGCGGTGGTGGGCCTGACCTCTGCTGCCAACCGGGACTTCTGTGAGCGCCTGGGCGTATACGAGCGCGTAATCACCTACGACGCGCTGGACACACTGGCAGCAGACACGCCGTGTGTGTATGTGGATTTTGCCGGCAGTGGCCCGCTGCGGCAGGCCATTCACAGCCGGTTGACCGCGCTGGCCTACAGCTGTGCAGTGGGCGGCACCCATGTGGACCAGCTGGCGGGCGGCGGCCAGTTACCAGGGCCAAGACCGGTGCTGTTTTTTGCGCCCGCCCAGGCCAAGCAGCGCATGCGCGACTGGGGCGTGGAGGGCTTCAATGCGCGGCTGGCACAGGCCTGGCACGGCTTTCTGCAGCAGGTCAGCCAGCCCGAGGCGCCCTGGTTGGTGGTGCAGACGCACACAGGTGCTTCGGCCGTAGCGGCAGCCCACCAGATGGTGCTGCAGGGACAAGGCGATCCGCAACGGGGGCACATGCTGTCACTGTCTGCGTAACGGACACGCACCGATCAGGAGACGATATAGGCCGCTGCGCCGGTCGACAGCAAAGTACCGTCCGCACCGCGAAACTCCATCTGCGTATTGGCCACACGCGAGCCCAGGCGCAGCACCTTGGCGGTGATCTCGAAGCTGTCGCCCTGCACTGGCCGCAGGTAGTCAATGCGCAGGTCGATGGTGCCGAGCTTGGCGAAACGCTCCAGCCGTTTTCCCATGGGCTCGTCCATGTGGCGCGCAAAGATGGCGGCCATCACCGCAAATCCGCCAGTGGCGTCCAGGCAGGCGCTGGTCACACCGCCATGCATGCGGTTGTGGTTGAAATTGCCCACCAGCTCGGGCTTCATCAGAATGCGCGCCTTCACCATCTCGGGCTTGAAGCTGGTCAGCTTGATGCCCATGAATTTGTTGAACGGCACCCGCTCGTCAAACATATGGGCCAGGACGGCCAGAAAGTCGGGCTCGAATTTGACGGGGGTCTCGGAATGCTTGGTCATGCCGCAAGCTTACAACCCCAGCTGGCGGGCCGCGAGGTCCTTCATGATTTCCTCGGCGCCACCCCCCACCATCAGCACCTTGACTTCGCGGTAAATGCGTTCGCTGCGCGTGCCGCGCATATAGCCCATGCCACCCAGAATCTGCACCGCCTGGTCGGCGCAGAACTGCATGGTCTGGGTGGCGTGGTTCTTCAGCATGCAGACCGCTGCGATCCACTCCGCTGACTCGCCTTC
>JAZKCX010000113.1:0-5753 GCA_040387875.1 Pseudomonadota bacterium | reverse complement strand
GAAACCGAATTCGGCCGCAAGCGCACCATCAACCAGAGCACCTGCAACAAGGACATCAGTTGTGTGAAGGGCTTTTGCCCGAGCTTTGTCACCGTGGAAGGGGGCCAGCTCAAGAAGAAAACCAAGGGCGAAAAAAAGGCCTCGCCGTTTGACGACGCGCTGTTTGGCGGCCCGCTGGCGGCGCCGGTCATTCCGCAGCTGGACGCAGGCGCCTGGGGCATTGTGGTGGCCGGCGTCGGCGGCACGGGTGTTATCACCATTGGCCAGTTGCTCGGCGTGGCCGCGCACCTGGAAGGCAAGGGCATCGTTACCCAAGACGCCGGCGGTCTGGCGCAAAAGGGCGGCGCCACCTGGAGCCATGTGCTGATTGCGCAGAGCCAGGACGACATCCGCACCACCCGTGTCAGCATGGCTGCGGCCGACCTGATTATTGGCTGCGACCCCATCGTCACGGCCGGCAAGGAAAGCGCGCTGCGCATGCGCGCTGGCCGCACCCATGTGGCGCTGAACAGCCACAGCACGCCTACGGCGGCGTTTGTGAAAAACGGCAACTGGAAAAACCCGGCCGACGAATGTGTGGCTGCCATCACCCAGGCGGTGGGTGCCGAAGGCGTGGGCATTTTTGATGCCGACGCGGCGGCCACCCGGCTGATGGGCGACAGCCTGTACACCAACCCCATGCTGCTGGGCTACGCCTGGCAAAAGGGCTGGGTGCCGCTGGCGCTGGACTCGCTGCAGCGCGCCATCGAGCTCAACGCGGTGGCGGTAGACAACAACAAGGCCGCCTTTGCCTGGGGCCGCCGCGCTGCGGTTAACGTAGCCAGCGTGACCCAGCTGCAGGCGCCGGCCCAGGTCATCAACTTCAAGCAACGCGAAACCCTGGCCGGCATGGTGGAAAGCCGCGTGGCTTTTTTGACCGCCTACCAAAACGCCGCCTATGCCGCGCAGTACCAGGCTTTTGTCGAGAAAGTCCGGCTGGCCGAAGCGCCGCTGGGCAAAACCACGCTGAGCGAATCGGTGGCGCGCTATCTGTTCAAGCTGATGGCCTACAAGGACGAATACGAGGTGGCGCGGCTGCATACCGACACCGCCTTCCACGCGCGTGTGGGCGCCATGTTTGAAGGCGACTTCAAACTCAACTACCACCTGGCGCCGCCGCTTTTGGCCAAGACCAATGACAAAGGCGAGCTGCAAAAGCAGAAGTTCGGCCCGTGGATGCTGGGCGCGTTTCGCCTGCTGGCGCCGCTCAAGTTCCTGCGCGGCACGGCTTTGGACGTGTTCGGCAAGACCGAAGAGCGCCGCACCGAGCGCGCGCTGATCACTGAATACCGCGCCAGCATCGATGAAGTGCTGGGTCACCTCAGCGCCGGCAACCACGCCCAGGCGGTGGAGCTGGCCCGCATTCCTGAACAGATCAAGGGCTTTGGCCATGTGAAGGCCCGCAATCTGGCGGTGGCCCGCAGCCAGTGGCAGGCGCTGCAGACCGCGTTTCTGAGCCCGCAGGCCCAAAAACAGGCAGCTTGAGCATAAAAAGTGCCCTTAGCCGGCGTATCTATTAAATAGTTTGCTACTTAAAAAGTAGCAACTTGGCCTGGCCCACTGCCGCCAAAAGCGGCAGTGGCGTTTCAGTTGGGATTGGCCAGCCAGACTTCCAGGTCGGCGGCTTCCTGCGGGCCGATGGTGTCGCGCAGAAAACGCATCTGGTTGATGTTCTGCACCGCAAAAATAATCGCCTCCTTGGCGGCCCGGCGCACGCCGCGCCGGTCTTCCTCGGGGTTGGCGGCATGGCAGTTCATGCAAATCGTCTGGTAGATCGCCCGCCCGCGCACCGCATCGCCGGGGGGAAATGCCGGCGCCGAAACCGGTGGCGGTGCCGGTGCCGGCCCGGGAGCCGAAGCGGGCCCAGAGGCCGGCGCTGAAGCAGGGGCCGAGGCCGCTGGTGCCGGCGGCGCCGCAGCCATGGCGGGGTCGGCACTGCCGCCACCGCCGCAGGCCGTCAGCGCGGCGGCAATGGCCAAGGGCCAGAGTCGAAAGGGAATGAAGCCAGATTGCATCGCGCTAAGCTACGCCCAGCCTGTGACGGCTTGATGACTCCGCCCCGGGCGTTTCAGCGTGAAAATGTACCAAAAGTAGCTGTAGCCGGCGCCGGTGCTTGGCTTTTTGCTATGTATTTCTTCAATGACCGGTCTACGGTTGTTTGCCGGCCCTGGCCGTGCGGTGGCGGCTTCGGCCCTGCGCGGCGTCCGGTTTCCGCTGTGGGGCGTACCGGGCGCCGCCGCATACAATCCGGGATTGCCCGCCGGCAGCCCAGCGCGTGGCTGGCCGGGGTCGTATCGACCATTCTTCACTCTGGAGTTTTCCCGTGTTCATATCTTCCGCATTTGCCCAGGCCGCGCCGGCCGCCGCCGCCGGTGGCTTTGATCTTGCCCAGCTCGCCCTGCCGCTGTTGATGATTGGTGCCCTGTACTTCATCATGATTCGCCCGCAGATGAAGCGCCAGAAGGAAATGGCCGCCATGATCAGCGCGCTGGCCAAAGGCGACGAAGTGGCCACTGCCGGCGGTCTGCTCGGCAAGATCAGCAAGCTGGGCGACTCGCACCTGAGCCTGGAAATCGCCCCCGGCGTGGAAGTGCAGGTCCAGCGCAGCGCGGTGGTGCAGGTGCTTCCCAAAGGCTCCATTTAAGTTGTCCGGGGCCACAGCGCCCCTATTTTTGAGCGAAGCACGGCCATGAATCGTTACCCGGTCTGGAAGTACGCCATCATTTTGCTGGCGCTGGTGGTGGGAACCATCTACACCCTGCCCAACTTCTTTGGCGAGGCGCCGGCGGTTCAGGTCTCCAGCGCCAAAGTCACCGTCAAGGTCGACGCCGCCACGGCCGACCGGGTGACCGAGGCGCTCAAGGCGGCCAGCGTGCCCACCGACGGCGTGAGTTTTGAGGGCAACTCGGTGCGCGCGCGTTTTGACTCCACCGACGTGCAGCTCAAGGCCCGCGATGCCATCGAGAAGTCGCTCAACCCCACTGCCGGCGACCCCAGCTACACGGTGGCGCTCAATTTGCTGTCGCGCTCGCCTTCCTGGCTCACCGCGCTGCATGCCGCGCCCATGTACCTGGGGCTGGATTTGCGTGGCGGCGTGCACTTCATGCTGCAGGTCGACATGCAGGCGGCACTCACCAAAAAGGCCGAGTCGCTGAGTGGTGACATCCGCACCGTGCTGCGCGAGAAAAACATCCGCCACAGCGGCATTACCCGCAACGGCAACACGATTGAGCTGAAATTCCGCGAGTCTGCCACGCTGGACGCTGCCCGCAACCTGCTGACCGACCAGTTTGCCGACCTGCAGGCCACCGGCGGGCCGGACGGCAGCGAGTTCAAGCTCACCGCCCGCTTCAAACCCGAGGCCGAGCGCCGGGTGCAGGAGCAGGCGCTCAAACAGAACATCACCACGCTGAACAACCGCATCAACGAACTCGGCGTGGCCGAGCCGGTGATCCAGCAGCAGGGACTCGACCGCATCGTGGTGCAACTGCCCGGCGTGCAGGACACCGCCAAGGCCAAGGACATTCTGGGCCGCACCGCCACGCTGGAAGTGCGCATGGTGGACGAAAGCTCCGAAGCCCGCGCGGCCGAGCTGGGCACAGGCTCGGTGCCGTTTGGCGCCGAGCGTTATCTGGAGCGCAGTGGCCAGAGCGTGGTGGTGAAAAAGCAGGTGATTCTGACCGGCGAAAACCTCACCGACGCGCAGGCCGGCTTTGACAACCAGACGCAAGAAGCCGCAGTGCACCTGACGCTGGACGCCAAGGGTGCACGCATCTTCCGCGACATTACGCGCGAAAACGTCGGCAAACGCATGGCGATTTTGCTGTTTGAAAAAGGCAAGGGCGAAGTGGTGACCGCGCCGGTGATCCGCAGCGAAATTGGTGGCGGCCGGGTGCAGATTTCGGGCCGCATGACCACGGCAGAAGCCAGCGACACCGCGCTGCTGCTGCGCGCTGGCTCGCTGGCCGCACCGATGGAAATCATTGAAGAGCGCACCATTGGCCCCAGCCTGGGCGCCGAGAACATCACCAAGGGCTTTCACAGCGTGGCCTGGGGCTTTGCGGTGATTGTGGCCTTCATGGCGGCCTACTACATGCTGTTTGGCCTGTTCTCCGGCATCGCGCTGGCAGTCAACCTGCTGCTGCTGGTGGCAGTGCTGTCCATGCTGCAGGCCACCCTCACGCTGCCCGGCATGGCCGCCATGGCGCTGGCGCTGGGCATGGCGATTGACGCCAACGTGCTGATCAACGAACGGGTGCGCGAAGAGCTGCGCAACGGCGCCTCGCCGCAGGCGGCCATCAATGTGGGCTACGACCGGGCCTGGGCGACGATTCTGGACTCCAACATCACCACGCTGATTGCCGGTGTGGCGCTGCTCGCCTTTGGCTCGGGCGCGGTGCGCGGTTTTGCGGTGGTGCACTGCATCGGCATTTTGACCAGCATGTTCTCGGCCGTGTTTTTCTCGCGCGGTCTGGTGAACTTCTGGTACGGCCGGCAGAAAAAACTCAAGAGCGTGTCGATTGGCACGGTCTGGAAATCGGGCACCGGCACCGCCGTGGCCAAACCTGAATAAGCGGACGGAGACAAAAAATGGAATTCTTCCGCATCAAAAAAGACATCCCGTTCATGCGGCATGTGCTGGTGTTCAACGTCATTTCGTTTATCACGTTTGCGCTGGCGGTGTTTTTCCTGTTCTCGCGCGGGCTGCACCTGTCGGTGGAGTTCACCGGCGGCACGCTGATGGAAGTGAGCTACTCACAACCCGCCGAGCTGGAAAAAGTGCGTGGCGTGGTGGCCGGCCTGGGCTACACCGACGTGCAGGTGCAGAACTTCGGCACCTCGCGCGATGTGCTGATTCGCCTGCCTGCACAGAAGGGCGCCAGCTCGGCGCAGCAGAGCGACCAGGTACTGGCGGCGCTGAAAGCGGCCACGCCCGAGGTGGTGCTGCGGCGCACCGAGTTTGTGGGCCCGCAGGTGGGCAAGGAGCTGGTGGAGGACGGCCTGAAAGCGCTGGCCTTTGTGGTGGCCGGCATCATGATTTACCTGGCGTTTCGCTTCGAGTGGAAGTTTGCGGTGGCGGCCATCATTGCCAACCTGCACGACGTCATCATCATTCTGGGCTTCTTCGCCTTCTTCCAGTGGGAGTTTTCGCTCTCGGTGCTGGCGGCGGTGCTGGCGGTGCTGGGCTATTCGGTCAATGAATCGGTGGTGATTTTTGACCGGATTCGCGAGAACTTCAAACGCTTCCGCAAGATGACTACGGTGCAGATCATCGACAACGCGATAACGTCGACCATCAGCCGCACCATCATTACCCACGGTAGCACGCAGATCATGGTGTTGTCCATGCTGCTGTTCGGCGGCCCCACGCTGTTTTATTTTGCGCTGGCGCTGACGATTGGCATCTGTTTTGGCATTTATTCGTCGGTGTTTGTGGCCGCCGGCATCACCATGTGGCTGGGCCTGAAACGCGAAGACCTGATCAAGCCGGTGAGCAAAAAAGACGGTGCCGCCGACGACGGCGCCACGGTTTAGTGCCGCAGTGGCTGCCCGGCCGCAGTGCCGGCAGCCTTGGGGTAGGCCGGTACATGGTGGCCTTCGGCCAGCATGTTGGCCACCCGCATCATCAGCCCCATGTCCACCTGCTCCACGCTGCGCGGCACCACGTCGTAGCAGCACAGCGAGCCCAATAACATGCCCTCGCGGTCCAGAAT
>JAZKCX010000112.1:0-1965 GCA_040387875.1 Pseudomonadota bacterium | reverse complement strand
CCCGAGCCGGAAATGCCGCCCATACCGCAGCCGATTCAGGACCTGAGCGACTTTATTGGCAAGCTGTTCGGGCGGCCGCAGCGCCCGTAGCGGTTGTCAGGGCGAGCGGTGCAGCCGGGGGGCAGCCAGCAGCGCCAGGTTTTCGCCAATGGCCGCGTCCACATCGCGCCAGCGCCCGGTAAGCCGGGCCATCACCATGGCAGTCTGCAGGGCCTTGAGGTCTTTCACGCTGGGCGCCACTTTGATCTGCGCAATGGCTGCTGCCGTGTTGCCGCCCTGAATGATGGCCAGCACCTTGGTGGCCCAGGGGTTGGCGCGGGATTTGGAAGTGGTCATGGCGCAATTTTCGCAGGCTGCTGCAAACCCAGCGCATCAAACACCCGCAGCGCGGCCCAGGCGTCGTTGGCGGCATAGACCAGTTGTGCTTCCGTCAGGCGCAGATTGGCCCAGTTCGAGGTGGTGGCTTTTTTGGATTTGATGTAGCGCCGGTTGAACAGCACCGCCACTGCGCCCTTCACGCCCATGTCCTTGCGGTAGCCACGCTCGCGGAACACGCTGTTGAGCTCCAGCACGCCCTGCGGCGCTATGCCCAGCTTGTGGGTGATGCGCCGCACGTCGTCACCCAGGCCAAAGCCGGCTTTGGTGATGCTGGGAAGGGCCAGCAGGCCAGCGGCAATGGCGCGGCACTGCGGGTCGTGCAGCTGGAAGATGAAAGCTTTTTCGCGGGTGGCCAGTTGCACGACATGTGGTCCGTCAGACGCCTCGTTTTTCAGGAAGGTGGGTTTGGATTCGGTGTCAAAACCCCACACTGCGGCCTGTTCCAGCGCGACGCGGGCACGGTGCGCCTGCTCCGGCGTGGCCACCAGGGTGATCTGGTCCAGGCCCAGTCGGTCAAAGGGCTCCAGCAGGGCGATTTCGTCCTTGGAAGGGGTGGGGTGGAGCGTGTGCATGCCCGCACTGTAGTGCAGAGCTTCCCAGGCGCTACCATCGCGCATGAAGAAAACTTTTCCGCTCACCGCCGAAGGCCGGCACCCCGACCGCATTCTGGAAGCCGTCAAACACGAAATCCGCAAATACCTCAAGCGCGAACGCCGCCGCGATTTGCCCGAAGGCGTGGATTTTCTGGACTTTGATTGCCGCTGTGGCCCTAGCGCCGAGGCCGCCGAAGTGGTGCACCTGAGCGCGTTGATTGGTACGCTCGATGCGATTGCCAAAGCCGGTGCCACCCAGGCCTATGTAGAGGTTCTGGCCAAGCCCGGCCACCGCAAGGCGCGCCCGGTAGAGGCTGAAACGGTGGATGTGGAGCCACTGAACGACTAGCGTTCAGCCAACGTCTCTTGCCGCCGCAGCCCGCAGCTTGTCTTTCTTGCTGGGGCGTTTGCCCTTGATGCCGCCGGTACCAGGCACCGGCGCCAGGTCCGGCGGGGCGTGGGTTTCCACCGGCACATAACCTTCTATCTGCTCGCGCGGCAGGCTCAGGTTCTGGCGTTTTTCTATCAGCCGGAAATGCGCTTCGGACTCCGCGCTGACAAAACTCACCGCCAGGCCGCTGGCACCGGCGCGGCCAGTGCGGCCGATGCGGTGCACATAGTCGGTGGCCGAACGTGGCAGGTCGTAGTTCAGCACCACCTGCAGTTGCGTTATGTCCAGGCCGCGCGCTGCCAGGTCGGTGGTGACCAGCACGTCCCACTGGCCGTTCTTGAATTCGGCCAGCGTCTGCTTGCGTGCGCCCTGGCTCAAGCCGCCATGAAAAGGCGCGGCGAAGATGCCGTTTTTGTAGAGCTTCCAGGCCACATGCTCGGTGGCGTATTGGGTGGCGACAAACACCAGCACCTGTTTCCACCCAGCGGTTTTAATGAGGTGGCGCAGCAGCTCGGTGCGGCGCACCGCGTCTACCGCCACCACGCGCTGCACGATGGCGGGGTCGTTGACCGGTGTGGAGGCTACCTCCACCCGCACCGGATC
>JAZKCX010000111.1:0-12343 GCA_040387875.1 Pseudomonadota bacterium | reverse complement strand
GCCGCCGCCAGCCCGCCAAAACCGCTGCCGATGACGATGGCGTGCCGCTCGGGCGGTGCGCCGCGGTGCGGCGGGGGCTGCAGGGGACGGCCAGGCCCGGGATCGCCGAAGTATGTCAACATGAACACATGGTAAATGTGTCATGTTTAATTGACAATCGAAATCTTCCCGGCGCCTGTCATCACCTCATAATAGCTATATATTAAATAGCAAACTATTGAATAGATACGCCGACCAGAGGCTTATTTTATTCAAAAATCAGGCAGATTCGCGTATCACACCGCCACCCAGGCACACCTCGCCCTGGTACAGCACCGCCGACTGTCCGGGCGTGACGGCCCATTGCGCGGCATCGAAGTTGAGCGCAAAGGCACCCCCGCTTTCTTGCGCCACCGTACAAGCAGCGTCGGCCTGGCGGTAGCGGGTTTTGGCTGCCAGCGCGCCGGCAGCGGGCGGCGCGCCGGCCACCCAGCTGGTGTCGTCGGCCACCAGCCGGTGCGACAGCAGCCAGGGGTGTTCGTGCCCCTGCACCACCCACAGCGTGTTGCTGTCCACGTCTTTACGGGCGACGAACCACGGCTCTTCGGGCCGGCCCTTGACCCCGCCTATGCCCAGCCCCTGGCGCTGGCCGAGGGTGTAAAAACTCAGGCCCACATGCTGCGCAATAACCCGGCCGCGCTCGTCCTTGATGGGCCCGGGTGCATTGGCGATGTAGCGGTTGAGAAACTCACGGAACGGCCGCTCGCCAATGAAGCAGATTCCGGTGGAGTCTTTCTTCTTCGCATTCGGCAGACCAATCTCGTCGGCAATGCGGCGCACCTCGGTCTTCTTCAGCTCGCCTACTGGAAACAGCGTCTTGGATAACTGCTGCTGGTTCAGGCGGTGCAGAAAATAGCTCTGGTCTTTGGTGTGGTCCAAGCCCTTAAGCAGCTCGAACAGCCCGGTGGCGGGGTTCTGCCGCACCCTTGCGTAGTGGCCGGTGGCAATTTTTTCGGCGCCCAGCCGCATCGCGTGGTCAAGGAAGGCCTTGAACTTGATTTCGGCATTGCACAGCACGTCGGGATTGGGCGTGCGGCCAGCGCTGTACTCGCGCAGGAACTCGGCGAAGACGCGGTCCTTGTAATCGGCAGCGAAGTTGACATGCTCGATTTCTATGCCCAGCACGTCGGCCACGGCGGCGGCGTCGATGAAGTCGACGTTGGACGAACAGTATTCGTCGGCGTCGTCACCCGACCCCGCGGGTCGGTCGTCATCCTCCCAATTTTTCATGAAGATGCCGACGACTTCGTACCCCTGCTGTTTCAGCAGGTAGGCGGTCACCGCCGAGTCGACGCCGCCACTCAAGCCGACGACGATGCGCTGTTGTGCCATCGGGCTATTTTACGAAGCAGCGCTTGCCCGGTTCGCCGGCGGGACATCAGCGCGGCGCCAGCACGCTGGCGTCGGTGGTGATGAGGTCGAGAGGAAAGCGCTTGCCGGCCAGGTAGTCTTCCATGCAGCGCACCAGCAGCGGGCTGCGGTGGCGGGCAGCACCGGCGCGTATTTCGTCGGGCGTGAGCCACAGCGTGCGCACAATGCCGTCGTCCAGCGTGCGGCCGGGCAGCACATCGCCGAGTTCGCCACAAAAGGCCAGCCGCAGATAGGTAATGTCTTCGCCGGTGCCGGGCCGCTGGAAACGCGACAAATAGATTCCCACCAGCGCCGTGGGCACAAACACGTGCGCTGTTTCTTCCAGCGCCTCGCGGGCGCAGCCATCGGCCGGCGATTCGCCGGGGTCGAGATGGCCGGCCGGGTTGTTGAGTTTCAGGCCTTCGGGCGTGTGTTCTTCAACCAGCAGAAATTTGCCGTCGCGCTCGATCACGGCAGCGACCGTGACGCTGGGATGCCATCGTTTGTCCATGCCCGATTATCGAATGGCGCGTCAACAGCGGATACCATAGGCGACCGCATTTTTAGAGAGCTTCAACTCATCGTTTGCCCTCGCGGGTAGCGGCGAGAAAGTCATGTAAGCTTGCGGTCAGTTAAAAATCCAGCCAGTCCGGCACGATGGTCTTGCGCGCTCGCTGCGCAGTCTTGTTGTGTCGAGGCCTTTATAAATAAAGAGAGGAGACGCCCATGCTGATTGGCGTGCCCACCGAAACGACTCCCGGCGAGACCCGGGTGGCAGTGACTCCCGAGACGGCAAAGAAGCTCAAGGCCCAGGGCCATACCGTGCGGCTGCAGTCCGGCGCTGGCGTGGCATCGAGCGCGCCCGACGAGGCCTACACCGCTGTGGGCGCCGAGATCACCGACGCCGCGGGCGCCTATGGCTGCGAGTTGGTGCTCAAGGTCCGCGCGCCGTCCGACAGCGAAGCCACCGCGATGAAGCCTGGCACCACGCTGGTCGGCATGCTCAACCCGTTTGATGCCGCCGGCCTGCAGCGCATGGCCTCAGCCGGCCTCACGGCCTTTGCGCTGGAAGCCGCGCCGCGCACCTCGCGCGCGCAGAGCATGGACGTGCTCTCCAGCCAGGCCAACATTGCCGGCTACAAGGCGGTGATGATGGCCGCCGAGAAATACCAGCGCTTCTTCCCGATGCTGATGACCGCTGCCGGTACCGTCAAAGCAGCCCGCGTGGTGATTCTGGGCGTGGGCGTGGCGGGCCTGCAGGCGATTGCCACCGCCAAGCGGCTGGGCGCAGTCATTGAAGCCTCCGACGTGCGACCCAGCGTGAAAGAACAGGTTGAGTCGCTCGGCGCCAAGTTCATCGACGTGCCCTACGAGACCGACGAGGAGCGCGAAGCCGCTGTGGGCGTGGGCGGCTATGCCAAGCCCATGCCGCCAAGCTGGCTGGCGCGCCAGAAGATTGAAGTGGCCAAGCGCGTGGCGCAGGCCGACGTGGTGATCACCACCGCACTCATTCCCGGCCGGGCTGCGCCCGAACTGGTGAGCGAAGAAATGGTCAAGGCCATGAAGCCGGGTTCGGTGATTGTCGATTTGGCCGCGCCGCAAGGCGGCAATTGCCCGCTGACCGAAGCCGGCAAGACAGTAGTCAAGCACGGCGTCACGCTGATTGGCGAGACCAACCTGCCGGCGCTGGTGGCGGCCGACGCGTCGGCGCTTTATGCGCGCAACGTGCTCGACTTCCTCAAGCTCATCGTCACCAAGGAAGGCACGCTCAACGTCGACCTCGCCGACGACATCGTGGCAGCCTGCCTGATGGCGCAGGGCGGCGAAGTCAAAAGGAAGTAACGCCAACGGCCTGGCCGCGCGAACCGGAGAAGAACATGGACGCAGTTTCCCCCACCATCCTCAACCTGATCATTTTTGTACTGGCCATCTATGTGGGCTACCACGTGGTCTGGACCGTGACACCCGCCTTGCATACGCCGCTGATGGCCGTGACCAACGCGATCTCGGCCATAGTCATCGTCGGCGCCATGCTGGCTGCCGCCCTGACCGAAACGCCGCTGGGCAAAACCATGGGCGTGCTGGCTGTGGCGCTGGCCGCGGTCAACGTTTTTGGCGGCTTTCTGGTGACGCGCCGGATGCTGGAGATGTTCAAGAAAAAAGAGAAGAAGGCCCCCGCCGCTGAAGGAGCCCACAAATGAGCATGAACCTTGTCACGCTGCTGTATCTGGCGGCCTCGGTCAGTTTCATTCAGGCACTGAAAGGCCTGAGCCATCCCACTACCTCTATCCGCGGCAACATCTTCGGCATGATCGGCATGGCAATTGCCGTGCTGACCACCGCGGCACTCATCGTCGAGCTGTCGGGTGGCGTCGGTCCAGGCATGGTCTGGGTGCTGGGGGGGCTGGTAGTGGGCGGCGGGCTGGGCGCCTACATGGCCAACAAGGTCGAGATGACCAAGATGCCGGAGCTGGTGGCTTTCATGCACAGCATGATTGGCCTGGCCGCGGTGTTTATTGCGATTGCCGCTGTTGCCGAACCGTATGCTTTTGGCATTGCGCCCAAGGGTGTAGCCATTCCCACCGGCAACCGGCTGGAGCTGTTCCTGGGCGCAGCGATTGGCGCCATCACCTTCAGCGGCTCGGTCATTGCCTTTGGCAAGCTCTCGGGCAAGTACAAGTTTCGTTTGTTCCAGGGCGCGCCGGTGCAGTTTGCCGGCCAGCACAAGATCAATCTGGTACTGGGCCTGACCACGCTGGCCCTGGGCCTGGTGTTCACCTTCACCGGCAACTGGACTGCGTTTTTCGCCATGCTGGCGCTGTCGTTTGTGATGGGCGTGCTGATCATCATCCCGATTGGCGGCGCCGACATGCCAGTGGTGGTGTCCATGCTCAACAGCTACTCGGGCTGGGCGGCAGCCGGCATTGGCTTTTCGCTGAACAACTCCATGCTGATCATCGCCGGCTCGCTGGTGGGCAGCTCGGGCGCCATCCTCTCGTACATCATGTGCAAGGCGATGAACCGCTCGTTCTTCAACGTGATTCTGGGCGGCTTTGGCGGCGAGGCCACCACGGCCGCTGCCGGCGGCGCAGTGCAGCGCAATGTGAAAAGCGGCAGCGCCGACGACGCGGCCTTTGTGCTGGGCAATGCCGAGACCGTGGTTATCGTGCCCGGCTATGGCCTGGCGGTGGCCCGTGCCCAGCATGCGGTGAAGGAGCTCGCACAAAAACTCACCGACAAGGGCATCACGGTGAAGTACGCCATTCACCCGGTGGCCGGCCGCATGCCAGGCCACATGAACGTGCTGCTGGCCGAGGCAGAAGTGCCGTACGACCAGGTGTTCGAGATGGAAGACATCAACGGCGAGTTCGGCCAGGCCGACGTCGCCATCATCCTGGGCGCCAACGACGTGGTGAACCCGGCCGCGCATGTGAAAGGCAGCGCCATCTACGGCATGCCGATCCTGGAGGCATACAAGGCCAAGACCGTGATTGTGAACAAGCGCTCCATGGCCGCAGGCTATGCCGGTCTGGACAACGAACTTTTCTACATGGACAAAACCATGATGGTGTTCGGCGACGCGAAGAAGGTTGTGGAAGACATGGGCAAGGCGATCGAATAAACCGGCGCCGTGGGTTTGGGTGACAACGTTAGGAGATTTTTATGACTGATCGAATCTGGCTTTCCGCTTATCCGCAGGGTGTCCCTGCTGATATCGACGCTTCGGCCTATCCCTCGCTGGTGGCATTGATGGACGAGGCGTTCACCAAGTACGCCAGCCGCACGGCCTACAGCTTTATGGGCAAGGACGTCACCTTTGCCCAGACCGATTCGCTCAGCCAGGCCTTTGGCGCCTACCTGCAGAGTCTGGGGCTGGCCAAGGGCGACCGCGTTGCGCTGATGATGCCCAACTGCCCGCAGTACCCGGTGGCCGTAGCCGCCGTGCTGCGCGCCGGCTACGTGGTGGTCAACGTGAACCCGCTGTACACCCCGCGCGAGCTGGAGCACCAGCTCAAGGATTCGGGTTCGCAGGCCATTGTCATCATCGAGAACTTTGCCGCCACGCTGCAGCAGTGCATTGCGGCCACGCCAGTCAAACACGTGGTGCTGGTCGCCATGGGCGACATGCTGGGCCTGATCAAGGGCAGCCTGGTGAACTATGTGGTGCGCAACGTCAAGAAAATGGTGCCGGCCTACAGCCTGCCTGGCGCGGTGCGCTTCAATGACGCGATTGCGCGCGGCACCCGCGCCACCCTCAAGCGCCCCGACATCAAGCCCGACGACGTGGCTTTGCTGCAGTACACCGGCGGCACCACCGGTGTCAGCAAGGGCGCGGTGCTGTTGCACCGCAACGTGATTGCCAACGTCATCCAGTCTGAAGCCTGGAACGAGCCCGCCATGGCCAAGGTGCCGCCCAACGAGCAGCCCACCGCCATCTGCGCGCTGCCGCTGTACCACATCTTCGCCTTCACGGTGAACATGATGCTGGGCATGCGCACCGGCGGCAAGAACATCCTGATCCCCAACCCGCGCGATTTGCCCGCTGTGCTCAAGGAACTCTCCAAACACACCATTCACAGCTTTCCGGCGGTCAACACGCTGTTCAACGGCCTGGCCAACCACCCGGACTTCAACACCGTTGACTGGTCCAACCTGAAGATTTCGGTGGGCGGCGGTATGGCGGTGCAGGGCGCCGTGGCCAAGCTCTGGCTGGAGAAAACCGGCTGCCCGATCTGTGAAGGCTACGGCCTGTCCGAAACCAGCCCGTCGGCCAGCTGCAACCCGGTCACCAGCACCGAGTACAGCGGCACCATCGGCGTGCCGATTCCCGGAACCTGGTTCAAGCTGCTGGACGACGACGGTGTGGAAGTGCCGATGGGCCAGCCCGGCGAAATTGCCATCAAGGGCCCGCAGGTGATGGCTGGCTACTGGCAGCGCCCGGACGAGACCGCCAAGGTCATGACGCCCGACGGTTACTTCAAGACCGGGGACATTGGCATTGTGGATGCCCGCGGTTACTACAAAATTGTGGACCGCAAGAAGGACATGGTGCTGGTCAGCGGCTTCAACGTCTACCCGAACGAGGTGGAAGACGTGGTGGCGGGCCTGCCCGGCGTGATGGAATGCGCGGTGGTGGGCGTGGCTGACGAGAAGACCGGCGAGGCCGTCAAGCTGGTGATCGTGAAGAAAGACCCGGCCCTGACCGAAGCCCAGGTACGCGACTACTGCCGCCAGAATCTCACGGGCTACAAGCAGCCCAAGGTGGTGGAGTTCCGCACCGAGCTGCCGAAGACGCCGGTGGGCAAGATTCTGCGGCGTGAGCTTCGGGACAAAAAATAGCCTAGGTTATTTACCGCCCTGCTTTGGTGGCGGGCGGGGCTTATGGGCTGCGGCTCAGAGTCGCGGCTTGAAGCCGTATAGGAGTTGATTCGGTCGGCGTGGGGTAGCCGCGTTGTGCCAATGCCTTGCCGACCGCGCCACGATTGCGCCTCCGCCCACAAGCCCCACCCACCACCCGTTCACGGTGGTGGTGCACCACGAAAAAACCGTAGATCGCGCGCACGGCTGCGGCTGGCCTGGGTGTCCGGGCAGAGGTGAATCGTGGCACGGCCACACAGCGGTTGCACTCCGCCGCCATCACGACCGCACAATCATCGCGCCCCACACATGTCGAGCCGTGACTCTGAGCCGCCGCCCGCACACCCAGGCCCGCCGCCCCACCTCAGTACGCGCCACAATACAAGCCAAATGACCCGCACCGCCATCCTCAGCGCCCTGATCGACGAGCAACGCAGCCTGATTGCCGCGCTGGAAAACGCCGAGCAGGTCAGCCATGCAGGCCGGCGTTTCAATCTGGGTACGCTTTACGGACAGCCGGTGGTGCTGGGGCTCTCGCGCATCGGCAAGGTAGCGGCAGCCACCACGGCCACCGCGTTGATTGAGAAATTCGGCGCAACCCGCATGCTGTTTACCGGCGTGGCCGGCGGGCTGGGGCCGGGGGTGAACGTGGGCGACCTGGTGCTGGCCGAAGAATTCATCCAGCACGACCTCGACTCCTCACCCATCGTGCCGCGCTACGAAGTGCCGCTGTATGGCAAGTCGCGCTTCGCTACCGATACGGCGCTTAATGCGCTGCTGCTGCAGTCCGCCACCACGGTTTTTGCGCAGGCCGATACCTGGCTCGACGCTACCGTGCGGCAGACCTACGGCATTGCGGAAATGCGCATCCACGGCGGCCTGGTGGCCAGTGGCGACCGCTTTGTGTCGACCAGCGCCGAAAGCCGCAGGCTGCAACAGGAGTTGCCCGATGCGCTGGCGGTGGAAATGGAAGGCGCGGCGGTGGCGCAGGTGTGTTTTGACTACGGCCTGCCGTTTGCCGCCATCCGCACCATCTCCGACCGGGCCGACGACGATGCGCACGCCAATTTCTCGAACTTTGTGCGCGACGTGGCCAGCCACTACAGCCACGCCGTGCTGGCCGGCTTTCTTCAGTCACTATGATTTAAATAGCTAACTATTGAATACAGCCGCCGGCCCGAGGCCTATTTGGCTTGAAAAACAGGCCCCAAAAGGCAAAAACGGGCTTTTTCCGGCTCCAGCCGGCTATTTGAGCCAGCCGCGCTTGCGGAAATACAGCATGGGCACCAGGGCCGACGCCGCCATCAGCCCCAGCGCAAACGGATAGCCGTAGGTCCAGTCCAGCTCGGGAAAAGCCTTGAAGTTCATGCCGTAGATGCTGGCAATCAGCGTGGGCGGCAGCACCGCGGCCGAGGCCACCGAGAAGATCTTGATGATCTTGTTCTGGTTGATGTTGATGAAGCCCACCGTGGCGTCCATCAAAAAGTTGATCTTGTCGAACAGAAAAGCGGTGTGCGAGTCGATGGAGTCCATATCGCGCAGAATCTGCCGGGCCTCGTCGAACTGGTCGGCGCTCAGCATGCGGCTGCGCATCATGAAACTCACTGCGCGACGGGTGTCCATCACGTTGCGGCGGATGCGGCCGTTCAAGTCTTCCTGCCGCGCGATGGTACCCAGCACCGCGCCGGCCAGCTCGTCGGTCATGTCGCCCGAGAGCACCTGGCGGCTGGTGATCTCCAGCGCGTCGTGAATGCCCTCCAGCGTGTCGGCACTGTATTCGGCGTCGGCGTCAAACAACTTCAGCAGCACCTCGCGGGCGTCCTCGATCAGCCCCGGCATGCGGCGCGCGCGCATGCGCAGCAAGCGGAACACCGGCACGTCTTCGTCGTGGATGGAGAACAGCACGCCCTTGCTGCGCAGATCGTCGTTCACCAGATTCAGGATAAAAGCCACCCGCACCGTGCGCGGTGCGTCTTCATCGGCAATCAGAAAATCGCTGCGGATGTGGCGTTCGCCGTTGTCTTCTTCGTAAAAGCGGGCCGATTCCTCGATGTCCTCGTCCATCGCGTCTTCGGGGATGGACAGGCCGTAGTGCTGCTTGATCCAGCGTTTTTCTTCGGGGGTGGGCGATTCAAGATCAACCCAGATCGGCTGAAACTTTTTCAGCTCTTCGAGCGATTCGATTTCTTCCTGGAACAGCCGCCCGTTGGCCAGGGTAAAGATGTTGAGCATGGCGCGCTCCCTTCACAGACTAGAAAGGTGGGCAAGCCCGGTGCCGGGCCCGCTTCGGGGTTGGGGTGTGCGGTATCGCTTCCAACGTCCCGGTGCGGGCGCTGGAAGCTACCAACTAGGGTAGGTTTCCAAGGAGTTTTCTCCGTTGTGACAGTGCCCGGATTATGCGCCCAAGCGCCAGCGGCCGGCACGAAAAACCGCTGCGGCGGGCGCGTTCAGGCCAGAAAAGCCAGCAGCTCGTCGCGGCGGGCCAGCGCGTCGTGCCGGCCCAGGGACATCAGCGCCCGCACGAATCCCGGCTCAAACAAAAGGTAGCTGGCCAGCGCCGCGCCGCCGCCGCTGCGTTGGTCAAGTGCACCCAACCCCTGCAGCGCATGGCGCAGGCTGTCGGGCAGCTCGTGCACATGGGCCTGGGCCAGCGCATCGAGCGACTGCGAGGGCTGGATCGCCAGCACCTCCAGGCTTTGGTACGGCAACAGCCCGGCCACCGCCGGCGGCAACTGGCCCAGGGTTTTGTTGACGCGCTGGGCCTGCTCCACATCGGCCTGCAGGGTGTCATGAAAAACGCTGGCCATCGCATGGCCGGCAATGCCACCCAGACCGGGCGCTTTCAGGTGCGCCGGCCCGGCAAAACTGCCGCGCTGCGGCTGGCCCACACCAATCACCAGAATTTTCGTAGCGCCCAGATGCAGGGCCGGCGACAGCGGCGAGATCTGGCGCATCGAGCCATCGCCGAAATACTCGCGCCGGCCGTCCACCCACAGCGGCGTGGACGGAAAAATGAAGGGAATGGCGGCCGACGCCATCAGGTGTTCGATGGTGATGGGCTGAAAGTCCACATGCCGGCCCGGCCGCAGCCAGCCGGTGGCCAGATCGTCGCGCAGGGTATGGCAAAAGGTCCAGTGCACGCCAGTGCTGTAGCTCGACGCGGTGATCGCCAGCGCGTCCAGCGTGCCACTGCGCAGCGCCTCATCGATGCCGGGCAAATACACCGCGTGGTGCAGGGTGTCGACCAGCGGCAGGCTGTCCAGCAGCGCGCCGTGGCGGCGCACGTTGCGCGACAAATTCAGCGCGGCCACCAGCCGGCTGGCCCGGCCCATGAAACTGGCCAGCGGCGAGATGCTGAGCGAATACACCTGGCGGGAGCGGGTGCGCTCCCAGAACAGCGCCAGTTCGTCAAAGGCCTGCAGCCCCTTGGTCGCGCAGGCGGCCAGAAAAGTGGCGTTGATGGCGCCGGCCGAGGTGCCCACCAGCACCTGAAACGGAAATTTGGGCGCCACCGTGCTGCGCGCCGGCAGCATTTCGGCCAGCGCCTGCAGTACGCCGGCCTGGTAGGCGGTGCGGGCGCCGCCCCCCATCAGCACCAGGCCGTAAGAAGGCCGGGTCGGGCCGCGCAGGCCGGCATGCATGACGGTGTCCAGACTCATGGCCGTAGCGGAAAAGTGAAGTTGTTACCAAGTTTAGGGGCGGTGGCCCCCGCAGATTCCCCGAACTGCGGCATTTTCGGTTACCCGGCAGACCAAATACTTACTTGCATTCGGCCGGTAAGGGGCGCATAGTGAAGCTGAGTACGTTGCAATTTTGGTGTGTCGTGCCATGGTTCCCATGGCGTTTCTCAACCCGAAGCTAGGAGGTTCTTTTTATGAACTTGACGATCAGCGGTCACCATCTCGAAGTCACGCCTGCCCTGCGCAGCTACGTGACCAGCAAGCTGGACAAGATCAGCCGGCACTTTGACCAACTGGTGGACATCAAAGTGCTATTGACCGTAGAAAAGCTCAAGGAGAAGCAGCGCCGACAACGCGCAGAGTGCAATATTCACGTCAAGGGCAACGACATGTTTGCCGAAAGCGCCCACGAAGACCTGTACGCCGCAGTGGACGACCTGGTGGCCAAGCTCGATCGGCAGGTGGTGCGCCACAAGGACCGGCTGCAATCCCACCACCACGAAGCCCCGAAGCGCTTGATGTAAGCGCCCGCTTCAGCAAAAAAGCCGCCAGCTCATGGCGGCTTTTTTTGTTTGTGGGGAGTCTCCAACGCTTTACTATGCCGCATCCCGTCTGTGTTGCAGCGCACACTCAGAGGTGCATAATCTGCGCTCACTACGACACCATGAACCGACTCGCTTCCATATTGCCAGCGGCACAGGTGCTTGTGCAGGTTGACGCCACCAGTAAAAAACGGGCTTTCGAAGAGGCCGGGCTGCTGTTTGAAAACCTGCATGGGCTGAGCCGGGCGCTGATTACCGACAGCCTGTTCGCCCGCGAGCGCCTGGGCTCCACCGGTCTGGGCCATGGCGTGGCCATTCCCCATGGCCGCATCAAGGGCCTGAAAGCGCCCATGGCGGCGGTCTTTCAGCTTGCGCAGGCCATCGGCTTCGACGCACCCGATGAATTGCCGGTGGTGGTGCTGATTTTCCTGCTGGTGCCCGAAGCGGCTACCCAAAAACATCTGGAAGTGCTCTCCGAAATCGCCGAGCTGCTGAGCGACGCGGCCCTTCGCGAGAAGATCAAGACCAGCGGCAGCTCTAACGAGTTGCACGGCCTCATCGCCGGCTGGCAGTCTGTCCAGACTTCATGAATATGGCCCCCACGCTCGGCACTGGCGTGTCGTCGCTGCCCCCCGAGGGGGCCGTGCCTTGCTTGGGGCGGCCCGGCGCGGCGGCAGGTTTCGCCGCCGGGCCGCTCCCAAGGCGAAATGCGGCCCCCTCGGGGGGCAGCGCAGCACACGAAGTGGCAAGCGTGGGGGCGACATGAAACCCACCGCTGTCAGCGCGGATGCGCTGTTTGAAGACCATCGCGCCACCCTGCGTTGGGAGTGGGTTGCCGGCTTGGGCGCATCGGAGCGGCGTTTTGACGAAGTCGCCGTGCGGGCCGCGAGTTCTGGCGCCGACCTGGTGGGCTACCTGAATTACATCCATCCTTACCGCGTGCAGATTCTGGGTGAGCGCGAGGTGGCCTACCTCACCCGCGGCTCGCCGGAAGACGGCGCGCGCCGCATCGCCCGCATCGTAACGCTGGAGCCACCGGTGCTGGTGCTGGCCGACAACCAGACAGCGCCGGACACCCTGCTGTCGATGTGCGAACGCGCCCAGATTCCGATGTTTGCCACCCGCGAGTCGTCGGCCTTCGTCATCGACGTGTTGCGTGCCTACCTTTCCAAACACTTTGCCGACCGCACCTCCATCCACGGCGTGTTCATGGACATTCTGGGGCTGGGCGTGATGATCACCGGCGAGTCCGGCCTGGGCAAAAGCGAGCTGGGGCTGGAACTGATTTCGCGCGGCAACGGTCTGGTGGCCGACGACGCGGTAGACCTGTACCGCATCAACCAGACCACCATCGAGGGCCGCTGCCCCGAGCTG
>JAZKCX010000110.1:0-5593 GCA_040387875.1 Pseudomonadota bacterium | reverse complement strand
TCGGGGCCAATCACATGGACGATGCCCTGGCGTTTGGACAGAAACGGAAAGTAGGCCGCCGAGCCGAACTCGGCGATATTGCTGTCCAGCGTGGTGATCTGTTCCTTGCTGATGGGGTCGGCAATGCCGTCGTAGCCCTGCTCCCAGCCGGTGGTGGGCGTATTGTGGTCGGCCGTGGCGACGATGGAACTGATGCGCCAGACCTTGCGGTTGGCCACGCGCAAGCCTTCAAACGCCTGCGGGCTGGTGACTTCGTGCACCAGGTGCCGGTCGATGTAGAGGATGGCAGTGCCGTCGTCTTCGGTATGGACGACGTGTTCGTCCCAGAGTTTGTCGTACAGCGTGCGTCCCATGGTGTGCGTGCTTTCTTGGTGGAGGTTGATTTTATTCGGCGGCAACAGTTTCGGGCTCGGCCATGCTGGCACATTCGCGCAGGTGATCGACCAGCAGCCGGGCGGTAACGGGCAGGGTGGAGAAATCTCGCGCTACCAGCTCGATCTGGCGTAGCGCCCAGGCGTCGGTCAGCGCCACGCTTTGCAGATCGCTGGGGCCGTGCATCAGCGCAAAGGCGCGCTGCGGCATCACGCCCACGCCCAGGCCGTTGTGGATCATGCGGCACATGGCGTCGAGGCCGGTGACGTGGATGCGCAGTTTGATGGTGCGGTTCGCATCGGCGGCGGCCTGGCGCATGGCCAGGTACACCGAGCTGTTGGCATGCAGGCCGACCTGGTCGTAGTCGAGCGTGGCGGAAAAGGGCAGCGGGCCGGCACCGGCCAGCGCATGGCCGCGCGGCACCACCAGCACCAGCCGGTCTTGCCGGTAGGGAAGGCTCTCCAGCTCGCCGGTGCCGGGTTTGCCGGGCAGGCCGGTGTTGCAGATACCCAGGTCGGCCACGCCTTCGGCTACCGCGCGCAGCACTTCGGTGCTGAGGTGTTCTTCCAGGTCAATTTTTACTTCGGGGTGCTGGACTATGAAGCTGCCCAGGTCTTCCGGCAAAAACTGCACCACGGCCGAAATGCTGGCGTGAATGCGCACATGGCCGCGCACGCCGTCGGCGTATTCGCTCAGCTCGCCCTGCATCTTCTCCAGGCTGTACAGCACCGAGCGGGCGTGGTGCAGCAGACTTTCGCCGGCGGGCGTGAGGTCGACACCCCGGGTGTGGCGGTACAGCAGTTGCGTGTCGAGCGTGGCTTCCAGGTCCGACAGGCGTTTGCTGACGGCCGACGCGGCAATGAATTCGCGCTCGGCTGCCTTGCCAATGCTGCCTAGCTCACACACCGCCACAAAGAGCTGCAGCGAGGTCAGGTCAACACGGCGGGCGAAATTGCGTTCGGAGGGTTTCATGCGGTTGGTTATCGCCTATGGCGACGACAAACCGATTTTCCTTGGTTTTAGAGCTACCTGTCATCGCCAAACGCGATGGCCGTCGTACCCGGAGGCGCAAAATCGGCGTCCAACCCCCTTTTTATAGTGTTTTAGGCCAGTAGCCGGCGTCGTTGCTCAATAGTTTGCTATCAAAATGAAAAAGCCCGCCGGTTTGCCGGCGGGCTTTGCAGGGGGTAAAAGCTGCTTAGCGCTTGCCGATGGGCTGCACGTCGCGCTTGGTCGAGCCGCTGAACAGCTGGCGCGGGCGGCCGATTTTGTACTCGGGGTCGCTGATCATTTCATTCAGCTGGGCAATCCAGCCCACGGTGCGGGCCAGCGCGAAGATCGCGGTGAACAGCGGCACCGGGATGCCGATGGCGCGCTGCACGATGCCCGAGTAGAAGTCGACGTTCGGGTAGAGCTTGCGGGACACGAAGTACTCGTCTTCCAGCGCGATCTTCTCGAGTTCCTTGGCCAGCTTGAACAGCGGGTCGTTTTCCAGGCCCAGCTCGGTCAGCACTTCGTTGCAGGTTTCCTGCATCAGCTTGGCGCGCGGGTCGTAGTTTTTGTAGACGCGGTGGCCAAAACCCATCAGCTTGACGCCGGAGTTCTTGTCCTTGACCTTCTCCATGAACTCGCCGACCTTGCTCACGCCGCCCATGCGCTGGATATCTTCCAGCATGTTGAGCGCAGCCTCGTTGGCGCCGCCGTGGGCCGGGCCCCAGAGGCAGGCCACGCCGGCCGCAATGGCGGCAAACGGGTTGGTGCCCGACGAGCCGCACAGGCGCACGGTGGAGGTCGATGCGTTCTGCTCGTGGTCGGCATGCAACGTGAAGATGCGGTCGAGTGCGCGCTCCAGCACCGGGTTGACCTTGTACTCCTCGCAGGGCGTGGCAAACATCATGTGCAGGAAGTTGCCGGCGTAGCTGAGTTCGTTGCGCGGGTACATGTAGGGCTGGCCGACGGTGTACTTGTAGGCCATGGCCACGAGGGTGGGCATCTTGGCAATCAGGCGGATCGCAGCGATTTCCCGGTGCTTGGGATTGTTGATGTCGGTGCTGTCGTGGTAGAAGGCCGACAGTGCGCCCACCAGGCCGGTCATGATGGCCATCGGGTGTGCGTCGCGGCGGAAACCACGCAGGAAAAACTGCATCTGCTCGTTGACCATGGTGTGCATGGTCACGCGCTCGGTAAAGGCCTTCTTGCCGGCAGCGTCGGGCAGCTCGCCGTACAGCAGCAAATGGCAGGTTTCCAGAAAGTCGCAGTTGGTGGCCAGCTGCTCAATCGGGTAGCCGCGGTACAGCAACTCGCCTTTGTCACCGTCGATGTAGGTGATGGTGGACTGGGTTGCTGCCGTGGACAGGAAACCGGGGTCGTAGGTGAACATGCCGGTCTGCGCGTACAGCTTGCGGATATCGATCACGTCGGGGCCAATGCTGCCCTGGTAAATCGGCAGGTCGACCGGTGCGCCGCCGGCGCTGAACGACAGGGTGGCTTTGTTTTCAGCAAGTTTCATTTTCTGCTTTCTCAGGTTTTATGGCCATCATCCGGCGAGTCGCGATTGATACTGCGGGAGAGCAGCGTCAGGTCCGTAACATCCCCAGCACTTCACGTACTTCAATTGTATTTATTGCGACCTCGGGTTCCCTGCGCCGCAGCAGCAAGTCCAGCAGGTCGTTGTCTGCCAGATCCATCAACACATCCAGACCGCGGGCCTGACCCACCGTCAAGCCCGCTTCGTGCCGGGCAAAAAACCGTTCGATGAACAAGTCATTTTCCAGCAGGCCACGGCGGCAGCGCCATTTGAGCTTGCTCAGCGCACGTTCGCCGAGTGGGGTGGCGCCGTCTGCTGCTGAAAAAGTGGCTTCGTCCATCCTTGCTGTCTTTATACGGTCCTCAAGACCATCATTTCCTTGATCTTGCCAATCGCCTTGGTCGGGTTCAGGCCCTTGGGGCAGACATCGACGCAATTCATGATGGTGTGGCAGCGGAACAGGCGGTAGGGGTCTTCGAGGTTGTCCAGCCGGGCGGCGGTGTCCTGGTCGCGGCTGTCGGCAATAAAGCGGTAAGCCTGCAGCAGGCCGGCCGGTCCGACGAATTTATCGGGGTTCCACCAGAAGCTGGGGCAGCTGGTGGAGCAGCTTGCGCACAGAATGCATTCGTACAGGCCGTTCAGCTCATCGCGCTCTTCGGGGGACTGCAGGCGCTCTTTTTCGGGCGGCACGGTGTCGTTCACCAGATAAGGCTTGATCGAGTTGTACTGGGTGAAGAACTGCGTCATGTCGACGATCAGGTCGCGCACCACCGGCAGGCCGGGCAAGGGCTTCAAAACAATGGTGCCTGGCAGCGTGAGCATGTTGGTCAGGCAGGCCAGACCGTTTTTGCCGTTGATGTTCATCGCGTCCGAACCACAAACGCCTTCGCGGCAGGAGCGCCGAAAGCTCAGCGTCGGGTCCTGCGCCTTGAGCTTCATCAGTGCATCGAGCAGCATGCGCTCGTGGCCGTCGAGTTCGATCTCGACGGTCTGCATGTAGGGCTTGGCGTCCTTGTCCGGGTCGTAGCGGTAGATCTGGAATGTGCGAATCATTTGGAATACCTTTATTCAGTGGGGGCGGCTTTGTCGGGCTACCTGCAAATCGTCAGAATGTGCGGACTTTCAAAGGAACAGATTCCACAGTCAATGGCGTCATGTTGACCGGCTTGTACGACAGGCGGTTGCCTTCGCTGTGCCACAGCGTGTGTTTGTGCCACTCTGCGTCGTTGCGGCCGTTGGGGTGCGCCGGTGAATCGGCGTAGTCGTCCACCGTGTGGGCGCCGCGGCTTTCGTGCCGGGCGGCTGCCGAGACGATGGTGGCCTGGGCCGATTCGATCAGGTTGTCGACTTCCAGCGCCTCGATGCGGGCGGTGTTGAAAATCTTCGATTTGTCTTTCAGGCCAATGCTGTTGACGCGCTGGCGCAGGTCGGCGATCTTGACCACGCCTTCGTCCATGCTCTTCTGGGTGCGGAACACGCCGGCGTGCAGCTGCATGGCGGCACGCAGGTCGTTGGCCACGTCCTGCGCGTACTCGCCGCCGGTGGTGCCATCCAGCCGCGCCAGGCGGGCCTGGGTGAGGTCGGTGGCGTCTTTCGGCAGGGGCTTGTGCGACTTGGTCTTGCTGGCGAAATCCACAATGTGGTTGCCAGCCGCGCGGCCGAACACCAGCAAATCGAGCAGCGAGTTGGTGCCCAGGCGGTTGGCGCCGTGCACCGAAACGCAAGAGCATTCGCCCACCGCGTACAGACCATTGACCACCGCGTTGTGCACACTGCCGTTGGGCACAACCACCTGGCCGTGCACGTTGGTCGGAATGCCACCCATCTGGTAATGGATGGTGGGCACCACCGGAATCGGCTCTTTGGTGATGTCGACGTTGGCGAAATTCACGCCAATCTCGTACACCGACGGCAGGCGCTTGTGAATGGTCTCTGCGCCCAGGTGGTCGAGCTTCAAGAGCACGTAGTCCTTGTTGGGGCCGCAGCCACGGCCTTCCTTGATTTCCTGGTCCATCGAGCGCGAAACGAAGTCGCGCGGCGCCAGGTCTTTCAGGGTGGGCGCATAACGCTCCATGAAACGCTCGCCGTTGCTGTTGAGCAGAATCGCGCCTTCGCCGCGGCAGCCTTCGGTCAGCAGCACGCCGGCACCGGCCACGCCGGTGGGGTGGAACTGCCAGAACTCCATGTCTTCCAGCGGAATGCCGGCGCGTGCCGCCATGCCCAGGCCATCGCCGGTGTTGATGAAGGCGTTGGTGCTGGCGGCAAAGATGCGGCCGGCGCCACCGGTAGCCAGCAGCACGGTTTTGGCGTGCAGCACGTGCAGATCACCGGTTTCCATCTCGAGCGCGGTCACGCCGACCACGTCGCCTTCGGCGTCGCGAATCAGGTCCAGCGCCATCCACTCTACAAAGAAGCTGGTTTTGGCCTTGACGTTCTGCTGGTACAGGGTGTGCAGCATCGCGTGGCCGGTACGGTCGGCGGCGGCGCAGGCGCGCTGCACCGGCTTTTCACCGTAGTTGGCAGTGTGGCCGCCGAAGGGGCGCTGGTAAATGGTGCCGTCGGGGTTGCGGTCGAACGGCATGCCCATGTGCTCCAGGTCGTACACGACCTTGGGCGCTTCGCGGCACATGAATTCAATTGCGTCCTGGTCGCCGAGCCAGTCGGAGCCCTTGACGGTGTCGTAGAAGTGGTAGT
>JAZKCX010000109.1:0-2756 GCA_040387875.1 Pseudomonadota bacterium | reverse complement strand
AGAAGTTCGCCGGGAACCATGCCGACCCTACTTGCTGCGGCCAGCCACCAGCAGCGTCACCGCCACCGCCAGCACCACAAACCCCCAAACATCGCTGGAATGCCAGTGGCTGCCCGTCAAACCATGGTTTTCATGACTAAAAGCGGCGGTAGCCAGCGTCCCTCCTAGCGTTATTGCTATCTTTTTCATATTTTCTCCTGTCTCAGAGTATGGGCTGGTGCACCGTCACCAGCTTGGTGCCGTCTGGGAAAGTGGCTTCCACCTGGATGTCGGGAATCATCTCGGCAATGCCGTCCATCACATCGGCGCGGGTCAGCACGGCGCGGCCTTCGCTCATCAGTTGCGCCACGGTTTTGCCATCGCGTGCGCCTTCCATCACCGCGGCGCTGATCAGCGCCACGGCCTCGGGGTAGTTCAATTTCAGGCCACGCGCTTTGCGCCGCTCGGCCAACAAGGCGGCGGTGAAGATCAGCAGCTTGTCTTTTTCGCGGGGGGTGAGTTCCATACGTCAAATGATTATGCGGGAAGCCATCCGCGCAGCCATACGCCATTTGGCCCATGTGGCACAGCCAGCAGAGGGCAGCCGCAGATTACGATTTACGATGGGGCCAGCCTATGAACGACCGCGCGCCATCGACCGATACCGAATTGCCCTGGCGGCCTGCAGCGCCCGGCGAAGGCTCGGTGGACGACGCACCGCAGCGCATCGTCAAGGTTCGGCGCGACTACAACGCCTGGGTCGGTAGCGAAACGCTGGAAGACTATGCGCTGCGCTACACGCCGCAAAGCTTTCGTAAATGGTCTACCTTTCGCGTGGCCAACACCGCGCTGGGCGGTGCCGCTTCGTTTTTGATTCTGGAAGCCATTGGCGCAACGCTGTTGGTGCAGTACGGTTTTACCAACGCCGCGCTGGCAATTCTGGCCACTGGCCTCATCATTTTTCTGGCGGGCCTGCCCATCAGCATCTATGCCGCGCGCTACGGCGTGGACATGGACTTGCTCACCCGTGGGGCCGGCTTTGGCTACATCGGCTCGACCATCACCTCGCTGATCTACGCCTGCTTCACCTTCATCTTTTTTGCGCTGGAGGCTGCCGTGATGGCCTACGCGCTGGAGCTGGCGCTAGACATTCCGCCGCGCTGGGGCTACCTGATCTGCGCGCTGGTGGTGATTCCGCTGGTCACCCACGGTGTGTCGGCCATCAGCCGTCTGCAGGTGTGGACGCAGCCGCTGTGGCTGTTGATGCTGGTAGTGCCCTTTATCTATGTGTTCGCCAAAGACCCTGGCGCCTTTGTCGGCATCACCGCCTATGCCGGCGAAAAAAGTCAGAGCAGCGGCTTTGTGCTGGCGTCTTTTGGTGCTGCGCTTACGGTGGGGATTGCGCTCATCACGCAGATGGGCGAGCAGGCCGACTACCTGCGTTTCATGCCCGCCAAAACCGCCGCCAACCAACGCCGCTGGTGGCTGGCTGTGCTGGCCGGTGGGCCGGGCTGGGTGCTGTTTGGCGTCATCAAAATGCTGGGCGGCGCAGCGCTGGCCTACCTGGCCATCACCCACGCCGTGCCAGTTGACCGTGCCGTGGATCCCAACCAGATGTATCTGGCGGCCTACGAATACGTGTTCCCCCACTACGGCTGGGCGGTGGCGGCCACTGCGCTGTTTGTGGTGGTGTCGCAACTCAAAATCAACGTCACCAACGCCTATGCTGGCTCGTTGGCCTGGAGCAACTTCTTCTCGCGCCTCACCCACAGCCACCCCGGCCGCGTGGTGTGGGTGGTGTTCAACACGCTGATCGCCTTCATGCTGATGGAGATGAACGTGTTCCAGGCGCTGGGCGACGTGCTGGGCCTGTACTCCAACATCGCTATCGCCTGGATGATGGCGGTGGTGGCCGACCTGGTCATCAACAAGCCGCTCGGCCTGTCGCCCAAAGGCATTGAGTTCAAGCGCGCGCATCTGTACGACATCAACCCCGTGGGTGTGGGCGCGATGGGGTTGGCGTCGTTGCTGTCGATCACCGCGCATCTGGGATTTTTCGGGCCGATTGCGCAGGCGTTTTCGGCATTGATTGCGCTGGGTACGGCGTTTGTTGTTACGCCTTTTCTGGCGTGGGCAACAAAAGGCCGTTACTACATCGCAAGGACTAGCCCCCACGCTCCACCGCTGCGCGGGTCGCTGCCCCCCGCGGGGGCCGTCAACGCCTTGCGGCGGCCCGGCGGCGTTGGTTCCGAATCCAGCGGCAGCTACATGCGCCTGCAGCGTTGCGTGATCTGCGAGCGTGAATACGAAGGCCCCGACATGGCGCATTGCCCAGCCTACCAGGGCGCGATTTGTTCGCTGTGCTGCACGCTGGATGCGCGCTGCGGCGATTTGTGCAAACCACAGGCCAGCCTGTCGGCGCAATGGTCTGCTGCGCTGCGCTGGCTGTCGCCCCGGCGCGTCTGGCCCTACCTGGACACGGGCCTGGGGCACTTTATTTTGTTGATGCTGGTGATTGTTCCGCTGATGGCCAGCGTGTTTGTGCTGTTCTACCACCAGGAGATGCAGGCGCTGGCCAAATCGTTGACCGACACCGTCGTACCCGAGGCTGCGCTGCGTTCGGGTTTTCTGAAAGCCTACATGGCGTTGCTGCTGGTAGCAGGTATCGTAGCCTGGTGGCTGGTGTTGGCCCACAAAAGCCGGCAGGTGGCGCAGGAAGAATCCAACCGGCAAACGCATTTGCTGATGCAGGAAATCGAGTCGCACCGCCAGACCGA
>JAZKCX010000108.1:0-4002 GCA_040387875.1 Pseudomonadota bacterium | reverse complement strand
AGTCGTAGAACATGCGTGGCACGCGTTTTTTGGCGAGTTGGCGCAGGTCTTCGATATTGGTGATGACGGTCACGGAGTCTCCTGTTTTTCCGGGCGGGGCAGCCGTAAATTATGGAGTGCCGGTACGCGCCGGAGCAGCCGCCTGCGCGACCCGCACCCCCGCCCCCCGCACCTCGATGCGCACCTCGTCCAGCACTTCGCCGCGCGCACCCAGCAGTTGCACAACGTGCCGGCCCGGCCAGGGCAGCCACTGGGCGCGGGCGCCGCGTGTCAATGGCTTGCCGTCGATCTGCCATCGCACGTCGCTGCGGCTGGCTTCGAGGTTCAGGCGCTGGTGGGTGGGCGGAATGTCGGGGTCCAGGGCGATGATGGTGCCTGGGGCTGGCGCGTTGATTCTGGCCGCATTTTTTGAATCAAATATGCCTCTAGCCGGCGTTAATTCTTGTTTTATTGCTACTGAAGTTGTAGCAAAATGGGTTTGCGCCGTACCCTGCAAAAACCACTCGCTGCGCGCCGCTTCAATGGTGTTGCTGTACAACACGCGGCTGTGCACCAGGCCGGCGGGTGGGGTGGGTGGCTTGCTGGGTTCGCTTCGGTGCAGGTACTGCATCACGGCCGCCCATACCGGCGCGGCGCCGCTGGTGCCGCTGACGTCCCACATCGGTTTGCCGTCGCTGTTGCCGACCCACACGCCCACGGTGTAGCGCTGCGAAAAGCCCACCGCCCAGTTGTCGCGCATGTCTTTGCTGGTGCCGGTTTTTACTGCGGTCCAGAAGCGGGTGGCGAGGATGCTGTCGGTGCCAAAGGTGCGGGCGCGGGCGTTACCGTCGCTCAGGATATCGGCCACGATGAAGGCGGCACGGGGGTCGAGCGCTGGCGTGGGCGCTGCGCCTTTGCCGGGCACGATGCGCGTGGGACGGGTGCGGCCACCATTGGCCAGCGCGCGGTAGGCGTTGGCAAGCGACAGCAGCGAGACCTCGGCGCTGCCCAGAGCCAGGCTGTAGCCGTAGTAGTCGCCAGTTTCGCGCAGCGGCAGGCCCAGGCTCTTGAGCTGGCGGTGAAAGGCGTCGGGCGAAACCATTGCCAGCGTGCGCACCGCCGGCACGTTGAGCGATGCGCCCAGCGCGGTGCGGGCCGAAACCCAGCCCTTGAAGCGGTGGTCGTAGTTCTGCGGAATGTACAGGCCGCTGGTGGTGGGCAAATCGGTGGGCGCATCGTCGAGCAGCGACGCGGCGGTAATGCGCTGCTGCGCAATCGCCTGCGCGTACAAAAAGGGCTTGAGGGTGGAGCCGGCCTGGCGCAGCGCCAGCACGTTGTCGACCTCGGCGCTGGCGCTTAAAGGCCCGGACGATCCCACCCAGGCCAGCACCTCGCCGCTGGTGTTGTCGAGCACTACCACCGCGCCGTCCTGCACATGGCGGCCGTGCAGTTCGCGCAGTTGCTGGTGGAGCGTGGCGACCGCAAAACGTTGCAACGGCGCGCGCAGGCTGGACCTGAGCGTTGGGGGTACGGCGCCGGCCGGCTGCGCCTTCAGCAGTTGCCGCGCCAGGTGCGGCGCGCTGCCTTCTGCGGCGTCGAAGGCTTTGCGCTGCAGCGCGCCTTCGGTGAACAGGTCCAGACCCTCACAATTGGCGCTGGGGCTGGCCATGGCCTTGAGCACCGCGCAGGCGCGCTGGCTCACCTGGGCGGGCTTGGCGTTGGGTGCGCGCACCAACGCGGCGGCCACCGCAGCTTCGCGTGCGTCCAGCCCATGCGCGGCCTTGTTGAAGAGGGTCTGGCTGAGCGCGTCGATGCCCACCATCTCGCCGCGCAGCGGCACCAGGTTCAGCCAGGCCTCCAGAATCTGGTCTTTGCGCCAGCGCCGCTCCAGCACTTGAGCAGCCACGGTTTGCTCAAGCTTCACCACGATGGTGCGGCCACCGGGGCCGCGCTGCAAATCGCCATCGACCAGGCCCGCCAACTGCATGGTGATGGTCGATGCGCCGCGGGTCTTGTTGTTCCACAGGTTGCCCCAGGCCGCCGCCGACACCGCCCGCCAGTCGACACCGCTGTGTTCGTAAAAGCGTTTGTCTTCCGACAGCAGCATGGCCTCGCGCAGCGCGGGCGACACGTCGGCCAGCGCCAGCCACTGGCCGCGCCGCACGGTGGTGTCGGTGCGCAGGCGCTGCAAGGGCTCGCCGTTGCGGTCGAGAATTTGGGTATCCGAAGGCCGAAAGCTTGCCTTTACAGCATCAAATGTTGGCAGGGCCAGCGCCGGTTCTGGACTAATAGCTATCAATAGCGTAGCAATCGGCAGTGTGGCGCAGAGCCTCATTGCGCGGCCTCCACCTTGATGCGTGCATTGGGCATCTCGCCAAACACTTCAGGCGCATACATCGCCTCGGTGCGGGTGGGCGGCAGTGCGAAGTCGCCCACGTTGTTGAGCCGCACCGTGTACTCGAGCTTTACGGTGCCCTTAGGTAGAACGTCGTAGTAGGCGCGCATCGCCTCGAAACTGCGCTCCTCGAACACCGGCCAGGCGTTGCCGGCGCGCTTTTCGCCCTGCGTGGCAATCTCGGAATCGCGGCCCAGGCCGCTGCCCAGAATCGTGGCGCCGCCGGGAATGGGGTCGCTCAATACCACCCAGGTCATGTCGGCGGTGGCTATGACTTCCAGCGTGATGCGCAGCACATCGCCGCGTCTGTACACGCCCTTGGTGGCCTGCTCCAGCGGTGTGATGGTTTTCTTGATCTGGTAGCCGGCGGAAAACGGCGCGGTCAGCGGCACTGCCGCCAGCGACTGCAGCGTGAGCCAGGGCTTGCCGCTGCCGGTGTGGGCCACGCTGAGCTTGTCGGCCGGGTTATCTTTGGCCCAGGGCAGCAGCATGCCGGGATTGGTTCCTTTCACCCATTCGCTGCTGGTATTGCCGGCGCTGGTGCTGGCCTTGGTCGTGCCGGCCACTGGCGTCGATTCAAAGCGCGTAGAGAACTTGTTGACGGCCAGGCTGCCCCAGAGGTTGGCGGTGGTGGTGTTCCAGGCGCCGCGCTGTTGCCGCGCCAAGAGGCCAGTGGTGAGACGCCCGATGTCGTCTTTCCAGGCCGGGTCGTCGATGACGGCCAGCAGCAGTTGTGCGGCATTGGTGTCGGCACCGGCCATCAGCCACCACCACTGGTCTGCGCTCTCGGTGCTGAAACCCATGCGGGTACCGTTGAAGGTGAGGCGTGCGCGCAGGATCTGCATGGCTTCTGCCAGCCGCTCGGTGCGTTTGGGTGCATCGGCCATACGCTTCAAGATATTCACCCAGTGGATCACCGCGTGGGTGGGCCACTGGTTGGGTGCCACGGTCATGCTGGCCAGCATGCCGGCCTTGGCCTTGCCGGTGCGCGACAGCGCATCGAGCGCGGCGAGCTTGCGCACATCCAGGTCTTTTTGTGGGCTCCAGTTGTTGCGGCTGATGCGACCTTCAACGAACGCGATCAGCCCGCGCTCCATCGCGGCGCGGCTGTCGGCGGGCAGCGCAAACAGCGCATCTGCCGCTGCCGCCTCATGGCTGGCTGATAGCAGGTAGGCGGTTAGGGCGTCGCTGCCGCTGCGGCCGTCGCCGTCGCGCGGCGGGAAGTAGGTCGCCAGGCCGTCGGCGTCAATATAGCCGGGGAGTTGCGCTGTCAAAGCCAGCCAGAGCTTGATGTCACGCAGGCCGATGGCCTTGCTGGTTTTTTGCTCCAGGCAGGCATAGGGGTAGGCCAGAAACCAGTCGCGCACGCCCGGCAAACCGTCGGCCAGTTTGGCCTGCAGGCCCAGCTTGAGGCCACCGCGCGGCTGGCCGTTGATCGCCAGCGTGCTGGGCGGCGCCTGCACCGGCAGCGTGAAGGGTCCGTCCAACTGCACCAGCGTGGCCTGTTGCACTGTGGTGGGCACGGCCGGCACGATGCGCTGGCTGGCCTTGAGCGCATCGCGCGCTACCGTGGTGGCGGTGGTGATTTCGCGTGCCTCTATCTCCCACAAAATCGCCTCGGCCCGGCC
>JAZKCX010000107.1:0-8072 GCA_040387875.1 Pseudomonadota bacterium | reverse complement strand
CGCCGAGCCAGTCGGAGCCCTTGACGGTGTCGTAGAAGTGGTAGTGCCAGTTGTCGTCGGACATGTTGCCCAGCGATGCACCGATGCCGCCTTGCGCTGCAACCGTGTGCGAGCGCGTAGGGAAAACTTTGGAAAGCACAGCCACGTTCAGGCCGGCGCGGGCCAGTTGCAGCGAGGCGCGCATGCCGGAGCCGCCGGCGCCGACGATCACAACGTCGAACTTGCGCGTGGTTACGGGGTATGTCATTGGTTGATGCCTGGTGAAATAAAAACGGGGTTCAGAGGCGCCACAGCACCTGGATGGACCAGCCTGCGCAGCCAATCAGCCAGGCCAGCGTGAAGATCTGCAGGCCCAGGCGCACCGAGACCGGCTTGATGTAATCCATCCAGATGTCGCGCATGCCCACCCAGACGTGGTACATCAGCGAGACGATCACGATGAAGGTCAGCACCTTCATCCATTGCGAAGCGAAGATGCCGTACCAGCGGTAGTAGTCAATCGTGCCCTTGGTCAGCAGCAGTTGTGCGATGACAACCACCGTAAACAAGGCCATCAGGCCGGCGGTGACGCGCTGGCTGAGCCAGTCACGCAGACCGTAGTGGGCACCGACCACCACACGTTTGGAGCCATAGTTCACTGCCATATCAATTTCCTGTCCGATGAGGGCCGTGCACGATAGCCGTGCCCTTGAAGTAATTAGTAGACGGTCGAAGCAAAAGTTCCGACCGCCACGCCCTTAGTACAAGCCGAACAGCTTGGCGGCCAGTCCCAGCGTGATCAGGGTGCCCAGCACCAGCACGACCTTGGCCGAGAGCGAGCCAAAGCCCTTGCTGGTGGCGTCGTGGCTTACGTCCATCCACAGGTGGCGCAGGCCGGCAATCAGGTGGTGAACAAAACCCCAGATCAAAGCCAGCACCACCAGCTTCCATAACACGCCGGGAATGCCCAGCCAGCCGCTGTTGAAAACCGACTTGAAACCGTCAAACGAGACTTCGGACTTGAGCGATGCGTCAAACATCCAGATCACAAACGGCAGCAGTACAAACATCAGCGCGCCGCTGATACGGTGCAGGATGGAGACCCAGCCCGCAGGCGGCAGGCGGTAGCTGGGCAGGTCCTTGAAGGCGTTGATGTTGCGGAATTCGGGTCGCTTCTTCGCGAGTTCGGTCATGGTGTCGCTTTCATGGAGGTCCGGTATTTTTTTGTAACTTATCTATCTAACCGCCGGAATTTTATTGCAACGCACCAAACTGACATGGTGCTGGCACAAATGTCCGATAAACCACACTCCCAATAAGCCACTTCCACTCAGCTGAGTTCATTGCGGTAATGGTGGGTGTCGGTATGGTACAGACCGCGCCGCAGTTCCATGGGCACGTCGTTGTAGGTGTAGGCAATGCGTTCCACGCTCAGCAAAGGCGTGGCGGCCGCAACTTTCAGCAGCTCACACTGGCGCGCGTCGGGCAGCACGGCGCGGATTTTTTCCTCGGCGCGCACCATGCGCACACCAAATTCGGCCTCAAACATGGCGTACATGGGGCCGCGGTGTTCGCTCAGGCGTTCGGCAGTGAGGCCCTTGAACGGACCGCCGGGCAGCCACAGCTCTTCCAGAATCGTGGGTATGCTGGCAAATGACAGCACCCGGCCCACCTGCAGCACCGCGTCGCCGCTGCGCAGGCCCAGGGCGCGGGCCACATCGGCCGTGGCGCGCTGGCGTTTGCATTCCACAATATGGCGCTCGGCTGGGCCTTCGGTGTCGGTATCGCCGGCATCGGGCACCAGCTTCAGAAAGCGGTACTGCACCTGGCGTTCGGAATGGGTGGCCACAAAGGTGCCACGGCCCTGGCGGCGCACCACCAGATTTTCGGCAGCCAGCTCGTCAATGGCCTTGCGCACCGTGCCCTGGCTTACCCGAAAGCGCGCGGCCAGCTCCATTTCGCTGGGAATCGCCTCCGCCGGCTTCCATTCGCCGGCTTCGAGGCTTTGCAATATCAGGCTCTTGATCTGCTGGTACAGCGGGCTGAACGCGGGGGTGGCCGGCTCAATGCCAGTCGGTACGGGGTCCGGCGTGGAGGAGGGCGTGGCGGCCATGGTGGATGGGTTGGACGGGCAGTGCGTTAGCGTTGAATCATATCTTATATAAGACATAAGACAAATTGACTTATCAGGGTTTTCGCGGGTAAACTCCTCGGCTGTCAGCGCGTGACCCACAGGGATTGCAAACCGGGGTTACCGGTTCCGTTTTTCAAACCCTCTGGAGTTCCTGCTATGAGCAAAAAGCCTGTTCGCGTCGCTGTTACCGGTGCCGCCGGTCAGATCGGTTATGCCCTGTTGTTCCGCATCGCTTCCGGCGAAATGCTGGGCAAGGACCAGCCCGTCATCCTGCAACTGCTGGAAGTGCCAGTCGAAGGCCCGCAGAAGGCGCTCAAGGGCGTGATGATGGAACTCGACGACTGTGCTTTCCCGCTGCTGGTCGGCATGGAAGCCCACAGCGACCCGATGACCGCTTTCAAGGACACCGACTACGCGCTGCTGGTCGGCTCGCGTCCCCGTGGCCCCGGCATGGAACGTGCCGAGCTGCTGGCCGTGAACGGCGCCATCTTCACCGCCCAGGGCAAGGCCTTGAACGCGGTGGCCTCGCGCAACGTCAAGGTGCTGGTGGTGGGCAACCCCGCCAACACCAATGCCTACATTGCCATGAAGAGCGCACCCGATCTGCCGCGCAAGAACTTCACCGCCATGCTGCGCCTGGACCACAACCGCGCTGCCAGCCAGATCGCTGCCAAGACCGGCAAGCCGGTGTCGTCGATTGAAAAGCTCACCGTCTGGGGCAACCACTCGCCCACCATGTACGCCGACTACCGCTTTGCCACCATCAACGGTGAAAGCGTCGCCAAGATGATCAACGACCAGGTCTGGAACGCCGACACCTTTTTGCCCACCGTGGGCAAGCGTGGCGCTGCCATCATTGAAGCGCGCGGCGTCTCGTCGGCCGCTTCGGCCGCCAACGCCGCCATCGACCACATGCGCGACTGGGCGCTGGGCACCAACGGCAAGTGGGTCACCATGGGCATTCCGTCGGACGGCCAGTACGGCATTCCGAAAGACACCATGTTTGGTTTCCCCGTCACCTGCGAAGGCGGCGAGTACAAGCTGGTCGAAGGCCTGGAAATCGACGCTTTCAGCCAGGAACGCATCAACAAGACCTTGGCAGAGTTGCAGGGCGAACAAGACGGCGTGAAGCACCTGCTGTAAGCCGGACTGGACAAGAGTGCGCAGCGCCGGGCCGCCCCAAGCAAGCACAGCCTCCTTGGGGGGCAGCGCAGCACACGCAGTGGCAAGCGTGGGGGCGATCCATCCACGCGAGATTTTGCTGGGCGCGCAAGCCGGGGGTGTTGTCATCCCCGTTTGCGACCACTACAGCGGCGTCGAAGCGCGGATGCGCAAAAGCCTGCAGCTTCAGGCCGAAATGACCGACGAGTTCGGCGCCTGCGTTTTTGACGTGACGCTGGACTGCGAAGACGGTGCCCCGGTGGGCGGCGAAGCCGAGCACGCTGCCATGGTGGTGGCGCTGGCCAAAGAAGCCCGTGCCGACGCCCGCATCGCAGTCCGCGTGCACCCGGTCGACCACCCCGCTTTTGAGGCCGACATCGCCACCATTGCCGGCAGTCTCGGCAGCCGTCTCTGCCACATCATGCTGCCCAAGGTGGAGTCGGTGGACGATGTGATTCGTGCCGAAAAAGCCCTGGGGCCGGCGTCAGATATAGCGATACCGCTACAAGTTTTGATAGAGTCGGCCGCTGCCGTGCACCGCGCTTTCGACATTGCCGCACACCCGCGCGTGCAGTCGCTGAGCTTTGGCCTGATGGATTTTGTTTCCAGCCACGGCGGCGCCATTCCTTCCAGCGGCATGGGCAGTGCCGGCCAGTTCAGCCACCCGCTGGTGGTGCGCGCCAAGCTGGAGATTGCCGCTGCCTGCCATGCCCACGGCAAGGTGCCGTCGCATTGTGTTGTCACCGAATTTGCCGATACTGCAGCCATGCAGACCGCTGCCCGCAAGGCCGCCCACGAATTTGGCTATACCCGGATGTGGAGCATCCACCCCAGCCAGATTCGCCCCATTCTGGACGCCTTTGCACCGGGTGAGCGCGAGATCGACGAAGCCGCCGCTCTGATTCTGGCAGCCGTGGCGGCCGACTGGGGCCCGGTCAATTTCAAGGGCCAGTTGCACGACCGGGCCAGCTACCGTTATTTCTGGCAGGTGCTGGAGCGCGCCCACCAGACCGGCCGCCCCCTGCCTGCCGAGGTGGGGGGCTATTTTTCTCCCGTACGGCACTGAACCGTTTTCTTCCCCCACAACGAGACAAACCTCCATGAAAAAAACCATGACCGCTCTCTGGGTGCTGCTGGCCCCCACCCTGGTGCTGGCGCAAACCGCCGCCAAGCCTGCAGCGCCGGCCACCCCTGCCGCGCCCAAGGCCGCCGCTGCCAAGCCAGCCGCCAGCGCCGCCAAGGCTGCGCCCAAGGCCAAAGCCAAACCGGCGCCTAAGCCCAGCAAGGTCGAGATCAAAAGCACCGCCAGCAACATGGCGGCCGGCATTGAAGCGGCCGACGCAGCCCTCACCCCCGCCGAGCTGGCCATTGCGCAGCGCGTGCACACCGGCCTGATTCCCTGCGAGCTGGGCGCGCAAGTGCTGGTCGAGGCCGACCCCAAGGCGCCCGGCTACTTCAACCTGACTACCAAGAACATCAAATACCGCATGTTCCCCATTCCCACCAGCACCGGCGCCATTCGCCTGGAAGACCAGCGCGCGGGCGCGGTCTGGATGCAGCTGGGCAACAAGTCCATGCTGCTGAACCAGAAGCTGGGCCAGCGCCAGGCCGACGAATGCGTCAGCCCGCAACAGGCACTGGTGATTGAGCAGATGAAGGGCAAGCCGGCCCAAAACGTGCTTGAGCCCTTGCCAGCGGCGCCGGCTGCGGTGGCTCCGGCACCGGGTGTTGCGGCTTCCGGTGCAGTGGCGGTGCCTGCCACCGTGCCCGGTGTGGTCTACCCCACCGGCCCCACGCCACCAGCACGCAAAACGTCTGCTGCGAAATAAATAGCAATCAACGTAATCGCCACGCCGGCTACAAGCATTTTTTACTGATATCTGGAGAAAAAGACCATGCTGCAAACCTACCGCCAACACGTAGCCGAGCGCGCCGCGCTGGGCATTCCGCCGCTGCCGCTCACCGCCCAGCAAACCGGCGAGCTGATCGAGCTGCTGAAAGCCCCGCCCGCTGGCGAAGACGCCTTTCTGCTCGATTTGCTGACGCACCGCGTACCCCCGGGCGTGGACGACGCGGCCAAGGTCAAGGCCAGCTTTCTGGCGGCAGTAGCCCACGGTGACGTGAAAGTTGCGCTGATCTCCAAAACCAAGGCCACCGAGCTGCTCGGCACCATGGTGGGTGGCTACAACGTCAAGCCGCTGATTGACCTGCTGGACGACGCCGAAGTGGCCGCCACGGCAGCCGCTGCGCTGAAGAAGACGCTGCTGATGTTCGACTTCTTCCACGACGTTTCCGAAAAAGCCAAGGCCGGCAACGTACACGCCAGGGGCGTGATCGAAAGCTGGGCCAATGCCGAGTGGTTCACCACCCGTCCGCAGGTCGCCAAGAAGATTACCGTTACCGTGTTCAAGGTGACCGGCGAAACCAACACCGACGATCTGTCGCCCGCGCCCGATGCCTGGAGCCGCCCCGACATTCCGCTGCACTACCTGGCCATGCTGAAAAACGCACGCCCCGGCATCACGCCCGAGGAAGACGGCAAGCGCGGCCCGATGCAGTTCATTGACGACCTGAAGAAAAAAGGCCATCTGGTGGCCTACGTGGGCGACGTGGTCGGCACCGGCTCCAGCCGCAAGAGCGCGACCAACAGCGTGATCTGGGCCACCGGCGAAGACATTCCCTTTGTGCCCAACAAGCGCTTCGGCGGTGTCACTTTGGGCGGCAAGATTGCCCCCATCTTCTTCAACACACAAGAAGACTCTGGCGCGCTGCCGATTGAAGTGGACGTGTCCAAGATGGACATGGGCGACGTCATCGACATCTACCCCTACGACGGCAAGATCGAAAAAGCCGGCGCCACCATCGCCAACTTTGCGCTCAAGAGCGACGTGATTCTGGACGAAGTGCAGGCCGGCGGCCGTATCAACCTCATCATTGGCCGCAGCCTTACAGCCAAGGCGCGCGAGTTTCTGGGCCTGCCCGCCAGCACCACCTTCCGCCTGCCCACGCCGCCTGCTGCCACCCAAGCCGGCTTTACGCTGGCGCAAAAAATGGTCGGCCGCGCCTGCGGCTTGCCGGTGGTTGCCGGCAACCAGCAGGGCATTCGCCCCGGCACCTACTGCGAACCCAAGATGACCACCGTGGGCAGCCAAGATACGACAGGCCCCATGACCCGCGACGAACTCAAAGACCTGGCCTGCCTGGGTTTTTCCGCCGACATGGTGATGCAGAGCTTCTGCCACACCGCCGCCTACCCCAAGCCAGTGGATGTGAAGATGCACCGCGAGCTGCCCAACTTCATCAGCAACCGCGGCGGCGTGGCCCTGCGCCCGGGCGACGGCGTGATTCACAGCTGGCTCAACCGCCTGCTGCTGCCCGATACTGTGGGCACCGGCGGCGACTCGCACACCCGTTTCCCCATCGGCATCAGCTTCCCCGCAGGCTCGGGCCTGGTGGCCTTTGGTGCCGCCACCGGTGTGATGCCGCTCGACATGCCCGAGAGCGTGCTGGTGCGCTTTAAAGGCAAGATGCAGCCCGGCATCACGCTGCGCGATCTGGTGCATGCCATTCCGCTGTACGCCATCAAGGCCGGCCTGCTGACCGTGGCCAAGACCGGCAAGGTCAACGCGTTCTCTGGCCGCATTCTGGAAATCGAAGGTTTGCCTGATTTGAAGGTGGAGCAGGCGTTTGAGCTGAGCGATGCTTCGGCCGAGCGCAGCGCTTCGGGTTGCACCGTGTACCTGAACAAAGAGCCCATCATTGAGTACATGACCAGCAACATCGTGCTCATGAAAAACATGATCGCCCAGGGCTACCAGGACAAGCGCACGCTGGAGCGCCGCATTGCCGCCATGGAAGCCTGGCTTGCCAAGCCCGAGCTGCTGAAGGCCGACGCCGATGCCGAATACGCCGAAGTCATCGAGATCGACCTGGCCGACATCACCGAGCCCATCCTGTGCTGCCCCAACGATCCGGACGACGCCAAGTTCCTGAGCGAAGTGGCCGGCACCAAGATCGACGAAGTTTTCATCGGCTCGTGCATGACCAACATCGGCCACTTCCGCGCAGCCAGCAAGCTGCTCGAAGGCAAGCGCGATATTCCCGTCAAGCTGTGGGTGGCCCCGCCCACCAAGATGGACGCCAGCGAGCTCACCAAGGAAGGCCACTACGGTACCTTCGGCGCAGCCGGCGCCCGCATGGAAATGCCGGGCTGCAGCCTGTGCATGGGCAACCAGGCGCAGGTGAAAGAGGGCGCCACGGTGGTCTCCACCAGCACCCGCAACTTCCCCAACCGCCTGGGCAAGAACAGCAACGTGTTCCTGGCGTCGGCAGAGCTGTCGGCGATTGCCAGCAAGCTCGGCCGCATCCCCACCGTGGCCGAGTACCACGCCGACATGGGCGTCATCAACGCCGACGGCGGCAAGGTCTACCGCTACATGAACTTCGACCAGATCCAGGAGTACAAGGATGTGGCGGATGGGGTGGCTGCGTAAGCTGCTTTGCTCTTATGAAAAACGGCCCTTTGGGGCCGTTTTTGTTGGCGCTAGATTTTCAGTGACTAGCTGGGCATGGACGCTAGCCGGCGATAAATTTTTATGCCGTAAATCTGTTTCAAGTAGTTCTTGAGACGATTTCGCAATGCTGGAAGATTCGCCACCCACAAAATTTAACTTAACTGGATTTGGGGAAATTGGGGTCAGATTCCAATCCCCAAAATTGAACGCGCAACAGGCGTCGCTGTTCGCTGCCATGCGCCATCCGCATTTTTACGGTAGATTCATTTGCGCAAAGCATTTCA
>JAZKCX010000106.1:0-1869 GCA_040387875.1 Pseudomonadota bacterium | reverse complement strand
TGGTGCAGGGTCATGATCTGAATAATCGCGATAGATGGAAGTTTCCCGGCGTATCCGCTCTACGAGCGGAAGAGCCGTGAGTATTGAGTTTCGTGTTGCGCGGAGAGTATCGCCAGCATAGGCGTGAACGCGATGCGATCGCCATCAGACATTTGGAGAGCGGCTTCGACCACCGCCGGAATTTCAGCAGCCAGCCGCGCCAGAATGCGCTGGCCGGCGCTCTGGCCCAGCGGTACGGCTTTTACTGCGGCCGAAACCATGTTCTCGGCCCAGCCGAAGGCAAAGGCCAGGCAGCCATCCTGCACGCTGGCCGGCACGCGCGATGCGGCGAAGGCAAAGGCGATGGGATAGGTGGGGGCGATGCTGGCAAAGGCGGTATCAACGTCCGCATGCTGCAGCCGCAGCCACTCGACCAGCGAGCGGCCCATCTGCTCGGTCTGCGCACGGAATTCGGCGCTTTCGCGGGTGGCGAGCAGCCAGGTGGTCAGCGCCTGTATGCGGGCCAGATCGTTGTCACGCCAGGCGGGGATGGCCTGGGCCAAACAGGGCAAATCAGACCGGCCCAGCGACAACGCAAGCTGGTCCGACAGCCAATCCGATACTCCTGATTCTGTAGCTACGAGCCCAGAATCAACGCTGGCCTCCAGCCCTTCCGAGTAGGAAAACCCGCCAATCGGCAGCGCGGGCGATGCCAGCCAGATCAGCTGCAGCAGGCCGGTGGCCGACAGCGGTGCTGTCATCTTCAGCCCGGAGGGCGGTGTTTGTGAATCTGGATGGCTACCGGCTGCACGGCCGGTGCGGCATGGTCGTGGCCATGGTTGCAGTGCGGGCCGTGCACGTGGGGTGCGGGTGCTGCCACTGGTGCCGGGGCGTGGTCGTGTCCGTGGTTGCAGTCGGGGCCATGGACGTGCGGGGCGGCAGTTGCCGGCGCGGTTGCATGGTCGTGGCTGGCATGGTCATGCCCGGCATGGCCACCTGCCGCGTAAGCGCCGCTTTCGGGCTCGAACGGCGCGGTGGCTTCGTTCACGATCAAATGCATGGCGCGCAGCATGTCGGCCAGGACGTGGTCGGGCTCGATCTGCAGAAAGTCGGGCTTCAGCTCAATGGGCACATGGCGGTTGCCCAGGTGGTAGGCGGCGCGGGTCAGGTCGAACGGTGTGCCGTGGGCCTGGCAATGGGTGATGCGCAGCACCGGCTGGGGCGCGGCGGTCACCTTGACCAGCGAACCGTCTTCGGCCACCAGCACGTCACCGCCACGCACCACGGTGCCGCGTGGCAGGAAAACGCCCAGCGTCCGGCCTTGGCTGTCGGTGGCGTCAAAGCGGCTTTTCTGGCGCACGTCCCAGTCGAGCTCGACCGTGGCGGCGCGTTTCAGCAGGGCGGGGGCGAGGCCGTGGCCACCGGGAAGGCATTTGGAGGTGTGCAGCATCAGAACAAAAAGTAGCGTTGGGCCATGGGCAGGTGGGTGGCCGGCTCGCAGGTGAGCAACTGGCCGTCGGCGCGCACCGCGTAGGTCTGCGCGTCGATCTCCATCCGGGGCAGGGCCCCATTGTGGACCATGTGCTGTTTGCGCACGCTGCGGATGTTGTGTACCGCGCTGAGCGTCTTCTTCAACCCGAACTGCTCGCCAATCCCGGCCTTCAACCCTGCCTGCGACACAAAGGTGAGCGAACTCCGCGTCAAGGCGCCGCCAAACGCGCCGAACATCGGCCGGTAGTGCACCGGCTGCGGCGTGGGGATGGACGCATTCGGGTCGCCCATTGCCGCCATGGCGATGCTCCCACCCTTCAGAATCAGCGCTGGCTTGACGCCAAAAAAGGCGGGTTTCCAGACCACCAGGTCGGCCCATTTGCCTTCTTCAATGCTGCC
>JAZKCX010000105.1:2342-10149 GCA_040387875.1 Pseudomonadota bacterium | reverse complement strand
TGAACGCGTCGATGTTCAAGGGCTACCTGCGCTACATCGCCAACCGCCGCGCCACGCAAATCGGACTGGAAGCGCTTTTCCCGAACGAAGAAAACCCCTTCCCATGGATGAGCGAAATGATTGATCTGAAGAAAGAACGCAATTTCTTCGAGACCCGCGTGATTGAATACCAGTCGGGCGGCGCATTGTCCTGGGACTGAAGCCCATCCAATCGCATTCATGAATTCAAGAATCACACTTCTGATTGACCGCGCCACAGAGCGTGGCGGCCAGCGGTGTTCCCGTGTTTATGGCGCTGGGCACCCGCCCAACGCCATGAATCGCTTTGTGCACCCCAACAATGCATAAAGTGCTCTTTGTAACTTGATCAAGGAGAAAATAAATGGCAACTGCAAAAAAACCGGCCGCAAAAAAGGCCGCACCTGCGAAGAAAGCAGCTCCCGCCAAAAAGGCGGCTCCCGCTAAAAAAGTAGCGGCAAAGAAGGCTCCCGCCAAGAAGGCGGCACCGGCCAAGAAGGCTCCAGCGAAGAAAGCTGCACCAGCCAAAAAAGTAGCCGCAAAGAAAGTAGCGGCGAAGAAGGCCCCTGCGAAAAAAGCAGCTCCCGCCAAAAAGGCAGCCGCCAAGAAAGCCCCGGCCAAAAAAGCCGCCGCTAAAAAGGCCCCTGCCAAGAAGGCCCCTGCGAAAAAAGCAGCAGCGAAAAAGCCCGTAGCCAAAAAAGCAGCCAAAAAGCCGGCCGCAAAGAAAGCCGCGAAAGCACCCGCTGCCAAGCCCGCCGCAGCACCCGCTGCGCCTGCGGCTCAAACCACGCTCAACCCGCAGGCAGCCTGGCCGTTTCCAACCGCCAGCAAACCCTGAGCAACAGCAGGCAACTGCTTCCAAGCCCGGCGCCCAAAGCGCTGGGCTTTTTTTTGCTCAGCTGGAAACCAGTAGCTCCAGATCAACGGTGTAGTTCTGCGCGCCTTGGCTGGCAATCTTGCGGGCCCCCATGTGGTTGCCGAGTACAGCGCACCGCTGCAGGCTCCAACCGGCCTCCAGACCGTAGAGCAGTGCGCCACGAAACGCATCGCCACAACCGGTGGGGTCGCAGAGGGCGGTGGCTTGTACCGGAGGTATCGCAGCTTTGCAGCCCTGCTCCCAGACTTCGCTGCCCTCGGCGCCCAGCGTGACCACCAATCCATCCACCCGCCGGGACAAAGCCGCACGGCCCAGCCCGGTGCGCTCGCTGAGCATGCAGGCCTCATAGTCGTTGGCCACCACCCAACGCGCCAGACTCAGCAGGTCGTCGAGCTCCGCCCCAGTGAACATCGGCAAAGCCTGACCGGGGTCAAAAACAAAGGGAATACCGGCCGCTGCGAAGAGTCTGGCATTGCGCAACATGCTGGCATGTGTGTCGGGTGACAGGCTGGCCAGCGCAATGCCGTGGTCCATCCCGAGGTCCAGAGGCTGTGCATGGACCATGGCGCCAGGATGAAAGGCGGTGATCTGGTGGTTGTCGCGGTCGGTGATGACCATGGCCTGCGCGGTGAAGGCATGGTCTGTCTGCTGCACAAAGCGGGTAGCTATGCCCAGCGTGTGCAGGCGCTGCAGATAGCCGGCGCCGTCTGACCCCAGCGTGGCCACCGGCAGCGGTGTACCGCCCAGCAGCTTCAGGCTGTAGGCGATGTTGCCCGCACAGCCGCCGAACTCCCGCCGCAGCGTGGGAACCTGGAAAGCCACATTCAGCTGGTGCAACCGGTCGGGCAGAATCTGCTGGGCAAACCGGCCCTCAAAGCCCATCAGCGTGTCAAAGGCCAGTGAGCCGCAAATCAGCGCCGCCACAGCGCCTGCCCCTCCACCGTCACGGGTAAAAAGCCAGCAGCCGGTAGCCCGTCACCGCCGCGCCATCGACGCCCGACACCATCGCCACCGTGATATTGGCGGGAAATTCCGCACCTGCCGCCAGTACCGGCCGCGGCGCACCAAATTCTGCGGGCAACACCACCCGCCGCACCACCGCCTGCTCACGCGCGTCAGTGAGACTAAGCTCCACCGCAGGCATGGCCACAGCGCTGGACGCATTGTTCTTGAGCACAAAACTCAGACGAAAAACATCAGGCCGCAGTTTGGTGAAGGCGGAACTGTCCACTGCCACCGATTCAATTTGCCGCAGCGGCCCCAGCTCGCACCCGGTGACAACGCAGATGCCGCGCAAAACGGGCAGCAGGTGGGGCGCCTGCGCCGCAACACGGTCGCGCTCCAGCATAAGCACCTGCAGGCCCAAACCCAAGGCCAGCAGAAAACTCCCCAGCTGCAGGGCCGACCGCACCCGCGGCCTGTGCCAGACGGATTGCCGTTCGGCATCACGCAAAAAACCCGGTGCTTCCGAATCTGTATCGGCAAGCGCGTCATCCTGGAACGATGCCCGGCTGCGCGCCAACTCATCGTCCAGCTCTTCCGTGTGCAGCAAGGCTTCCAGCGCCTGCTCCGGTGCGAGCGCGTTTTCGGGAGGGGGTTCGGGCTGCGCAGGCAGCCCATCGGATGCTGGAGCCAAATCGTCCTGCACATCTGCCGTTTCGGCAAGGGGCTCTGGCGGACTCCGCAACCCAGTCTCCGGGGCAACCGTCTCCAGTGGCTCGGCGGCAACTTCCGGCGGCATCTGCGCTTCGGGCGTAGCAGCTACAGGAACCTGCGGCGCTATTTGCTGCATCAAGCCCTGGGCATCAAAGACCTGTGCACACCGGCCACAACGCACCCACCCATCAGATATGCGCAACTGGTCCGGAACTACCCTGAACAGGGTGCCACAGGAGGGGCAGCTGGTGGTCAGGCTCATGGGGCGCGGTGCGTTCGCGGATCGGTGGAGGAGTTTTCAGTGTACCGTGGCGGTCATCAGAATCCAGCCGTCTTCGCTGTCGCTGACCTCCAGCGCCGCGTAGGGTGCGTAAGCGCTTGCCAGCTCTTCGGCCTGCCGCTCCAGAATGCCGGCCAGCACCAGCGCGCCACCGGGGGCAACATGCGCCACCAGCAGCGGCGCCAGCACCTTGAGCGGGGTGGCCAGGATGTTGGCCAGTACAGTGTGGTATTTCCCCTGGGCGCGGTCTGGCAGACCGGCGTTGAGCGTGACCTGGTTAGCCAGCGCATTGGCCAGCGTGGAATCAACCGCCGCCGGGTCGATGTCGACCGCATCGACAGGGCCCGCGCCGAACTTGGCGGCTCCGATCGCCAGGATGCCCGAGCCACAACCATAGTCGAGCACGCGACCCAAAGAATTTTGACTGCCATGGCGTGCAATCCAGCGCAAACACATACGGGTGGTGGGATGGGTGCCGGTACCAAAAGCCAGGCCGGGGTCAAGGCGGATGGTTTTGCTGGCCTGCGCCGGCGGTTCGTGCCAGGTGGGAACGATCCAGAACGTGGGCGTGATCTCGACCGGCGTGAACTGCGACTGCGTCAGCCGCACCCAGTCTTCGTCAGGCACCTGCACCACACCAACGGTGGTGCAGCCGGCAAAAAAATCCTGGGCCTGCAGCAGGTTCAGCGCATCACGCGCCTGAATTTCCGAGGGGAAAAGCGCACGCAAACGCGAGGTGTTCCAGCCGTCCTGCGGCGGCGGCATGCCTGGCTCGCCAAACAGCGCCTGCTCCGCATCGGTCTGGGCGTCGGCATCTTCGACGCTGACGCTCAGCGCATCCAATGCCTCCAGCGCATCGCTGAAGGTCTCGACCTGGTCCAGCGGACAAAGCAGTATCAGTTCGTACACAGCGCACCACCGAAAAAGTACGCCGAAGTTTTTCCGCAGGGCCGCCCCAAGGAAAAATGCGCTCCCCGGGGGGGCAGCGCATTACACGCAGTGAAAAGCGTGGGGGCCATATTTACCTTTCGCGCTGGCTCAGCCACTGCTCCAGGTAGTGGATGTTGGTGCCGCCCGCCATCACCATCGCATCGACCATCAGCTCGCGGTGCAGCGGAATATTGGTGCTGATGCCTTCAATCACCGTCTCGGCCAATGCGGTGCGCATGCGGGCCAGCGCCTGCTCGCGGGTGTCGCCATGCACAATGATCTTGCCAATCATCGAGTCGTAGTTGGGTGGCACAAAGTAGTTGGTGTAGGCATGCGAATCGACCCGCACACCAGGGCCGCCCGGCGGGTGCCACATGGTGATGCGGCCGGGCGACGGCGTGAACTTGTAGGCATCTTCGGCATTGATGCGGCATTCAATGGCGTGGCCACGAATCTCGATCTGGCGCTGGGTGAACGGCAGTTTTTCGCCGGCCGCCACCATGATCTGCGTCTTCACAATATCGATGCCGGTGATCAGCTCGGTCACCGGATGCTCCACCTGTACCCGGGTGTTCATCTCGATGAAATAAAACTCGCCGTTTTCGTACAAAAACTCGAATGTGCCGGCGCCGCGGTAGCCAATCTTTTTGCAGGCCGCCACGCAACGCTCGCCAATACGTTCGATCAGCTTGCGGGCAATACCGGGCGCGGGCGCTTCCTCAATCACTTTCTGGTGGCGCCGCTGCATGGAGCAGTCGCGCTCGCCCAGCCACACTGCATTTTTGTGCTGGTCAGCCAGAATCTGGATCTCGATGTGGCGCGGGTTCTGGAGAAATTTCTCCATATAGACCGCCGGGTTGTTGAAGGCCGCACCCGCCTCCGCCTTGGTGGTCTGCACCGCGTGGATCAGTGCGGCTTCGGTGTGCACCACCCGCATGCCACGGCCACCACCGCCGCCGGCCGCCTTGATGATGACCGGGTAGCCCACCGCCTTGGCAATACGCCGGATCTGCGCCGGGTCGTCCGGCAACTCGCCTTCGGAGCCAGGCACGCAGGGCACGCCGGCTTTGATCATGGTCTGCTTGGCCGAGACCTTGTCACCCATGATGCGGATCGATTCCGGCGTGGGCCCGATGAACTGGAAACCGCTTTTTTCCACCCGCTCGGCAAAATCGGCGTTCTCGCTCAGAAAACCGTAGCCGGGGTGGATGGCTTCGGCATCGGTCACCTCGGCCGCCGAAATGATGGCCGGCATATTGAGATAGCTCTGCATGGACGGCGCGGGGCCGATGCAGACGGCCTCGTCGGCCAGCTTGATGTATTTGGCTTCGCGGTCAGCCTCGGAATAGACCATCACCGCCTTCACACCCAGTTCGCGGCAGGCGCGCTGGATGCGCAGCGCGATCTCGCCGCGATTGGCAATCAGTATCTTTTTGAACATGCCGCCGTCACTCGATGACAAACAGCGGCTGGCCGTATTCGACCGCCTCGCCGTTGTCCGACAGCATCTGGACCACGGTGCCGCTCTTGTCGGCCTCGATCTCGTTGAGGATTTTCATCGCCTCAATGATGCAGATCGTGTCGCCTTCCTTGACCTGGCTGCCAATTTCCACAAACGGCTTGGCACCGGGGCTGGCGGAGCGGTAAAACGTGCCCACCATGGGCGACTTGACTACATGCCCGGCAGGTGCTGCGGGTGCGGCTTCTGCTGCAACCGGCGCGGCAGCGGCGGGCGCTGGCGCTGCTGCGGCCATGGGCTGGCCCGTCATGACCGGATAGGCCATGGGCGCGCCGTAACCGCCCTTTACAATTCGAACCTTGCCCTCGGCTTCGGTGATTTCCAGCTCGGAAACATTGGATTCCGACACCAGGTCGATCAGGGTCTTCAACTTACGCAGGTCCATAAACTCTCCATCCGCAACAGTCGGCTATTGTAGCCAAGTCGCTGTTATTTTTATTGATTATTCAGAATAATCGCCCATTTGGCAGAATCATGTTTTGCTGCTGCGGGCACCCAAAAAGGCGGCAGGAGAACAAAACTGCGGGGATTGTACTTTCAGTACGGCCTGCTTTTTTCGGGGCAAATTACTTCAGCAGCCGCCAGCCCGCCAGATCTTCGGCGCTGACCTTGCCCATCTTGCGGTGCAGCACCGCGCCGTTGGCTCCCAGAACCACCGTAAACGGCAGCGCGCCGGTCACGTTGCCCAGCGACTTGCCCAGCTCGGTACCCCCAAAACCCGCCAACGCAACCGGAAAACCCAGCGGCATCTTTTCCAGAAAACGTTTGACGGCACTGGGCTGATCGATGGCCAAACCCAGCACTTGAAAACCGTTAGCCTTATTTTCGCGGTAAAAGGCATCCAATAAAGGCAGTTCTTCAATACATGGCGGGCACCAGGTGGCCCAGAAATTCACCAGCAGCGGTCTGCCGCGCAAGCTTTGCAGCGCCAGCGGCGTACCGGCGGGCGTGTCAAAACTCTGGATCCACAAGGCGGCTTCGGGGCCAGAGTCCACCGGTGCGGCGCCTTTGCCGGACGATTGCCACCATGCCAGGCCGGCACCCGCAGCAGCAGCGGTGACGGCGGCGCCCACCAGCAGGCTGCGGCGGCCGGCCGAAGAAGGAGACGGGGGGGTTTGGTCTTCGGAATTCATGGAGATGGAGCCGCCAGCAGTTTTTTCAGCGCCGCTGCATCACCGCGCGGGCTGCGCCCCTTGGCGTCGGGCTGCAGGGCGCCACGCAGCGCATCATAGTCATAAACCATCAGGTGCACGCCCACGGTTTCGCCCAGCTCACGGCAGGGCGCACCCAGGCTCAGCGCCTCGACCGGCTCACCGCGAAACCCGTTCACGGTGCGCGGCTCGTAGTCCACCTGGTGGTTGATGAGCGCCATGTCCACTTCCTTGGCGTCGTCGCAGAACAGTTGCAGGTAGATATCCGACAGCCGGGTGGCCGTACCATGCCAGACCGCCCCGCCCAGGTGCGGACGAAAAGCAGCCAGCCGCTCCATCCAGACCAGCGCCAACCGCCGCAGTGCGGCCAGTTCGGCCGGCTGGGTGTCGGCGCAGAAGAGCGCAATGTAGTCGCGCACTTCGTCCTCAACCTCATCATTGCCGGGCAAGGCGGTGCGCGCCGGCAGGTCCATCTGCTTGAGGGCGCGGCGCTTGGCCGGGCCGTATTCCAGCCCCTCCTCCACCACCATCCGGGCAGCAGTTGCGGCGATTTCGGTTTTCAGGCTGTCCATCGCCAGTGATTCTGCCCGAGGCCTGTTCAGCCCGGCAGGCTGCGTGGCCAATGGCATTGCCTTTGTGCTATATTTTTAATAGCTTGAAAACGCCATTCCACGCCGGCCAGAGGCATAAAACATGATGAATCAGCCCTAAAATCGCGTAATGCACATTCATATTCTGGGCATTTGCGGCACCTTCATGGGCGGCGTAGCCGCGCTGGCACGCGAGGCCGGCCACCGCGTGACCGGCTGCGACGCTGGCGTCTACCCACCGATGAGCGACCAGTTGCGGGCGCTGGGCATCGATCTGATCGAAGGTTTTGGCGCCGACCAGCTGGCCTTGAAGCCCGATGTGTTTGTGGTCGGCAACGTGGTGAGCCGCGCCCATTTGGCGAATGGCACACCGAAATTTCCGCTCATGGAAGCCATTCTCGATGCCGGCCTGCCCTACACCAGCGGCCCGCAGTGGCTGGCCGAAAACCTGCTGCAGGGCCGCCATGTGCTGGCTGTGGCCGGCACCCACGGCAAAACAACCACCACCTCGATGCTGGCCTGGATTCTGGAGTTTGCCGGTCTCAAGCCCGGGTTTCTGGTGGGCGGTGTGCCGCTGAATTTTGGCGTCTCGGCGAGATTGGGTAGCCAAGCCGCCGCGCCGGGCCGCCCCAAGCAAGGCACGGCTCCGGCCACCGGGATATCCGGGGGCCCTTCCCCGGCTGGGGGCAGCGAACCACACGCAGTGGGGAGCGTGGGGGCACCCTTCGTGATTGAGGCCGACGAGTACGACACCGCATTCTTCGACAAACGCAGCAAGTTCGTCCA
>JAZKCX010000105.1:0-2242 GCA_040387875.1 Pseudomonadota bacterium | reverse complement strand
CGCTGTCGGGCCAGCACAACCAGATGAATGCGCTGGCCGCCATGGCGGCAGCGGCGCATGTGGGCGTGGCGCCGGATATTGCGGGCCACGCCTTGGGCAGTTTCCAGAACGTTCGGCGGCGCATGGAAGTGCGTGGCACGGTGCCCCGCGCAGGCGGCGACATCACCGTCTACGACGACTTCGCCCACCACCCCACCGCAATCCAGACCACGCTGGAAGGTTTGCGCCAGAAGGTCGGTCAGGCCCGCATCCTGGCAGCGTTCGAGCCGCGCAGCAACACCATGAAACTGGGCACCATGGCCGCGCTGCTGCCAGACAGTCTGAATGATGCCGACCTGGCGTTTTGCCATTCCGGCGGGCTGGACTGGGACGTGCGCGCCGCGCTGGCGCCCATGGGTGCGCGGGCGCAGGTGGCCGACACCGTGGATGCACTGGTGGCGCAGCTCACACAGGCCGCGCGGCCGGGCGACCACATCGTCTGCATGAGCAACGGCAGCTTTGGCGGTATCCACGCCAGGTTGCTAAGCGCCCTCGCGGGCGCTTAGCGCGTCAGGCCTTCTTCGGCAGCTCCCGGCGCTGCTGCACCGCGCTGGCCAACACGTTCAGTGCCTGCAGCGAGTCGTCCCAGTTCAGGCAGGCGTCGGTGATGCTCTGGCCGTAGGTCAGCTTGGATGCGTCGTCCTTGCCGGGGGTGAACTTCTGCGCGCCGCTGTTCAGGTGGCTTTCAATCATCACGCCAAACACGCTGCGCGAACCGCCGCTGATCTGCCCACCCACTTCGCGGGCCACTTCGAGCTGCTTTTCATGCTGCTTGGAGCTGTTGGCATGGCTGAAATCGACCATCAGGCTGGCCGGCAGCTTGGCCGCTTCCAGGTCCTTGCAGGCGGCGGCCACGCTGGCAGCGTCGTAGTTGGGGCCTTTGCCGCCGCGCAGAATCACGTGGCAGTCCTGGTTGCCGCGGGTCTGCACAATCGCAACCTGGCCGTTCTTGTGCACCGACAGGAAGTGGTGCGGGCGGCTGGCCGACTGGATGGCATCGGTGGCGATGCGGATATTGCCGTCGGTGCCGTTTTTGAAGCCGATCGGTGCCGACAGGCCCGAGGCCAGTTCGCGGTGGATCTGGCTTTCGGTGGTGCGCGCGCCGATGGCACCCCAGGAAATCAGGTCGCCAATGTACTGCGGCGAGATCACATCCAAGAATTCGCTGCCGGCGGGCAGGCCCAGGCGGTTGATCTCGATCAGCAGCTGGCGCGCAATGCGCAGGCCTTCGTCAATGCGAAAGCTCTCGTCAAGGTAGGGGTCGTTGATCAGGCCCTTCCAGCCCACGGTGGTGCGCGGCTTTTCAAAGTACACCCGCATCACGATTTCCAGCGTATCGGCGTATTTTTCACGCTGCTCTTTCAGGCGCCGGGCGTATTCCAGCGCGGCCACCGGGTCGTGGATGGAGCACGGCCCGATGATCACCAGCAGACGGTCGTCGTCGCCGGCCATGATGTTGTGGATGGACTTGCGGGTCTGGGTGATCAGCGTCTCCACCGGCGTGTTGTGGATGGGAAAGAAGCGGATCAGATGTTCGGGAGGAGGCAGCACGTTGATGTCCTGGATACGTTCGTCGTCGGTCTGGCTGGTCTTGTCGACGGTCGCATACCATGCGTCGCTGCTGGGCACGTTGGATTTGTTGGTCATCGGTCGCTCCTCTAAAAGAAAATCGGGCATAAAAAAACCGCCGGGCTTGCAGGCCGGCGGTTGTTTCGAGAATCTGGTTTGCTTACGCGCGCACCTCTCGTCCGCCGGGGACTGAGAAAATAAAATAAAAGTGGAATGCGGCGTGTTGCATAAGGCTTGACTGTAGCACAGCCAAAAATCAGGCGGTTCCACCCACCGTCAATCCGTCAATCCGCAGTGTGGGCTGGCCCACGCCGACCGGTACGCTCTGGCCTTCCTTGCCGCAGGTGCCCACGCCGGAATCGAGCGCCATGTCGTTGCCGATCATCGTGACCTTTTTCAGCGACTCGGGGCCGTTACCAACGATGGTGGCGCCCTTCACCGGGTACAGGATCTTGCCGTTTTCCACCCAGTAGGCTTCGCTGGCCGAGAACACAAACTTGCCGCTGGTGATGTCGACCTGGCCGCCGCCAAAGTTGGTGGCGTACAGGCCCTTTTTGATGCTGGCGACGATCTCGCCAGGGTCTTTGTCGCCGCCCAGCATGTAGGTGTTGGTCATGCGCGGCATGGGAATATG
>JAZKCX010000104.1:0-8183 GCA_040387875.1 Pseudomonadota bacterium | reverse complement strand
CCGGCGCCCAATTACGCAGCGCGCGACGCCAATTCAGGCTACCCCAACGGCAGCGTGGGCACAGCCCCCGCCACCCGTTACCCCACCGCAGCGCAGCAGCGCCCGGTGTGCACCAGCTGTGGCACGGTGGAATCGGTCACGCCGGTGCAACGCGCCGGCCAGACCAACGGCGTAGGCGCAGTGGCCGGCGGTGTACTGGGCGCGATTGTGGGCAACCAGGTGGGCAGCGGCAATGGCCGCGCAGTGGCCACGGTGCTGGGCGCCGTGGGCGGCGGTTATGCCGGCAATGCAGTGGAGAAAAACGTCAAGAAAGTCACCGCCTACCAGGTGCGGGTGCGCATGGAAGACGGTTCGACGCGCACCATCGAGCAAAGCCAGCCGGCCAGCGTGGGCGCCCGCGTCACTGTGGACGGCAGCACCCTGCGGTCCACCGACAGCGCCGCCTACGTGCCACCCCAGCGCAGCGAGCCCGTCTCGGGTGGCGCGGCTCTCGGCAGCGCCTACTGAAAGCCGTCCCCCGCCCTTGACCGGCGGGGGCCTTCGGTTCACCATGGCAACATCTTTTTGCAACCGGAGACAAGCCCATGAAAAAACTCATCGCAACCCTGCTGGCCTGTGTGGCCATGTCGGGCGCGTTCGCCCAGTCCAAGGCCAAACAACTGCTGTGTGACAACTGCGCCATGGTGCAAAGCGTCAAGGAGGAAGAGCGCAAGGGCAAAGGCGGCGCAGTGGGCGTGATTGGTGGCGCGGTAATTGGCGGCCTGCTGGGCAACCAGGTGGGCGGCGGTACTGGCAAAACCGTGGCTACCGTGGGCGGCGCAGCGGCCGGCGGCCTGGTGGGCAACGAAGTACAGAAACGCGTGACCAAAAAGAAGGTTTGGGTTACTACCGTGAAGATGCGCGACGGCAGCGTACGCAACTTCGAGCAGGAGCCCCAGCCTGGCTGGAGCGCCGGCAATATTGTGCGCATCAACAACGACCAGCTCAGCAGGTACTAGGCACGGCCCGCCCTGAAAAAAACCCCGGCATTGCCGGGGTTTTTTGTGCCTTGCGTAGCGTCAGGCGCGGTGTCAATAACCCTGGCGCAGCACCCGCCGGTACTGAATCGCTTCGGCCACATGGCCGGTCTGCACTGTGGGCGCGCCAGCCAGGTCGGCAATGGTGCGGGCCACCTTGAGCGCGCGGTGGGTGCCGCGGGCCGACCAGCCCAGCTTGTCGGCCGCCGCCTGCAGAAAGCGCCGCGCGGCATCGTCCAGCCCGGCCTGCTGGTCAAGCTGCTTGCCCTGCAGCGCCTGGTTGGCGCAACCCTGCCGGTCCAGGGCCCGCGCGCGGGCAGCCTCTACCCGGGCATGGATGGCTGCGGTGGCCTCGCCGGGTGCAGCCTGCAGCAGCTGCTCGGCCGGAAATGCGGGCACTTCCACATGCAGGTCAATCCGGTCCATCAGCGGGCCGCTGAGCTTGCCCTGGTAACGCGCCACCTGGTCGGGTGTGCAGCGGCAGCTTTTCAGGGTGCTGCCGGCATAGCCGCAGGGGCAGGGGTTCATGGCGGCCAGCAACTGAAAACGCGCCGGAAACTCGGCCCGGCGGGCCGCGCGCGCAATGGTGATGGTGCCGGTCTCCAGCGGCTCGCGCAGGGCATTCAACGCGGTTGTTCCGAATTGCGGCAGCTCATCCAGAAAAAGAACCCCGTTGTGGGCCAGCGAAATTTCACCGGGGCGCGGCGGCGAGCCACCGCCCACCAGCGCTACCGCGCTGGCGGTATGGTGCGGCGCCGCCGTGGGCCGCTGGGCCCAGCGCGCCATCGAAAAACTGCCACCCAGGCTGGCAATGGCGGCGCTTTCCAGCGCCTCGGCGGTGCTCATGGCCGGCAGCAGCCCGGCAAAACGCTGGGCCAGCATGGATTTCCCCGAGCCTGGCGGCCCCACCATCAGCACGCTGTGGCCGCCGGCTGCGGCAATCTCCAGTGCGCGTTTGGCGGCGGCCTGGCCTTTCACATCGGCCAGATCGGGGTAGCGGGCTGCCTCGGGCACGGCCACATTCTGAATACGGGCCCAGCCTTGGCCTGGCTCTGCCGGCGCGTCGCCCGGCAAAAACTGCTGCACCACGTCCAGCAGATGGCGCGCGCCATAGACCTCGGCGCCGGGTACCAGCGCAGCCTCCTGCGCGTTGTCGGTAGGGAGCACCCAGCGGCAGCCATGCGTACTTTCGGCTTCGGTTTCTGCATGGCGCAGCGCCAGGCTCATGGCCAGCGCGCCGCGCACCGCCCGCAATTCGCCGCCCAGCGAGAGCTCGCCGGCAAAGGCAAAGCCCTCCAGCTTGGCCGCATCGATTTGTCCGCTGGCAGCCAGAATGCCGAGCGCAATCGGCAAATCAAAACGGCCGGAATCCTTGGGCAGGTCGGCCGGCGCCAGGTTGACGGTGACCCTTTTGTTGGCTGGAAACTCCAGCCCGGCGTTCTGAATGGCGCTGCGAACCCGCTCGCGGGCCTCTTTGACCTCGGTTTCGGCCAAACCGACCAGGGTGAAACTGGGCAAACCATTGGCCAGATGCACCTCAACGGTGACAAGTGGCGCTTTCAGGCCCATTAGCGCCCGACTTTGCACCATTGAGAAGCCTTGCATTGCAAATTCCTTAGTTTGGTGCGTTTTTATCGGGGCTGCTGGCTTGGCAAGCTCGGTCGCACCAAATACGTGCGCCAAAGCAGCTAATTACCGCTTGCAACACAAATTCCGCTGTTTGAAACATCAGTTATATCGCCGATTCCGTCATCTGTGTGAAATGGCACAGTCTGTGCTTTGTCACATTGCGAATTTCTATCCATCCACTTTTTTACCCAGGAGCATTGAATGAAGTCTAAAGTCATCCAGTCCGCAGTTGCTGTTGCAATGTTGTCTTCCGGCGTGGCGTTTGCCCAGGCCAAGGCACCCGAGCCAGATTTCACCATCACCGGCAACGTCGGCCTGTTCTCCGACTACCGCTTCCGCGGCATTTCCCAGACCAACAAGAAGCCTGCCCTGCAAGGCGGTTTTGACTTCGCCCACAAGTCGGGCTTTTATCTGGGCAACTGGAACTCCAACATCAACAGCCAGTTCTTCTCCGGTTCCAACCTGGAAATGGACTTCTACGGCGGCTACAAGGGCACCTTCAGCGGTATCGGCTACGACATCGGCGCGCTGTACTACTACTACCCCGGTTCCAGCCCCAAGATCGACAACACTGAAATCTACTTCGGCACCAGCTACGGCCCCTTCACCGCCAAGTACTACCACGCTGTCAGCGATTTCTTCTCGGTGCCTGACACCAAGAACTCCTATTACCTCGATCTGGGCTTTGCCTACGATCTGGGCAATGGCCTGGGCGTGAACGCACACGTCGGCTACCAGAAGGTCAAGAACGTCGGCGGCCCCGCCGGCAAGGTTACCGACTACAAGATCGGCTTGACCCAGGACATCGCTGGCTCGGGCTACATCGCTGGTCTGTCGTACATCTCGACCAACCGCAAGAACACCTTCTTTGATCCCACTTCGGGCAAGGACATCGGCAAGAGCACCCTGGTGGTTTCGCTGTCCAAGACGTTCTGAAGATCAACCCCACCGGAGGAACAGTCATGAAACTCGTGACGGCCATCATCAAACCGTTCAAGCTGGACGAAGTGCGTGAAGCACTTTCCGGCATTGGCGTGCAAGGCATTACCGTGACCGAGGTCAAAGGCTTCGGTCGCCAGAAGGGCCATACCGAGCTGTACCGCGGCGCGGAGTACGTGGTCGACTTTTTGCCCAAGGTCAAGATCGAAGCGGCGGTGGCCGACGAGTTGGTCGAGCGGGTCATTGAGGCAGTCGAAGGCGCTGCCCGCACCGGCAAGATCGGTGACGGCAAGATCTTTGTCTACAACCTCGAACAGGTCGTACGCATCCGCACCGGTGAAACCGGCAAGGAAGCGCTGTAAGGCCCGCCGCACCCTATCAAGAGGAATTCTTCCAATGAAAAAACTACTTGCCTCCCTCGCGCTGGGGCTCGGTCTGGTGATGGGCTCTGGTGCCATCCTGGCCCAGGCGCCTGCCGCTGCCACGACCGAAGCCAAGCCGGCAGAGGCTGTTGCGCCGGCCGCTGCTGCAACCCCTGCGGTTGAAGCGGCTGCACCGGCCGCTGCCACCGCAGTGGCTGCAACACCTGCTGCCAAACCCAAGGCCAAGCCGGCTGATGACATCAAGCTGGCCCAGGCCACGCCTGCTGCCGACGCCAAGCCGGCCGAAGCCGCACCGGCCGCCGCACCCGCGGCAGCTGCTGCTGCGTCGGCACCGGCAGAAGCTGCGCCCGCCGCTGCGGCACCCGTCCCCAACAAGGGCGACGTGTCGTGGATGCTGGTCTGCACGCTGCTGGTCATCATGATGTCCATCCCCGGCCTGGCACTGTTCTACGGCGGCCTGGTCCGCAGCAAGAACATGCTGTCGGTGCTGATGCAGGTGTTTGTAACCTTCTCGATGATTGTGGTGTTGTGGTGCCTGTACGGCTACAGCCTGGCATTCACCGAAGGCAATGCCTTTATCGGTGGCTTCGACCGCCTGTTCATGAAGGGCCTGTTCGATCCGGCAACCGGTGCCTTCACCATGGCGGCCACCTTCAGCAAGGGTGTCGTGATTCCTGAGCTGCTGTTCCTGGCATTCCAGGCAACGTTCGCGGCCATCACCTGCTGCCTGATCATTGGCGCCTTCGCAGAACGCATCAAGTTCTCGGCCATGCTGATGTTCATGGTGCTGTGGTTCACCTTCAGCTACCTGCCGATTGCCCACATGGTCTGGTTCTGGCCCGGTCCCGACGCCTACACCGCCAAGGAACTGGTCGATGGCCTGAACGCCAAAGCCGGTCTGATCTGGCAGTGGGGCGCGCTGGACTTCGCTGGCGGTACCGTGGTGCACATCAACGCCGCTGTCGCTGGCCTGGTGGGCGCTTACGTGATCGGCAAGCGCACCGGCTACGGCAAGGAATCGATGGCGCCTCACAGCCTGACGCTGACCATGGTCGGTGCCTCGCTGCTGTGGGTGGGCTGGTTCGGTTTCAACGCCGGTTCGGCGCTGGAAGCCGGCAACTCCGCCACGCTGGCCTTCATCAACACCTTCTCGGCAACTGCAGCGGCAGTGCTGGCCTGGTGTATTGGTGAAACGCTGAGCAAAGGCAAGGCCTCCATGCTGGGTGCAGCATCCGGTGCGGTGGCAGGTCTGGTTGCCATCACTCCTGCGGCCGGCAACGTCGGCCTGATGGGTGCGCTGGTCATCGGTCTAGTTGCTGGCTTCGCCTGCCTCTGGGGTGTCAATGGCCTCAAGCGCATGCTGGGTGCAGACGACTCGCTCGACGTGTTCGGCGTGCACGGTGTCGGCGGTATCGTTGGCGCCCTGCTGACCGGTGTGTTCAACAACCAGGCACTGGGTGGCCCCGGTCTGGTGGGCGACTGGGTTACCGCATCGGTCACCTCCATCCCGGTCATGGACCAGGTCTGGACGCAGCTCAAGGCGGTCCTCGTCACCATCGTCTGGTCGGGCGTGGTCTCGCTGGTTGCCTACAAGATCGTTGATCTGGTGGTGGGCCTGCGCGTTACCGAAGAAGAAGAGCGCGAAGGTCTCGACATTTCCTCGCACGGCGAAACCGCCTACAACCGCTAAGCACCGGGGCACAGGGAAGGTCGCACCGCGACTTTCCCTACCGCCCGGCGCCTTCGCGAAACCCATGGCCCGCAAGCGCTTGTCGCTTGGCGGGCCATTTTTTTGGGTGCGCTCCCGGCCCGAGCCCATGCCCGACAATACCGTCGGACGCCCGCTGGCGGCGTGCCCCGACTTTGAAGACCCACATGATTTTTTCTGCAACGCGTGGCCCCGGCGCTGCGCCGCCCAACCGGCGTGCCGTGCTGGGCCTGCTGGCCGGCCTGGCGTGCCTGCCGGCGCAGGCCGAACTCAGTTTCAAGGAGCGTTTGCCGCTGGTGCGGGCCCGCGCTGCCCGGCTGCGCCGGACCCTGCTGTCCCCGTCCATCGACCCCTACCGCGTGGAAACCGACTACGCCAGCGCGCTGCAAAAGGCCGAGGCCCTGTGGGAGCTGGGCCAGGGCGAACAGGCCATTGTGGCGCTGGGCGCGCTGCAGAAATACGCGCCGCTGGCCGAACTGCCCTTTATCAAGGCCCAGCTGCTGATGGCGGCCATTGCCGGGCACCAGCGCAATACCGACCTGCTGCAGCACCACCGCGCTTTTGCCACCGCGCTGGTGGAAATCATCGACGCCAGCGGCGACGGCCTGAGCGAAAAAACCGCCTTCAAGCTGGTGCTGCCGAGCGAGGCCGACGGCTGGTTTATTGCCCACCGTGACCGCTATACGCCGGTGGCCAAAATGATTGTGGGCCGGCGCCGCCAGAGCCACGATGTCTGGCGAGCCCGGCAGCCCGGCGGCGCCGAGCGCACCCTGTACTTTGATGTCTCGCCCATGCTGCGCCAGAGCGAACCGGCGGCGCGCAAGCCGGCAAAACCCGCACGCTGAATTCGCCGTACCATCATGGCCATGGTTTCCGCGCTGCACCACCTCACTGAACAGATTCTTGCCGCCAGCGCCGCCGCGTCGCCCCTGTGTATTCGAGGCGGCGGCAGCAAGGACTTTTACGGCCAGCCGACGCCGGGCGCGCTGCTCGACACCCGGCCACTGAACGGCGTCCTGAGCTACGAGCCCAGCGAGCTGTTCATTCGCGTCCATGCCGGCACGCCGCTGGCCGAGGTCGAGGCGCTGCTGGCCGAAAAAAAACAGTGCCTGCCCTTCGAGCCGCCGCATTTCAACCGGGGCCAGGCCTCGGTGGCTACCGTGGGCGGCATGGTGGCCGCCGGCCTGAGCGGCCCGGCCCGCGCCAGTGTGGGCGGTGTGCGCGACTATGTGCTGGGCCTGTCGCTTCTGAACGGGCGCGGCGAACACCTGACGTTCGGCGGCCAGGTCATGAAAAACGTGGCCGGCTACGACGTCTCGCGCCTGCTGGTGGGCTCGCTGGGTATTCTGGGCGTGGTTACCGAGGTATCGCTCAAGGTGCTGCCGGTGCCGGCTGCCGAGTCCACACTGCGTTTTGATGTGGACGAAGCGCAGGCGCTGACGCTGCTCAACCGCTGGGCGGCGCAGCCGCTGCCCATCAATGCGTCGTGCTGGCTGGACGGCATCTTGTGGCTGCGTCTGCGTGGCGCCGAGGCGGCAGTGGCAGCCGCGCAGAAAAGCCTGGGCGGCCGGCCAGTAGACGGTGCGGACGGTTTCTGGAACGCGCTGCGCGAACAGACCCTGCCGTTTTTTGCGCTCAAAGAGGGCGAGGCACTCTGGCGCCTTGGTGTACCCGACACTGCGCCACCGCAGGGCCTGGGGCCCACGCTGCTGGAATGGGGGGGTGCACAGCGCTGGCTCAAATTACCGGTAAATTCAGCACAAAAAGTGCAGCAGGCCAGCGTGGCACATGGTGGTCACGCTACGCTATTTGTAGCAAAAGACAAACCTGCCGGAAGTTTTACGCCGCTGCCGCCGGTGCTGGAACGTATCCACCGCGAACTGAAAAAGCAGTTCGACCCGGCCGGCATCTTCAACCGCGGCCGGCTCTACACCGGCCTGTAGCGCACCGCCATGCAAACCACGCTCGCTCCCGAATTTCAGGGCACAGCCGACGGCGCCGAGGCCGAAGCCATTCTGCGCAAATGTGTGCACTGCGGTTTCTGCACTGCCACCTGTCCCACCTACCAATTGCTGGGCGACGAACTCGACGGCCCGCGTGGCCGCATCTACCTCATCAAACAGGTGCTGGAAGGCGAGGCACCTACCCGCAAAACGCAGCTGCACCTCGACCGCTGCCTGACCTGCCGCAACTGCGAAACCACCTGCCCCAGCGGCGTGCAGTACGGGCACCTGGTTGACATCGGCCGCAAGATCGTCGATGAAAAAGTACCACGCCCCGCTGCAGAAAAAGCCCTGCGCTGGGCCCTGAAAGAAGGCCTGCCGTCGCCGCTGTTTGCGCCGGCCATGAAGCTAGGGCAAGCGGTGCGCGGCCTGCTTCCCGAGGGTTTGAAAAAGAAAGTGCCAGCGCCGCAAACCGCCGGCGTTTGGCCCACCCGCACCCATGCGCGCAAGGTGCTCATGCTGGCCGGTTGTGTGCAGCCCGCCATGGCGCCCAACATCAATGCCG
>JAZKCX010000103.1:0-5675 GCA_040387875.1 Pseudomonadota bacterium | reverse complement strand
GAGCGCACCGGCGACATGGTGAAAAACGGCCGCCGCGGCACCATGAGTGGCAAGCTCACCGTCAAGGGCGTGCAGGGCCATATTGCCTATCCGCAACTGGCGAAAAACCCCATCCACCTGGCTGCGCCCGCGCTGGCCGAGCTGGTCACCATCGAGTGGGACCAGGGCAACGCGTTTTTCCCGCCCACCAGCTGGCAGGTCAGCAACATCCACGGCGGCACCGGTGCCAGCAATGTGATTCCCGGTACGCTGGGGGTCGATTTCAATTTCCGCTTCTCCACCGAATCCACACCCGAGTCGCTGCAGCAGCGGCTGCAGGCGGTGCTCGACCAGCATGGGCTGGAATACGACCTGCAGTGGACTATCGGCGGCCGGCCCTTCCTCACCACGCCGGGCACGCTGGTGCAGGCGGTGCAACAAGCCATCCTGGCCGAGACCGGCATCACCACCGAACTCTCGACCACCGGCGGCACCAGCGACGGCCGCTTTATTGCGCAGATCTGCCCGCAGGTCATCGAGCTGGGCCCGCCGAATGCCACCATCCACAAGATCGACGAATGTGTGGCCGTGGCCGACATCGAGCCGCTGAAAAACATCTACCGCCGCGTGCTGGAAAACCTGAACACGCAGGCGCTCTCTGGACAAGCCCCATGACCACCACCGCCCTCAAACTCATCAACACCACCGCCCAGCACCTGCACGACAGCGGCGTGGCTTTTGGCCACGGCACGGCAGAGGCTTTTGACGAGGCTGCCTGGATGGTGTTGTGGCGCCTGGGCATGCCGCTCGAATCCGGCCCCACCGAGCTGGCCGAGCGCCAGGTCAGCGCCGACGAACTGGCCGCGGTAGAGGCGCTCGTCACGCAGCGCATCACCAGCCGCAAACCCGCCGCCTACCTGATGCAGGAAGCCTGGCTGCAGGGCATCCCGTTTTATATTGACGAACGCGCCATCGTGCCGCGCAGCTTTATTGCCGAGCTGATTGCCGACGAAAGCATAGCCCCCTGGCTGGGCGAGTCCACCCGCAGCGTGCTCGATCTGTGCACCGGCAACGGCAGCCTGGCGGTGATTGCCGCGATGGCCTGGCCCGAAGTGCAGGTCGATGCCTGCGACATTTCACCCGACGCGCTGGCGGTGGCCCGCATCAACGTGGACAAACACGCACTGCAGGAACGTATCCGCCTGTTCGAGTCCGACGGGCTGGGCCAAGCCGCCGGCCCCTACGACCTGATTCTGTGCAACCCGCCGTATGTGAACGCCGCCAGCATGGCCGCCCTGCCCGCCGAATACCAGGCCGAGCCTGCGCTGGCGCTGGCCGGAGGCGCGGATGGCATGGACCTGATTCGCAAAATCCTGCACGAGGCCCCCGCGCATCTGGCGCCGCAGGGCGTGCTGGTGCTGGAGATTGGCAACGAGCGCGCAAATTTCGAGGCTGCCTTCCCCCGCCTGGAAGTGGTCTGGCTGGACACCAGTGCGGGCGAAGACCAGGTACTGCTGGTCACCCACGCCCAACTGGCAGCGGCGCGCGGGCATTGATGGCCCACCAACTCAGCACGCGCCTGCTGCATGCCGATCTGGCAGGCACGGTAGAGCACGGCGCGGTGCACAAGCCGCTGCATGTCGCCACCGCCTATGCCTACCCCCGGGCCGAAGACCTGAACGCGGTCTTTCAAGGCCGGCAGGCGGGCTATGTGTATGGCCGCCAGGGCAACCCCACCACCACCGCGCTCGAGGCGAAAATCAGCCTGCTCGAAAATGCGGTGGGCACGGTGAGCTTTGCCACCGGCATGGCGGCCATCGCGTCGACCATGCTGGCGCTTTTGAAAAAAGGCGACCACGTTGTTGCCAGCCAGTTTCTGTTCGGCAACACCGCCAGCTGGATGCAGACGCTGGCGCTGATCGGCTGCGAGGTGAGCCTGGTGGATGCCACCGATGCGGCGCATGTGCAAGCCGCGCTGCGCCCCGAAACACGCATGGTATTTGTCGAGACCATTGCCAACCCCTGCACCCAGGTAGCTGATTTGCAGGGCATTGGCGCGATCTGCAGCCAGAACAAGCTGGTCTATCTGGTGGACAGCACCATCACCACGCCCGCGCTGTTCCAGCCCAAAAACGTGGGTGCCTCGCTCATCGTGCATTCGCTCAGCAAAAGCCTGTGCGGCCACGGCAACGCGCTGGGCGGCGCGGTCAGCGATACCGGGCTGTTTGACTGGGATGCTTACCCCAACCTGCAACCCGCCTACCGCAAAGGCCCGCCGCAGCAGTGGGGCCTGCTGCAGATCCGCAAAAAAGGGCTGCGCGATGTCGGCGCCACACTCAGCGCCGAGCATGCCCACCGCATTGCCACTGGTATGGAAACCCTGGCGCTGCGCATGCAGCAGGGCTGCACCAACACACTGGCGCTGGCACAGTGGCTGCAGCAGCAGCCGGGCATCGCCAGGGTGCACTACCCCGGGCTGCAAAGCCATGCGCAACACCAGCGCGCGGCCACACTGTTCAGCGGTTTCGGCACACTGCTGAGCTTGGAGACACGCGAGGGCATTGCGCCTTCTGCGCTGCTCAACGCGCTGCAACTGGTGATCCAGTCCAGCCACTTGGGCGACAACCGCACACTGGCGCTGACGCCGGCGGCCACCATCTTTTTTGAAATGGGCGCCGAGCAGCGCGCCCGCATGGGCATTGCCGACAACCTGATTCGTCTTTCGGTGGGCATAGAAGCCCTGGACGATCTGCGTGCCGATTTCGCGCAAGCCCTGCACAGTCTGGAACAACAATGATTACGGTGAGAGAAGTCACGCTGCGGCGTGGCGTGAAGGTATTGCTGGACGGCGCATCGGTCACGATGAACCCCGGTGAAAAAGTCGGTCTGGTCGGGCGCAACGGCGCTGGCAAGTCCACGCTGTTTGCGCTGCTCAACGGCACGCTGCACGAGGATTCGGGCGATATCTCCATTCCCCACCAGTGGCGCATGGCGCAGGTCGCGCAGGACATGCCCGAAACCACACAAAGCGCGACCGAATTCGTGATTGAAGGCGACACCACGCTGCTGGCCGCGCAGCAGGAAGTGCTTGCCGCCGAAACCAACAGCGAAGGCCACGATGAGAACCAGGCCGGCGACCGCCTGGCCCACGCCTACATGGCGCTGCACGACGCCGGCGCGCACGACGCCCCGGCCCGTGCGCAGGCCCTCATCCTCGGGCTGGGCTTCAAGACGGCCGAGCTGGAGAACCCGGTCAACAGCTTTTCTGGCGGCTGGCGCATGCGGCTGCAACTGGCGCGCGCGCTGATGTGTCCGAGCGATCTGCTGTTGCTCGACGAACCCACCAACCACCTGGACCTGGACGCGCTGGTCTGGCTGGAGGCCTGGCTGAAACGCTATGCCGGCACCATGCTGGTCATCAGCCATGACCGCGAATTTCTCGATGCCGTGACGGATGTGACGCTGCACATCGACGCCGCCAAGCTGGTGCGCTACGGCGGCAACTACAGCAAGTTCGAGGACATGCGCTCCGAGCAGATGGCCTTGCAGCAAGGCGCGTTTGCGAAGCAGCAGGACAAGATCGCCCACCTGCAGAAATTCATCGACCGCTTCAAGGCCAAGGCCAGCAAGGCCAAGCAGGCGCAAAGCCGCGTCAAGGCGCTGGAGCGTATGGAGAAAATCGCGCCCATGCTGGCCGATGCCGACTTCAGCTTTGAGTTCAAGGAACCGGCCAACCTGCCCAACCCCATGCTGGCGATGCACCACGCCAGCTTTGGCTACCCGCCGCCCGAAGACGCGCCCGAGGGCACGCCGCCCACCGTGATCGTCAACAACGTCAGCCGCTCGGTGCTGGCCGGCCAGCGCATCGGCATTCTGGGCGCCAACGGCCAGGGCAAATCGACTGTGGTGAAAACCGTGGCCCGTGCGCTCAAGGCCACCGGCGGCGACATCACTGAGGGCAAGGGCCTGAACATCGGCTACTTCGCGCAGCAGGAGCTGGACGTGCTGCGCCCGGCCGACACACCGCTGGAGCACATGATTCGCCTCGCGCGCGAAAGCACCGCCGCCGGCCTGAACCACGGCCAGGGCACGCGCGAGCAGGACTTGCGCAGCTTTCTGGGCATGTTCAATTTCGGCGGCGACATGGTCAAGCAGGCCGTGGGCAGCATGAGCGGCGGCGAGAAGGCGCGGCTGGTGCTGTGCATGATCGTCTGGCAGCGCCCCAACCTCTTGCTGCTGGACGAGCCCACCAACCATCTGGACTTGGCCACCCGCGAGGCGCTGAGTGTGGCGCTGAACGAGTTTGAAGGCACCGTGATGCTGGTCAGCCACGACCGGGCGCTGCTGCGCGCGGTCTGCGATGAGTTCTGGCTGGTCTCGCGCGGCGGGGTGTCGCCGTTTGACGGTGATCTGGACGACTACCAGCGCTACCTGCTGGACGAAGCCAAACGCCAGCGCGAAGCCGCCCGCGACGAACTGAACGCTTCCAAATCAGGAGCAAAGAACGCAGCAGCGACGCCGGCCAGTGGCATTATTTCCTCTGAAAATCGGCCTAAAGGCCGCGATGGCCGCAAACAGGCCGTGCAGCCCGACAAGAGCAAGCCGATCAAGCGCGAACTGGAGCAGGTGGAGCTGGGTATGGCGAAACTCACCGCCGAGCAGGGCCAGATTGAAGACCGGCTGACCAAGTCGCTCAACACCAGCGACATGGCCGATCTGGGCAAACGTCTCAAGTCCATCCAGAGCGAGCTTTTGGCGCTGGAGGCGCGCTGGCTGGAGCTGGGCGAGGCGCTGGAACAGGCTACAAGTTAGAGAGAAAACCCAACAAGCCCGCACACTGCAGGGAAACAGGCACGGGGTATATTGGGCGCGCATGTCCATTCACGACAAGGAGAACCCATGCTTTCACTGATAGGGACCTTCATCATTGGTCTGGTAGTGGGCCTGATAGCCCGTGCGCTGCACCCCGGCAAAGACGAGCTGGGCATCATCATGACTGCCGTACTGGGCATCGCCGGCTCTTTCATTGCAGGCTACGCCGGCTCGGCACTGGGCTGGTACCAGCCGGGCCAGGCAGCGGGCTGGATTGCGTCGGTGATTGGCGCCATCGTGCTGCTGTTCGTCTACAGCCTCGTCAAGAAAAAATCGGCCTGAGCCCATGGCCCTGAAAATGGCGCCCCGCCCCACGGCGGTTCAATTGGCCGACGGCAATGAGGCCTTGCTTGCCGCTGTAGGTCGCAGCCGCAAGCTGCTGCACCGGCGTGCGCTGGTAGCGGCGGCGGCCAGCGCGGTACCGGTGCCGGGGCTGGACTGGGCAGTAGACGCAGCCCTGCTGTCGCGCATCATTCCCGAGATCAACGCCGAGTTTGGCCTCACGCCCGCACAGATCAACCGCCTGCCGCCTGCAAAACGCGAGCAGGTGCAAAAGGCAGTGGCTGTAGTGGGCTCCATGCTGGTGGGCAAATTCATCACCAAAGACCTGGTGATCATGGCAGCCAAAACCGTGGGCCTGCGGCTGACCACCCAGCAGGCGGTGAAATACGTGCCACTTGCCGGCCAGGCCATCTCGGCCATGATCGGCTACGCCGCTATCCGCCATCTGGGAGAAGAACACCTGAAAGACTGTGTTCGGGTGGCCCAGACCATCGCCGGCCTGCTGCCCGCGCCAGAAACGCGCGCTGCGGTGGCCGCGCACT
>JAZKCX010000102.1:0-2190 GCA_040387875.1 Pseudomonadota bacterium | reverse complement strand
CGCAGATGGTGCTGCTCTCAGCCATTTGCGTGCAGAAACCGCTGCTGGCCTTTCAGCATGCCAAGCTGGCGTTCGAGAAGGCGCTGGTGGAGTCGGGCCTGACCTATTCCATCGTGCGGCCCACGGCCTATTTCAAATCGCTGTCGGGGCAGATCGAACGGGTCAAACGCGGCAAACCCTTTCTGGTGTTTGGCGACGGCACGCTCACCGCCTGCAAACCCATCAGCGATGCCGATCTGGGCGACTACCTGGCCGGGTGCCTGGATGACCCCGCCCGCCACAACCGCGTGCTGCCCATCGGCGGGCCGGGCGAAGCCATCACGCCGCGCCAGCAGGGCGAGCAGTTGTTTGCGCTGCTCGGCCAGCCACCGCGCTTCAAGCAGGTTCCGGTGGGCCTGCTGGATGCCATAGCCGGCGTGCTCGGCGCGGCCGGGCGCCTTCTGCCAGCCCTTGCCACCAAGGCCGAGCTGGCGCGCATTGGCCGCTACTACGCCACCGAGTCGATGCTGGTGCTCGATACCGCCACCGGCCGCTACAGCGCCGCCGCCACGCCCTCTTTCGGCAGCGACACCCTGTTCGACCATTACGCAGCCCTGCTCAAGGGCAGCGTCACCATGGAGCGCGGCGACCATGCGGTGTTCTGAACCCCACACACCTCTGGAGCAATTCCATGCCTGAATGGCTTTCGCTGGTCGTGCTGGTCGATGGCGTGATTGCCCTCACCGTGGCCGAAGGTCTGGCGCTCTGGATGTTCTGGCGCAGCACCGGCCGTGGCGTGGCGCCGCGCGACTACGCCTGCAACCTTCTCTCCGGCCTGTGCCTGATGCTGGCGCTGCGCTGCGCGCTGGCTGGCGCGCCCGCGTGGGCCGTGCTGGCCTGGCTCAGCGCAGCCGGGCTGGCGCATGCCACCGACATCGCGCGCCGCTGGAAAAAGTGAGGACAGGCGTTGGAATCCGCCCACACCTGCCGCGAAAACACGGGCCGCCGGGCCGGGAACACGCCATGATGGCGGCTGGAGCGTCACGGCGCATTGACACATTGAACGACGAGGCAATCTGAGCATGGCAGTGGCATTTCCCTTTTCCGCAATCGTCGGCCAGGACGAGATGAAGCAAGCCATCCTGATGGCGGCCGTTGATCCCGGCATTGGCGGTGTGCTGGTTTTTGGCGACCGGGGCACCGGCAAGTCCACCGCGGTGCGGGCGATTGCCGCATTGCTGCCCAAAATGGCGGCGGTGGTGGGCTGTCGCTACGGCTGCGACCCGGCCGCACCGCCCGGCGGCTGCGAACAATGCGCCACGCTGAAGGCGGGCAAAACACCGCCCAAAACCCACCTGATTCCGGTGCCGGTGGTGGATTTGCCGCTGGGCGCCACCGAAGACCGTGTGGTGGGCGCGCTCGATCTGGAGCGCGCGCTGGCCCAGGGCGTGAAAGCCTTCGAGCCCGGCCTGCTGGCCCGCGCCCACCGCGGCTTTTTGTATATCGACGAGGTCAATCTGCTCGACGACCATCTGGTCGATCTGCTGATCGACGTGGCGGCTTCCGGCGAGAACGTGGTCGAACGCGAAGGCCTGAGCGTGCGGCATCCGGCCCGCTTTGTGCTGGTAGGCAGCGGCAACCCCGAAGAAGGCGAGTTGCGGCCGCAATTGCTGGACCGCTTTGGGCTGTCGCTGGAAGTCAGCACGCCGCAAACCCTGCCCGAGCGCATTGAGGTGGTGAAGCGCCGCGACGCCTTTGACCGCGAGCCTGCTGCTTTCATCGAGCGCTGGAAAAAAGAAGACGACAAGGTGCGCCGCAAAATCCTCGCCGGCCGCAAGCTGCTGCCGCAGGTGGTGGTGCCCGACGCCGCGCTGGAACAAGCCGCCAAACTCTGCATGGCGCTGGGCACCGACGGCCTGCGCGGCGAACTCACGCTGATGCGCGCGGCCCGCGCGCTGGCCGCGCTGCACGGCGACAAGACGGTCTCAGCCACGCATCTGCAAAAGGTGGCACCGTCGGCGCTGCGGCACCGGCTGCGGCGCAATCCGCTGGACGACTCCGGCTCCACCGTGCGGGTTGAACGCGCGATGGCCGAGCTGTTCGGCGCCTGACTTTTCCCGCGATGGCCGCTGAAGAAGACACCGACGGCCTGGCGCCGGGCGAGCTTGCCACGCCCTGGAGCGACGCGGTGCTGGCCGCCACCCTGTTTGC
>JAZKCX010000101.1:0-1676 GCA_040387875.1 Pseudomonadota bacterium | reverse complement strand
TTGTGCTGCAGCGCGCCACTGTCCAGGCCAAACTGGGAGCGCATCAGCGTGGGAATACCGTCGCCCACGGTGACTGCATGGTCGCGTACGTAGTAGAGGTTGGAGACCAGCTTGCGCAGCTCGGCGGTGGTGGTGCAGTCGCGGTTTTGTGCGGTGAGTGCGGTGGCGTCGGCACTCATCACGTAGCCAGGGTCAATCACCGTGGTGCCGCAGCGCGCGACCTGAAAATACAGCTCGTTGGCGGCCACCGCCGGGCAGCTGCCCACGCCGGGCACGCAGGTTTCGGTATGGCGCACAAACAGCACATCGGTATTGGCCTTGGGCCGCACGATCTTGTCGGCGCAAACACCCAGGGTGGGGCTGGGAACCGGCGACGGAATTTCGTAGCCCTGCACCGGCACGCCCACCAGCAAAGACTTCTGCGTGTCGGTCCAGGGCGGGGTGTAGGTCAGGCAGGGGTCGGGCAGCGCGGCGGGTACGTCGTTGGGTATGCCGGGAAAAGTCAGGTCGTCAAAACGCGGCACATAACCGCCCCAGTAGCCGGCGTGGGCAATGTCCTCGCCCAGCACCTGCAGCGCATAACGGCCGTTTTCCACCATGCGGCTCGATTTGCCCAGCTCGCTGTTGTGCCGGTTCACGTCGACCAGCAAAATCAGCAGCGCCAAAACAATGGCCAGCCCGATGGCCATGGAGACCATCAGTTCCACCAGCGTAAAACCGGCCTGGCGTGCGCGTTGCGGAAACTTTTTCACAGCAGACTCGCGACACGAACCAGGGTGGTGACGGCGCGGCGGCAGCGGTCGTTCACGCAGGCCGAGCCAGCGGCACCATCAAAACTGCCGGCACCGCAGGCCACCGAAGCCGGTGGTGCATTGGTGGGCGTGAGCCCTTGCCAGACCACGGTGACCATGTAGTCGGCGCCCACGCGTTCAATACAACCGCGCCCGCCCACCAGCGAAGTAACTTTGGTGGCGCCACTGTCGCGGGTTTCGGCTGCGCCCTGCAGGTTGCCGCACCAGTCTTTCAGGTCGCGCTGCACAGTGGTGGCTACCGCCGTGGGGCAGGTCATGCCGGCGCCCAGCGGGTTGGCGGCGGTAGTGACGTAGCTGTTGGCCGTGCCGCGGTTGGTCATGATGCGGCTGGACATGTCGGCCAGCACCAGCAGGGCCTGGCTGCGCTGGAACGACTCCACCTCGGCCGACAGCAACTTCACCTGCAGGCCGGCCAGGCCCAGCAGACCAAAAGAAATCAGCAGCAGCGTGATCAGCACCTCGATCAGGGTCACGCCCTGCTGCCGGGCCGCCTGGCGCTTGCGGGCTAGCGTATCCATTTGTCGGCAGGTGCCTTGGCACCTTCGCTGTTGAGGCTAATGGCGCCGTCTTTTAGCTGCGGCCCCAGCGGCGTGAAGGTAATGGTGAAGGCCGGCACCGTGCTGGTGCCCACCACCACGGTGTAGTCGTACGACTTGTTGACGGAGTCTGGCAAGGCATAACCGCTGGCGGTGAGGTCGGTCTTGCTGGCGTAGGCGCGGTTGGACAGCAAAAACTGCTGTTGCCGGCTCGCAATGTCCAGCATTTGCGCCTGCGCAGCGGTGCGTTTGGTGCGAATTACGTGGTTGGTATAGGACGGGTAGGCAACGACGGCAAGAATCGCAACGATGGCGACGGCAATCATCA
>JAZKCX010000100.1:0-2671 GCA_040387875.1 Pseudomonadota bacterium | reverse complement strand
CCACGACAACAGGAATCACAATCCTGGACTCTACCAACTGAGCTACAGCCACCGCTGGGCGGAATTATAACCGCGCCTGCCTGCGCGGACGTGCGTTTATTGCGCGCTGTCGGGCCCGGTGGCTACCGGCGCAGCAACGGTGAATTTCACCTTGAAACGCTCCTTGAGCACGTCGTAATAGGCCAGGCTTTCGGCCGCCGTCCACCAACGGGTGTACTGCGTCAGTTCCTGGCGGGCACGGGCCTCGTCGACAGGCGCTTTGGGCAAGACTTTGTCTACGCTGACCACGGCGTAACCAGCGGCACCCAGGTCAATACCGGTCAGTACGGGCAGCTTGGACGCATCGGTCCGCAAGACGCCACGAATCAGCGGCGGGGGCAACTGCTGGGCCTGCTCGCGTGATACCACCTGCACCTCGGGCAGCGAGGCGCTGGCGGGCGCGGCCTGCCAGGCAGCCAGTTTGGCCATGCCGTCCTTGCGTGCCAATTCGTTGGCCTGGCGCTGCGTTACCCGCTCGCGCACGAGTTCTTTCACTTCGGCCAGGGCCACCGTACGGGCTGGCGTGTACTGGACGAGGCGGCCCGAGACGAGCTGGTTGGGCCCGAACTCCAGGGCCTCGGTATTGCGCTTTTTTTCCACCGAATCGGGCGAGAACAGCGCATTGAGAAAATTGGCGTTCGCCAGCGGACCGGTGGCACCCGGCAGGGGTTTGCGTACCAGTTTGTCTGCCGTCTTTACTTCAAGCTTCAGGCGCTCTGCAACCGCCTTGAGGTTGTCGGCTTGCTCGTAGACACCGTTGGTAAAGGCCTCGGCGGCCTCAGCGAATTTGGCGGTCGCCTGTTGCTTTTTGAATTCCGCTTCCAGCGCGGGGCGCTGCTCTTCAAAGCTCTTGGCTGGAGGCGTCTTGATGTCGGTGAGCTGGATGATGTGGTAACCAAAATCGGACTCCACCACCTCGCTGATATCGCCCTTTTTCATGGCAAAAGCCGCATCCTCAAAAGGCTTGACCATGGCACCGCGCGGGAAAAAGTCGAGATCACCACCGGCAACCGCAGAGCCGGGATCCTGCGAATTTTTCTTTGCCAGCTCAGCAAAGCTCTGCGGCGCCTTTTTCACCTGCGCCAGCAGCTCTTGGGCTTTCGCCTTGGCCTTCTCACGCTCAGCGGCCGGCGCGTCCTTGCCCGCCGCCAACAGAATATGGCTGGCGCGGCGCTCTTCCTTGCCTGCCAACCGGGCAGCATTCTGTTCGTAGTAGGTTTTGAGGTCCTGCTCGCTGACGGTCAGGTTTTTCTTGACGGCTTCCATGTCGAGCACAACGTATTCCACACGGGCCTGCTCCGGTGCCAGAAAAAGCGACGCGTTGTCCTTGTAGAACTGTTCCAGCTCGGCATCGGTGGGTGTGACTTTCTTCAGGTAGTCCACGGTATTGAAGCGGGCCATGCGCACTTCCCGCTTCTCGAAGAAGGCCGCCAGCGACTGGTCGGCCACGCTGCGGGTGGCAAAGCCGGAGCCGGCAATACCCTGCCCCACCATCTGCAGCGAAAGGTCGGTGCGTACCCGGGCCTCCAGCATTTCGGGCGTCATGCCCTGGCTGCCGGCAAACTGCTTGTAGCGCTCCATGTCCAGCGTGCCGTCTGCACGCCGTAGCGAGGCAATGGTCGGGTTCTGCTGCAGCTCTTGCGCCAGGCGCTGGTCGCTGGTGACCAGCTTGGCTTTTTCTGCGGCTGCGGCCAGTACGCGATCACGCACCATGCGCTGCAGGGTGGCGTATTTGGCTTCGGGTGAATCCAGCAGCTTGGGATCGAGTGTGGGGTTGGCGGCACGCAGGCGCCGCGCCTCGTTTTCGTGGGCCGCGTCCCATTCGCTCTGGCGCAGTTCCTGGCCGTCCACGGTGGCCACCACCGGGCTTTTTTCGCTGATCGGATTGTTGCCCGTACCCAGCAGCACAAAAGACGGCACGATCAGCAGGAACAAGACAATCATGACCGCTTTGGAGTGGTTGCGGATGAAATCAAACATGCGGCATCTTTCAAGTACAAATGAAAAAGGCGAACCTCTGTTCGCCTTGGTGTTGCATGGTGGGTGCTGACGGGCTCGAACCGCCGACCTACGCCGTGTAAGGGCGCTGCTCTACCAACTGAGCTAAGCACCCAACCGAAACACGTTACTCAATTCAGTGCATCCTTCAGGGCCTTGCCCGGACGGAACTTGGGAACTTTTGCAGCCTTGATTTTAATCGCAGCGCCGGTACGGGGATTGCGGCCCGAACGCGCAGCGCGCTTGCCCACCGCAAAGGTGCCAAAACCTACCAGCGACACCGAGCCACCTTTTTTGAGGGTGGTTTTCACCGCACCAATGGTCGACTCCAAAGCACGCGTTGCTGCGGCCTTTGAAATGTCCGCATGTTTTGCGATGTGCTCGATGAGTTCGGTTTTATTCACAGGGATCCCCTCATTCAGAAAATAGTTGGTCGGGTGGCGGCTCAGAAGACTGGCCGTTTATGTGCCTGCCCGTGTGCATCAGTCAGTGACAGACCTACAGAGATTGGACGGTGTTGTGCAGCTGGCAAAAGATATTAAAACGATGGAAGACCGAGGTGTCAATACGGGTTGCCGGACTACGGTGACGCGGGAAGCGATTCTAGGCTATTTTTTCTGGCGTCTGGCCATTG
>JAZKCX010000099.1:3546-7191 GCA_040387875.1 Pseudomonadota bacterium | reverse complement strand
GGCCAGCTACCGCTTTTCAGCGATCCAGTCTGCGGAAGTGCTATGTTGCTCAGGCGGCATCGGCCAGCGTTTCTGCCACCAACGATTCGCGAAGGTCACGCAGTAACGCGATGGCCGCAGATTCCGTCAGATTGCATGGATCAAAGCTGTCCGATACGCCATGGCGAAGCAGCACAGCCCGGTTCAGAGCGTGCGCCGCCACGAATCCCATGGACCAGTTGGAATACTGCCGCTGTGCAATCGAGGCGAACCGAATCAGGGCGAATTCGGTGTGTCGCTGGTCAGCCATCAAGCGTGGCAGCAAACGTTTCAGCTGGGAGCGATCACCCTCGATGACCTGGAGAAAATACGCGTGGTTGAACACCAACAGACCCGTCAGGCCGTGACGGGCGTTGTGCCGACGCGCGGCTAACAGGATGTCGGTCACCGTACTCGAATCCAAAGGCTTGGACACCTTGCTGGCATAGATCATTTCAACGAGCATGGGCGACTTTCAGAGGCTATCGGATGGTCCGATTCAAAACACATTGCTGCGCGATGGCGGGTACGCAAGCCCATCACGTCAGCGTATGGAAGGTGAACACTTTCTTTTCGTTGGCCGCGGAGAAAGATGGATGCTGGTAAACCCGGGCATTGTCAGTTGGCGGTCATCCTGGCAAGTGCTAGCCGACGGAGCCCAGGCTGCTCTGCATTGCCCCATTCCGCCTAAATTCAAGCCAAATCGGCATGTAGCCGGCGCGATTACTCAATAGTTTGCTATTGATTCAGAAGCGCATAAAAAACCCCGCAATCCTGCAAGACTGCGGGGTTAACGCCTGCGATGGGACATGAGGAGGGAGAAGACCTGCACCGCAAGGGTCCCTTGAGGAGGACAGCTTCAGTCTAGTGAGCGCGGCGGCACGGGCGTGTAGGAAGACGCCGTGTCAGCGTAACAACCGGGCCACGCAGGGCCGTCGTTACAGCGATGGCTTGGAGCCAAGGCCAGGCAAATCAGACAGCACTTTTGCGCGGCGGGTCGCCTGGCGCCACCATGCAGAGAACGATGCGCATTCTTGCGTCACCGCAGGGAACAGCGCCATGGCGGGGCGCTGGTCTACACACGGCGGCAACAGGGCGCTGATGTGGGGGTCGGCCACGGTCGCAACCGATCTGGCACCTGCGAGTGCGCGCTCCAGGGTTTGGCGGTCGGAGCACCAAACACAGGCTGCCAGCGCTCCCATGCGCTGGCCGACAAAGGCCCAACGTGCGGCGCTCCAGGGCCGGGCCACATGAAATTCTGACGGCCACCAGCCCACCGCGAGTACATCGGCAGGCAAATCAGCCGGGAGGTCGTTCAGGGCCCAGGGGTGCAGCAGCCAGACGTCGCGGCCTTGCACTTGCAAGCCGTTGGGCGCTTCGCCCTCTGGAGGCCGGCCCAGCAAGGGTGGCTCCTCGACACCTTCACCTTCTGCGTCTAATGCAATTGCATGCCGGCTGCGGGCAATGGTGTCCAGTTGCTCGTACGAGGTGTCGAGCGCGGTGCCCGGGCTGTGCCAGGCCTGCGGGGCGTAACGGGCCACGTTGTCGGCGTTGAACAGATACGGCTTGTGGCTGCCGGTGCCGGCCACCCATTGCCAGCTCAGGTGGTTGCTGGCCAGGTCGCCATCCAGCAGGTGGGCAAACAGCCAGTCGGCACCCGCGCGCCAATGCACTTTGCGCAGGTGCACCACGTAGCTGGCCAGCCACATGCGGGCATGGTTGTGCAGGTAGCCGGTGGCGTACAGCGTGCGCACCGACTGGTCGATCACGGGCACCCCGGTGCGGGCCTGCCGGATGTCGTTTGGCAGGCTTTCCGCATAGGCGTGGTCGGGCAGGGCGCCGGGATGGATGGACTCCAGGATGCCGTCGCCGCAGTGCTGCCAGACATGGCGGAAGTATTCACGCCAGCCGAGTTCGTAGACCAACTTGTGCTGGATATCCAGCGTGTGGTTCGCCGCCACGCCGGAAAGCACTTCAGGAAGCGATACCAGGCCGTGGGTGATGTAGGGCGACAGCCGGGTGACCGCGCCATCAAGGTGGTTGCGGCTGCGCGCGTATTCGCCTGGCCGTATCGCCGAAATGCGCTGGAGTGCTTCGCTGCGCTCGGCTGGAAAGTAATCGATGGGGGTCACGGGGAATCTGGCGGCCTGCAGGAGCAAAGCCCCTGTGGGGTGCGCGCCTCAGGCAGCAGGGGTGTTGCCGGGCGTGGCGGAGGGGGTTACCGGTTCGGCAGGCAGGGTTTCCTGCGTTGCGGTGGCCGCCACGGTGACCGGGAAAGGCACAGGCGCCTCGGCCCGGTGCTCCATGATGGCTGCCACCCGGTCGCCCAGGTATTTGTTGGCCGAGCGTTCCAGTGCGCGGCGCATTTCGCTCTCAATCATCACCATGGCCAGCGGCCGGATATGCCAGATGGTTTCCACCAGCCGGGGCATGTCTGCCGCCGGCGGCAGGTTGCCGTCGCCGTAGCGGTCGAGTTCGCCCACCGCCAGCCCAATCAGTTTGTCCGACACCTGTTGCAACAGCGGGCGCGCCATGTCAATGACCTGCAGCACGGCTTCCAGCGGAAACCCGGCTTTGGCAAAGGCCGCACCCGCCTCGAGCAGGCGCGGCGAGCGGCAGTTGTAGCCCAGGCCGTCGGCCTCCAGCAGGCCCAGCGCCACGGCCTTGTCCAGCGCCGACAGGCTGATGGCGGTGCCAAACATCCGCACCAGCGACAGGTAGGAATAGTGCTGTGGTTTTTCGGTACTCCAGGGGCTGTTGATGGCTTTTTCCAGCCCCAGAATCGCATGCAGCTCCTGGCCGTCCACCAGCGCCAGCAGCAGCTCCTGCACATTGGCCAGCGTATAGCCCCGGCTCAGCAGGTGGTTGATGAGTTTGAGCCGGCCCAGATGCGCCTGGGTGTAGATGCCCACCCGGCCACGCCGCTCCGGCGGGTCAATCAGGCCGCGGTCCTGGTAGGCGCGCACATTGCGCACCGTCGTGTCTCCCGCGCGGGCCAGTTCATCGATGGTGTATTCCATCGATTCCAGTTGTGCGCGGGCGTCGGAATTCTGGCTGTCGGAAGAAGGTGGCATGGCTTGGAATGGCGGGCAAAGCGCCGAACAGTTGAATTATGCGGCCAGCCAGGGAGTTGCGGCCCATGGCCCGGGTTGCAGTGTTTCCGGAATCTAGGGTAAACCCTTTTATTTTTGGGGGAAGGCGGGGGCACAATCTCGACATTATTCAATGTCACAGTCTTGTTGTATATATCTTTCAAGCCGCCACCATGACTTCTGCAAGCAGCTTTGTAGCCCGTTCTCCTGGCACGCACGCCTTCCACAACGCCGCCAGCGGACGCGCACCTGACCGCCGCTTTGTTGTGGATGCAGGCGACGTGCAACTGGCCTGCAAGGCCTGGGGCCGGCCCGACCAGCCCACCGTGGTGCTGGTGCACGGCTACCCCGACAGCAGCGAGGTCTGGCATGCGGTAGCCACCGATCTGGCGAATGATTTCCACGTGGTGGCCTACGATGTGCGCGGCGCTGGAGAGTCCACGGCGCCGAGCGGCATCCAGGCCTACCGGCTGGAGCGCCTGTCGCTGGACTTCGAGGCGGTGATCAACCAGGTCAGCCCCCACGCGCCGGTGCA
>JAZKCX010000099.1:0-3446 GCA_040387875.1 Pseudomonadota bacterium | reverse complement strand
CCCGCGCTGATGGCGGCCATGGTGCGCGAATTTGTGCAATTCACCGAAGGCGGTCTCGACACCCAGGGCCAACGGCCTGATGGCCGGCCCATGCCCGGCAACTTGCGCCGCACCTTGCTCAAAGGCCCGCGCCTGCCGTTCAGCGGCCAGGTGGCCGTGGTCACTGGCGCTGGCAGCGGCATTGGCCGTTGCGCCGCACTGGCGCTGGCCGACCAGGGCGCCCATGTGGTGGCGGTGGACATCAACCCCGACAGCGCCGCCCGTACCGCCGAGTTGGTGAAACTCATCGGCCGCGACGCGGTGGCCGAGCGGGTCGACGTGGGCAGTGCCGAGCAGATGCAGGCGCTGGCCGAGCGCGTGCAGCGCGACTGGGGCGGTGCCGACATCGTCATCAACAACGCCGGCATCGGCATGGCCGGCGGCATGCTGCAGACCGACATCCCGGCCTGGCAGCGCATCATCGCCATCAATTTGTGGAGCGTCATCTACGGCGCCCGTTTTTTCGGCCAACAGATGGTGGCCCACGGGCGCGGCGGCCACATGGTCAACACCGCGTCGGCGGCCGCGTTCTCACCCTCGCGCAGCATGCCGGCCTATGCCACCACCAAGGCCGCGGTGCTGATGCTCAGCGAAAGCCTGCGCGGCGAGTTTGCCCAGCACCACATTGGCGTCAGCGCGGTCTGCCCCGGCTTTGCCGAGACCGGCATCATGGCCGCCACCGAGCATGTGGGCGTGAGCGCCGACGTGCAGGCCGCCAAGCGGGCCAAGGCCACCAAGCTCTACAAGATGCGCGGCCTGCAGCCCGAAACCGTGGCCACGGCCATGGTGCGCGCCATCCGCAAAAACCAGCCGCAGGTGATGGTGGGTCTGGAAGCCCATGGCGCCCGCTTTATGTGGCGCGTTTTGCCGTGGCTGTCGCGCCGCATCGCCCGCGTCGAGATGGTTTGACGCACCCTTCCTTTTAATCCAGTGAACTTGTCATGACCGACCTGACCACTTCCCAGCCTGCCGCTGCGACGCTGCACAGCCACTACCGCATCCTGCCGCGCCATGTGCGTTTCGACTTCAGCCACACCCCCATCCAGTGGGTGCCCGGCGACCCGGCCAGCACCCACGTGATGAACACGCTGAACCTGATGTTCCCGGCCGGCGAGCTGTGGTTCTGCCGGGTTTACAACAAGGTGCTGCCCCACATCACCGACGTAAAACTGCGCGACGACGCCGAAGGTTTTTTGCGCCAGGAGGCGCTGCATTCGCGTTCGCACGGCGGGGTGCTGGCCCATTACTACCAGCGCCACGGCATAGACACCAAGCCCTTCACCCGGATGCTGGACTGGTCGCTGGCCAAACTGCTGGGTGACCGGCCCTGGGGCCTGCCTTGGGGCGGCCAGTCGCGCTTCTGGCTGCGCCAGCAACTGGGCATCATTGCGGCGCTGGAGCATTTCTTCGGCTACCTGGGCAACTGGGTGCTGAACGCCCCGGCGTTGGACGCGGCCGGCACCGACCCCGCCATGCTGGATTTGCTGCGCTGGCACGGCGCCGAAGAGGTCGAGCACCGCAGCGTGGCCTACGACATTTACCGCCACATGGGCGGCGGCTACCTGGGTCGCTGTTTCCACATGGCCTGTGTGATCCCGCTGCTGCTGGTCACCACCTCGCTGGGGGCGCGCTTCATGTACCGGCACGACCCGGATGCCGGCAAGCCGCTGGGCCTGCTACGCACCTGGGCCCAGGGCGCCCGTAACGGGCGTCTGCCGTCGCTGTGGGACACGGTGAAGTCGGCGCTGCGTTTCTTCAAACCTGGTTATTCGCCGGGCCAGGAAGGCTCTACCGAACAGGCGCTGGCCTATTTGGCCCGTTCGCCCGCCGCGCAGGCGGCCGCCTATGGTGGCAACTGGGTGGCCTCCGCACCTGCGCGCCCGCCGGCGCTGACAGCCGCCTGAGCTTCAGCCAAAACCTGCCCGCCATCCATGGCCCGGCAGGCCTTGCCCTGGGGCACTGACCCAGGGCTTTTTCAGGGCCGTGGGTTGCGGTATATTTGTAACCATGTCCGAAAAGTCTACCCCAGCTGGCGAAAATGTGCCCAAACCGTCTGATGCCACGCCGCTACACCAGGCGCTGGCGCAAAACGAGGGCGTGAAAGACAGCCTGGTGGCGGTGGCCGACGACCTGCTGCTGGTGAGCACCGTGCTCAAGCAAGAACTCCCCAATGCCGCGCAATCCGACGACGTGGCGCAGGCGCTGGAAAAACACGAAGAGCTTGAAAACCAGGTGCAGGAATGCGCCAGCGAGCTGGAGTCGGTGAACCAGGCGCTGGCCGACGAAATTGCCGAGCGTGAAAAGCTCGAACGTGCACTGGCCGCCAGCCAGGCTGCTCTGGACGACCAGCAGGCCCATAAAAAGTAAGCACGTCAATACGCCCGCGCATGCCGCGGGATTGTCCTGCGCACGACTGACGGCCGTGCACCCTCTGCCTACACTGGTTCGTCCATCCGCAAGGGATGCGCATTTCTTTGCCACCAGAACACCAGGAGACACCCCATGCCCGCATTCGGCACCGTCAGCATCGACTTCGACCCCACCGAACCGCGCATTGCGCGGCTGCTGCTGAACCGGCCTGAGCGGCTCAACCCGATTGGCAACAGCACGCCTGGCGACATCCGCAAGGCGGTGCACTGGGCCGAGGCGCAGGACGCAGTACACGTGATCATTGTGGAGGGGGCAGGGCGCGCGTTCTGCGCCGGCTACGACCTGATGGAATACGCCGAGGGCGTGGACGACGAAGGCGCCATTGGCGACCACCCCTGCCGCCAGGAAAAAACGCCGTGGGACCCGATGGTCGATTACGCGGCAATGAAGAGCCACACCGAAGATTTCATGGCACTGTGGCGCTGCAGCAAGCCCACCATCGCCAAGGTGCATGGCTACGCGGTGGCCGGTGGCAGCGACATTGCGCTGTGCTGCGATTTGCTGGTGATGGCCGATGACGCCCGCATTGGCTACATGCCCACGCGCGTCTGGGGCTGTCCCACCACCGCGATGTGGACCTACCGCCTGGGCGCTATCCGCGCCAAGCAGATGATGTTCACCGGCGACACCATTGATGGAAAAAAGGCCGCTGACTGGGGCCTGGCCAACATCGCGGTACCAGCCGCCGAACTCGATGCTGCCACCCAGAAGCTGGCGCTGCGAATCAGCGGTGTGCCGCATGGGCACCTGACCATGCACAAGCTGGTGGTGAACCAGGTCTGGCATTCGATGGGGCTGGAGCAGAGCCAGATGTTTGCCACCATCTTTGACGGCATCACCCGCCATAACCCCGAAGGCATGTGGTTTCGCCGCTATGCGCAGGCCGAGGGTTTCAAGGCCGCGGTGCAGTGGCGCGACAGCGGCAAGCCAATTCCGCAGGGCGACGAGGCCCGGGCGCTGGTGGCCGAGCTGGAAGC
>JAZKCX010000098.1:0-18659 GCA_040387875.1 Pseudomonadota bacterium | reverse complement strand
CGGGTTTCGATGGAGCGCTGCACCACCTCGCGCTGGTAGGCATCAATCGCGTCCCACTTGTTCACAGCCAGCACCACGGCCCGGCCGCTTTCCAGAATGAATCCTGCGATGTGGGCGTCCTGGTCGGTCACGCCCTGGGTGGCGTCGAGGAGTAAAAGCACCACATTGGCCGACTCGATGGCCTGCAGGGTCTTGACCACCGAAAACTTCTCGATGGCTTCAAAGACCTTGCCCTTGCGGCGCAGGCCGGCCGTGTCGATCAGCTCGAACATCTGGCCGCCGCGCTCGAACGGCACCGAAATCGCATCGCGCGTGGTGCCGGGCAGATCAAAGGCCACCAGCCGCTCTTCGCCCAGCCAGGTGTTGATGAGGGTGGATTTGCCCACGTTGGGGCGCCCTGCCACTGCCAGCTTGATGACGCCGGTGTCTGCCTCTTCGGGTTCGTCCTCGGGCTCCTCCAGATTGAGCGGTGCCAGTGCCAGCTCGATCAGGCTGCGGATGCCCTCGCCGTGCGAGGCCGAGATGGGAATGACCTCGCCCAGGCCCAGCTCGTAGAACTCGGCAAGCTGGATGCCCTGCTTCATGCCCTCGGCCTTGTTGGCCGCCAGCACGGTAGGTTTGCCCAGCTTGCGCAAATAACCGGCAATGTCGTGGTCCTGGCCGCTCAGACCGGCGCGGCCATCGACCACAAACACCACCACATCGGCCTCGGCCACGGCCTGGCGGGTTTGTTTGGCCATCTCCTTGAAGATGCCGGTTTCGGCCGCTGGCTCAAAGCCGCCGGTGTCGATGACGATGAACTCGTGTTTGCCGTGGCGGGCGTTACCGTAGTGGCGGTCGCGGGTCAGGCCCGCATAGTCGGCCACGATGGCATCGCGCGACTTGGTCATGCGGTTGAACAGCGTGGACTTGCCCACGTTGGGGCGTCCGACGAGAGCAACGACTGGTTTCATGCGAAGCGCTGCGCGGTGAACGAGAGTTTCGCCGCCGGGCCGCCCCAAGGCGAAATGCGGCCCCCTCGGGGGGCAGGGAGCGACACGCAGTGCGCGACCGTGGGGGCAATATTCATTCGGGCCGGAAGCCGAAGATGCCGCCGTTGCGGGTGACGACGATCAAGGTACCGTCGGCTAGCACGGGCGTAGCCGCAACAGCCGAGCCATCGGTCGGCAGCCGGTTCAGCAGCGCGCCGTCTTCACGCGCGATGAAGTGCACCAGGCCGGTGTTGTCGCCCACCGCAATCGAGCGGCCCAGCAGCACGGGCGCGGTCAGGCCGCGGTACTGCAGGCGGTCAGAGGTCCAGGCGCGTTCGCCGTCGCGGGCCTGCCAGGCCACCACTTTGCCGTCGCTTTCGGTGCCGAACACCAGCGTGCCGTCGCCGTCCAGGCCGTCGTAGCCGTTGGCCGGCTTGGTCCACAGCAGCGAACCCCGGTCGGCATTGACGCAGCCCACGCTGGCCTGAAAAGCCCGCGCGCAGACCACGCCGTCTTTGCGGGCGGTACGGCCCACCAGGTCGACCAGGCGCTCCACATCGTTGATGCCGCGCGGTGTGGCAATCGGCGCTTCCCAACGCACGGTTCCGTTGAGCGGGTCCAGGCCAGCGAGCCGGCCCGACAGGCCCACCACCAGCGTGTCGCCCACGGCCAGCATCACGCCAGGCTGTTTGAGGACGAGCGGCTCACCCGGGCGCTGCTGGCGCCAGAGCAGTCGGCCGCTCTGGCCGTCAAACGCTGCCACCGAGCGGTCGGCTGCCAGCACAAAAACCCGGCCACCGGCCACAAACGGCGGGGTGAACACCTGGGACGAAATTTTCTCGCGCCAGATCTCGCTGCCGCCATTGAGTGCCACCACCTCGTTGCCCTGGGTCACCACGGCGGCAATCCGGCCGTCGCTGCCGGGTCCGGCGGCAATCGCACCCTTGACGTTGCTGCGCCAGATATCGCGACCGGTGGCCGCCTCCAGCGCCGCTACGGTACCGTCGGCACCCGCCACCGTCACTACCCTGCCGCTGACCACCGGCTGCAGACCGGTGGCCTGCGGGCCGACCCGGGCCGTCCAGGCCTGCGAGACCGCGATTTGCGGCGTGTTGGCCGCCAGCGTAGCCGGCTTGGGTTTGTCGGTGCTGGAGCAAGCGCCCAAAAACGCTACCAATACAGTAGCTAACAACCCAGTAGTGACGCCGGCCCGCGTGCTTTTTTGTTTGAAATTCATGGCTTACCCCCGGTTCCGGCCGCCGATGCGGCCGCTGTCGATGGTGCTGCCTGGGCATCGACGCCCAGCGCGTTGAGCTTGACTTCCACCAGGCGCCGGTAGTCGGCACCTGGCTCCATGGTGTTGTAGGCGGTCTGGTAGGCGGTTCGCGCCTCGGCGCTTTTACCCTGCGCCGCCAGAACGTCGCCCTTGCGGTCGCTCACCAGTGCGGCAAACGACGGCGGAAATTTTTCATTGAGCTGGGCCAGCGCCTCGTCGTAGCGTTTGCCCTCCATCAGCACCGCGGCCAGCCGCAGCCGGGCCACCGCCTGGTAGCCCTCGTCGCTGGCCTTGCCGGCGACCCAGGTCAGGGCATCGCGCGAAGCCTCGACCTTGCCTTTTTCGTACAACACCTTGGCGCCCAGCAACACTGCCTGCTGGGTCTGCGCGGTTCCGGCGAATTTGTCGCGAATGTCGGTCAGGGCACGTTCAAGCCTGGCGATATCGCCGGCCTGCGCTGCACGCTCCACTTCGTCGTACAGCACCGCTGCCTGGGTGGCCTGGCTGCGCTGCCAGTGTTGCCAGCCGTTCCATGCCGCAATGCTGCCAAAAACCGCAATCAGCGCCCAGGTGATGAGGTTGCCGTACTGTTTCCAGAAATGCTTGAGGTCATCAAGTTTTTCCTGTTCTTCAAGGTCGAGTTGGTTTGCCATGGGTCGCGAAAGTTAAGCTGCGGATTGTAGGCGTCTGGCGGCAAGCAGCGCCGCGGCCAGCCCGGCGGGATCGTTCAGCGCATGGCTGGTCTGCACCGCGTCGCCGGCAGAGCGGTCGCCCCGCAGCGGTTTGCAGGCCACCAGGCCCTGGGCCAGCTCATCGGCGCCAAAAACCAGCGCATGCAACGCACCACTGGCATTGGCCTTCTTGAACTGTGATTTAAAGCTGCCCAGCACCCCGGGCTCGCTGCCGGCATGCATCTGCACCCGCAGGCCGGCAGCCCGCAACGCCTGCAACAGCACCATGGCTTGCGGCAGTGCCGGTACGTCGGGAATCACGGCATAGGCGTCCAACGGATCGGGTGCAATGTCGGGGCCCTGCACTTTGAGCAGTTCCAGAATACGTTCCACACCCAGCGCCCAGCCTACGGCTGGTGCGGGCTTGCCGCCCATCTGCTCGATCAGGTAGTCGTAGCGGCCACCGCCACACACCGTGCCTTGCGACCCCAGCTCGGTGGTGATGAACTCGAACACCGTGAGGTTGTAGTAGTCCATGCCGCGCACCAGCCGCGGGTTGATGCTGAAGGCCACACCGCTGGCCTGCAATATGGCCTGCACCGCGCTGAAGTGCGCCAGCGAGGCCGCGCCCAGAAAATCGAGCAGTTGCGGCGCTGCGGCCACCACTGGCAACATGGCAGGGTTCTTGGTGTCGAGAATGCGCAGCGGGTTGCTGTGCAGCCGGCGCCTCGCGTCTTCATCAAGCAGTTCCGCGTGTTTTTCAAAATGCGCGATCAGCGCGGCCCGGTGCGCCTTGCGTTCGTCGGGCTGCCCCAGGCTGTTGAGTTCCAGCCGGATGCCACGCAGGCCAATGTCTTTCCAGAGCGCATCGGCCAGCAGAATCAGTTCGGCATCCACCTCCGGCCCGCCAAAGCCCAGCGCCTCGGCGCCGATCTGGTGGAACTGCCGGTAGCGGCCACGCTGCGGTCGCTCGTGGCGGAACATCGGGCCCATGTAGTAGAGCCGCTTGCCGCCTTCGTACAACAGGTTGTGTTCGGCCACCGCACGCACCACGCCGGCGGTGTTTTCGGGCCGCAGCGTAAGGGCCTCGCCGTTGAGCTTGTCCTCAAAGCAGTACATCTCTTTTTCGACAATGTCGGTCACCTCGCCCAGGCCGCGCACAAACAGCGCAGTGGGCTCGACGATGGGCGTGCGGATGTTGCGGTAGGCAAAACGCGCCATCAGGCCGCGCACCCGCTCTTCCAGCCATTCCCAGCGCGCCGAGTCCGGCGGCAGGATGTCGTTCATGCCTTTGACGGCGCTGAGTTTTTCCATGGTGAGATGCTTTTTGTACTTGTGGCCCGGACAGGCCAGCGCCGGTCTTCAGGCCGGCTGCGATGCCTCGCCGAAGCGCTTGTCGATGTAGTCTTCGACGATTTTCTGGAATTCGTTGGTGATGTTCTCGCCGCGCAGCGTCAGGCGCTTTTCGCCGTCGATAAACACCGGCGCCGCCGGTGCCTCGCCGGTGCCGGGCAAGCTGATGCCGATGTCGGCATGTTTGCTTTCGCCGGGGCCGTTGACGATGCAGCCCATCACTGCAACCTTGAGGCCTTCCACGCCGGGGTACTGCTTGCGCCAGACCGGCATCTGCGCACGCAAATAGTCGTCGATTTGTTTAGCCATTTCCTGGAAGGTCTGGCTGGTGGTACGGCCGCAGCCAGGGCAGGCGGTGACGCTGGGCACAAAGGTGCGCAGGCCCAGCGACTGCAGAATTTCGTTGGCAATCAGCACTTCCTGCGTGCGCGCCTCACCCGGCTGCGGCGTGAGCGATACGCGGATGGTGTCGCCAATGCCCTCCTGCAGCAGGATGGCCAGCGCCGTGCTGGAAGCCACCGTGCCCTTGGTGCCCATGCCGGCTTCGGTCAGGCCCAGGTGCAGCGCGTAGTCGCAGCGCGCGGCCAGACCGCGGTAAACAGAAATCAGGTCCTGCACGCCGCTGACCTTGCACGACAGAATGATCTGCTCGGGCTTCATACCCATGGCTTCTGCGGTACGGGCCGATTCGATGGCCGAGGCAATCAGCGCCTGGTACATCACCTGCTTGGCGTCCCAGGGCTCGGCACGCTGGCTGTTTTCGTCCATCAGGCTGGCCAGCAGTTCCTGGTCCAGGCTGCCCCAGTTCACGCCGATGCGCACGGCTTTGTCCCAGCGGACGGCTGCCTCGATCATCTGGCCAAACTGGCGGTCGCGTTTGTCGCCCTTGCCCACATTGCCGGGGTTGATGCGGTACTTGGACAGCGCCTGCGCGCAGTCGGGGAAATCGGTCAGCAACCGGTGGCCGTTGTAGTGAAAGTCACCAATCAGCGGCACATCGATGCCCATGCGGTCGAGCTGCTCGCGGATGTAGGGCACGGCCTGCGCCGCCTCGGGCGTGTTGACGGTGATGCGCACCATCTCCGAGCCGGCAATCGCCAGCTCCTTCACCTGGATGGCGGTGCCGACAGCATCGACCGTGTCGGTGTTGGTCATGGACTGCACCCGCACCGGCGCATTGCCACCCACCGTTACTACACGCCCGCCCCAGACCACGCGGGCCTGCCGCGAATGCCGGGCTGCCGGCACGGCGGCCGCAATGGAAATATCGGAGAACAGGTTGCTGGACACTACGTCACCCACTACTTCACTTCAAACCGGGCCACATTGTCTTTGGCCAGCGCAGTGATGTCGAGCGGCTGGCCGCGCACATCGACCCGCACCGCGTCGGCACGGCCGACGATGACACGCATCGGCAGGCTGCCTTCGACATTGACTTTTTCACCCGCGTTGAGCACCCGGCGCAACGGCATTTTGCCCTTGGCATCGGCCACTTCCACCCAGGTGGCGGCGTTCACCGTGAAGGCCAGCAGATCGTTGCCGGGCGCCTTCAAGGCGGGCGTGGCGGTAAGGGCTGGCACGGCCAGAGAGGCACCAGGCGCAGGGCGCAAGCTCGGCGCCACGCTGGCGGTCTGCGGTGCTTCCGGCGCGGCACGGGCTGCCGTGTCGGCCACGTCTACTGTCAGGCCACCGGGGGGCATGACGGGGGTGGGTGGCTGGTTCTTGCTCAGCAAGCTGTCCACCGTGGGCAGCGAGGGCACCAGAAGCAGCGCCAATGCACCCAGCAGCAGCGCAATCGCCACCAGCGGGCCGGGACGCAGCAAATGGCCCAGCCAGGGCATGCTGCTGGCGCTGCGCACCCGGGTTGCGCGAAACGGCGTGTTCAGGCCAGTGTTGGTTTTTTCAAAAGGCTGGTGCCCGCTTTGCGGCAGCCGCTCCAGAATCGGGGCAGGATCGACCCGCAGCGCGCGGCAAATGCTGGATGCCAGTGCCCGCACAAACATGGCGTCGGGCAGCTCGTCCAACTGGTCGGCCTCCAGCGCCTCAATCTTGCGGGCAGGCACCTTGAGGGTGACGGCCAGCTCCTGCAGGTCCATTCCCGCGTTTTCGCGCGCTGCGCGCAGCAGGCTGCCGGCACTGGGTTGCGCCACCGCCGGGGCCGCCTGTATTCCGGCCTCGTCCTGCCCGAAGGCCTCTGTCTCACTCATCAAAAGCTCCGCGTTCCAGGGCGACGGTTTCGCGCGATTGCGGGAAACGCCGCGTCAATTGGTCGGTCAGCTGCTGCATCGCCTCCCGGTTGCCTACCCGCCGCTCAACCCGTATGCCCAGCCAGAGCGATTCTGCATTGGCAAGCTGGCTGTTGTTCAGGCGGCGAATATAAAACTGCGAGCGCACAAAGTCGCCACGCTCAAACAGCAGGCGGGCGAGGTTGTAACCCACCACCGGGTTGCCGGGGTCCAGCTCGTGCGACTTGGCCAGGCTGCGCTCGGCCGCGTCGCGGTTGCCGGCGCGCAGATCACACAGGCCCTGGGCCATCCAGGTCTTGGCCTTGTCGCCATAAACCGGGCTTTGCAATGCCTGCGAAAAATACGGCGTGGCTTCGCTGAAGCGCTTCTGCTGGCACAGCAGCCAGCCATAGTTGTGCGCCACATTGGCGTCGCGCGGGCTCAGCGCCGCAGCGCGCTTGAAGCCGTCTTCGGCCAGCGCCATGTCGCCCAGCCGCATATAAATGAGGCCGCGCAGGTTGTGTGCCTCGGCCAGCGTGGGGTCGGTGGTGAGCGCCTGCTTGAGCTCGTCCAGCGCCACATTGGTCTGGCCCTGCTCGAAATACTCGCTGGCCAGCTCCAGCCGGATGCGCGCGCGCCGGCGCGCTTCGGGCTCGTCGGACGCTGTGACAAAGTCGGCGCCCGTCGCAGCGCTCTCTGCGGATACGGGAGGCACCACACAGCCAGCCGTTACCACGGCAGCCGCCACAAAAAAGATGGCAGCCAGGCAGCGCGGGTAAAAAAAGTTCATTTGGCCAGCTCCACTGGGGTGGCGGCTACGCCGTGAATCGGAATGCGGCGCTGCTGCGCCATGCGCTGGCCCACGCCGGTGCGGTCTTTCACGTCGCCGGCCAACTGGCCGCAGGCGGCGTCAATGTCATCACCGCGGGTCTTGCGCACGGTAGTGACGATGCCGGCGTCCAGCAAAATCTTGGCGAAGGCCTCCACCGCGGCGGCCTTGGAACGCAGCAGGCCGGAGGCTGGAAACGGGTTGAAGGGAATCAGGTTGAACTTGGCGCGCACGCCCTTCCCGCCATGCTGTTGCACCAGCGCTGCCAACTGGCGCGCATGTTCGGGCTGGTCGTTCACGCCGTCGAGCATGCAGTACTCAAAGGTGATGAAGTCGCGCGGGGCCGACCCCAGATAGCGCTGGCAGGCGTCGAGCAATTCAGCCAGCGGGTATTTCTTGTTGAGCGGCACCAGGTTATCGCGCAGCGCATCGTTGGGCGCGTGCAGCGACACAGCCAAGGCCACCGGACAGTCTTGGGCAAGGCGGTCGATCATGGGCACCACGCCCGAGGTGGACACCGTGACGCGGCGGCGCGACAGGCCGTAGCCATGGTCGTCGAGCATGATCTTGAGCGCAGGCACCAGCGCCGCGTAGTTCTGCAGCGGCTCGCCCATGCCCATCATCACCACGTTGGAGATGATGCGTTCGTCGCGTTTCAGATGCTCGCGCAAAAAATGTTCGGCAAACCAGAGCTGCGCCACGATTTCTGCAGTGGTGAGGTTGCGGCTGAAACCCTGGTGGCCGGTAGAGCAAAAACGGCAGCCCACGGCGCAGCCGGCCTGCGATGAAATACACAACGTGCCGCGGTCGGTCTCGGGAATAAAAACGGTTTCTACCGCGTCGCCATTACCGACGTCGAACAGCCATTTGATGGTGCCGTCGGCAGAGATGTGCTGGCTCAGTACCGGCAGCGCCTGCATGTGCGCCGTTCCGGCAAGCTTGTCGCGCAGCGACTTGGCCAGATCGGTCATCTGGCTAAAGTCGGTAGCGCCGCGCTGGTGAATCCAGCGGAACAACTGGGTAGCGCGAAAACGCTTTTCGCCCAAAGAGGCACAGAAGGCGGCCAAACCCTCGAGATCGAAGTCGAGCAGGTTGGCCGTCATGGTCGTGCGACCGGCAGAATCAACGTGCGTAGACGTTCATGCCGGCGAAGAAAAACGCGATTTCGACGGCGGCGGTTTCAGCAGCGTCGGAGCCGTGCACGGCGTTGGCGTCAATGCTGTCGGCAAAGTCGGCGCGGATGGTGCCGGGAGCGGCTTTCTTGGGGTCGGTCGCGCCCATCAGGTCGCGGTTTTTCAGGATGGCGCCTTCGCCTTCCAGCGCCTGGATCATCACCGGGCCGGAAATCATGAAGTCAACCAGGTCCTTGAAGAAAGGACGGGCCTTGTGCACGGCGTAGAACGCCTCGGCTTCGGTGCGCGACAGGTGGGCCATGCGCGCAGCAATAACCTTCAGGCCGGCCGCTTCAAAGCGGGCGTAGATCTGACCGATCACGTTTTTTGCAACTGCGTCAGGTTTGATGATGGAAAGGGTACGTTCGACAGCCATGGCTCATCCTTGATTTGTATTGTGAAATGCCGGGTCCAGCACAGCCGCTGATTTTAACCCGAGCAGGGCGGCTGCTTTGTGCCATGCCCCTGCCCCGCTCCTGAAAATTCAGCGGCCGCGCCCGCCACCGCCACCGCGACGCGGGCCCGAGGGGAAATTGCCACCGCCGCCACCCCCGCCGGGGCCGCGGCGCTGCTGGCCGCCGGAGCCCGGCCGCTGGCGGGTAAAACTGTCGGCGCCGATGTAGCCAAAAGCGGTTTTCATCGGGTCGGGTTGGGCTGCGCCACCGCGGTCATCGCGGTCGGCACGCGGTGCATTCTGGCCTTTGCGCGGGCCGCCCTGGCCATTGCCATTGTTGCCGCCATAGCCCCTGCCATTTCCACCACCGCCGCCATTACCGCCCCGGCGCGCCTGACCGTTGGGCGGGCCGGCTTCGGGCCCACCGGCACCGCCGCCGCGGCGCCCGTTGCGGCCACCCCGGCCATCGCGCCCGCCCCGGCCTTCGTTTTGCGGCGGACGGCCATCGGGGTTGGCAGAACGGCGATCAACCAGCCCCACAGCCGAGGTCAGCGCACGCAGGTCCTGCTCGTCCAGCTCCATCCAGGCGCCGCGTTTCAGGCCGCGCGGCAGCAGCATGGCGCCGTAGCGGATGCGAATCAGCCGGCTCACTGCGTGGCCTACCGCTTCGAACATGCGGCGCACCTCGCGGTTGCGGCCCTCGGAAATCGTCACGCGGTACCAGCAGTTGGCGCCCTCGCCGCCACCGTCTTCGATGGAGCCGAACTGGGCCATACCGTCTTCGAGCTTGACACCGTCGAGCAGCTTCTGTTTTTCTTCGGTGTTCAGTGCGCCGAGCACCCTCACCGCATATTCGCGCTCCAGGCCGAAACGCGGGTGCATCAGCTGGTTGGCGAGTTCACCCGAGCTGGTGAGCAGCAACAGGCCTTCGGTGTTCAGGTCCAGCCGGCCGACCGACTGCCACTTGCCCTGAAACAGCTTGGGCAGTTTGCGGAACACGGTAGGCCGGTTCTGCGGATCGTCGTGGGTGACGACTTCGCCGGCCGGCTTGTGGTAGGCAATGACGCGCGGCGGCGGCGGGGAAATACGCACCTTGATCGGCTTGCCGTTGACCTTGACGTTGTCGCCAAACTGGATGCGCTGGCCAATGTGGGCCGGCTCGTTGTTGACCGAGATACGGCCCTCGGTGATGAGTTGCTCCATCTCCAGCCGCGAACCCAGGCCGGCCTGGGCCAGCACCTTGTGCAGCTTGGGCGACTCGGGCTGCGGTTGCAGCACGCGTTTGCCGAGCACCACTTCGGCGTTCTCTTCGTCGGCGTCGAACTTGCCGCTGATGACGTCGACAAACTGGTAGCCCACCTGCCCTGCCACCAGCGGTTTGGCGTTGCCGGTGCGTGCCGGTGCGGCGTTGCCTTCGTCGCTGTCTTCACCGTCGTCGTCGAAATCGTCGTCCGAATCTACTTCTGAATTGATAGCAGAATCTTCAATAGCCGCGCCGGCCATCGGGTCTTTTTCCTTGAAATCATCCGGTTCGGAGGGGGTTGTGGCCCCAGGGGTCGATTGGGTCATGGGGCGCTCTCGGAGGTGGCGGACGGTTCGGGATCGGAAGCAAGGGGGGATTCGGGAATGGGGTCTTGCCCGGTGGGCGCGGCGGTGTCTGCAGCAGGTGCGTCCGCCAGACCCAGGCTGGCCTGGCCAAAGAGGGCCGCGCCATCCAGCGCCTGCAGCACATCAAGCCGCTCGTCGTCGCCGTAGCCCAGCGCCGGCAATTCATTCAGCGCCGACAGGCCCAGGTCGTCGAGAAACTGGCGGGTGGTGGCGTACAGGCCGGGCCGGCCGGCGGTGTCCTTGTGGCCAATCACCTCGACCCAGCCGCGGTCTTCGAGCTGCTTCAGGATGAGTGAGTTGACGGTGACGCCGCGAATGTCTTCCATCTCGCCACGGGTGACCGGCTGGCGGTAGGCAATGATGGCCAGTGTCTCCAGCGTGGCGCGGGTGTACTTGGGTGGCTTTTCGGGGTGCAGCCGGTCGAGAAACTCGCGCATCTGCGGCCGGCTCTGGAAACGCCAGCCGCTGGCCACCTGCACCAGCTCCACGCCGCGCTGGGCCCAGTCGTCCTGCAGCTCGCCCAGCAGGGTTTTAAGCGTATCTGCCCCCAGCGCGTCGTTGAACAGGACGCGCATCTCCCGCAGCGGCAGCGGCTGCTGGGCACAGATCAAGGCGGTTTCAAGGACGCGCTTGGCGTCCGCCGTGTTCATAGTTGCGTTTTCTAGGGATGGAGCGCCAGCGTGGCGCTGTAGGGCTCAAGGCGCATGGATCGACTGTCTCTCTGCGCGTGCCAGCAGGGCAAAAACCACTGCGGCGTGAGCTTCAAGTGTAACGCAGGCCGCAAACCGCCAGCGCGGCCTCCAGATCGGCCGGCAACGCTGACACAAAAGCCAGCGCCTCGCCGGTCACCGGGTGGGCAAAGGCCAACCGCTCGGCGTGCAGGGCCTGGCGCTGCAGGCCGGCCAGCGAAGTGCCGCCGTACAGGCCATCGGCCAGCAGCGGATGGCCGATATGGGCGGCGTGCACACGAATCTGGTGGGTGCGGCCGGTGTGCAGGGTGCAGCGCAGCAGGCAGGCCTGGTCGGCATTGGACAGCAACTCAAAGTCGGTGGTTGCGGTCTTGCCGGAAGTGCGCTCCAGATCGACCACTGCCATCCGCAGGCGCTGGCGCGGGTCGCGGCCAATCGGTGCATCGACCTGGCGCTTGGCCACGCCCTTCCAGGGCCGCTGCGCCAGCGCCAGGTACTGGCGGCTGACGTCGCGCGCGGCAATCAGTTTGACCAGCGCGTCCATGGTAGTGCGGGTGCGCGCCACCACCATCAGGCCGCTGGTGTCCTTGTCGAGCCGGTGCACGATGCCGGCGCGCGGCAGTATGGCGGCCTGCGGGTCGCGCGCCAGTAAGCCATTGAGCAGCGTGCCCGACCAGTTGCCCGGGGCCGGGTGCACCACCAGCCCGGCGGGCTTGTCGATGATGCGCAAGTGGGCATCTTCAAACACCACGTTCAAATCCATGGCCTGCGGCTGGAACGCCTGGCTCTGCTGGGTGGGCCGCAGCAGAATCGTCAATCGGTCGCCGGCCTTGACCTTGGCCGACGGCTTGCCGGCCGGAGTGCCGTTCACGGTGATGGCGTCGGATTCAATGAGTTGCTGCAAATAGCTGCGCGAGAACTCCGGCACCACATCGACCAGCGCGCGGTCCAGCCGCCAGCCGTGGTGTTGGGGCAGCAGCATGCAGTCGCGGTGGTCAGTTTCCAGCGCCACCAGCTCTTCGCCGTCGTCCAGTGCGCCGGCCTCGGGCGCAGTGTCAGCAACATCGGTCGATATAATGGTTTTGCCGGGTTTCAAGAGGACTTTCAACAATGTTTCGCACCAAATTATCGGTGGTCGCTGGGGGTGGATGGCTAGTCTGCCTCTCCCTGCTGTCCGCCTGTTCCACCACCGAGGTGGACAAGACTGCCGACTGGAGTCCCAACAAGATTTACGCCGAGGCCAAGGACGAGGCCAACGCGGGCGCTTTTGACAAAGCCGTACCGCTGTTTGAAAAGCTGGAGGGCCGCGCTGCCGGCACCCCGCTGGCGCAGCAGGCGCAGCTGGAGAAGGCCTATGCCCAGTACAAGGCCCAGGAACCCGCACAGGCGCAGGCCACACTCGACCGCTTTTTGCGGCTGCACCCGTCCAGCCCCGCGCTGGATTACGCGCTGTACCTCAAGGGCCTGATCAACTTCAACGACAACCTGGGCATTTTTGGTTCCCTCACCCGGCAGGATCTGTCAGAGCGTGACCAGAAAGCCGCCAAGGAGTCGTTTGAAGCCTTCAAGGAACTGGTCACACGCTTCCCTGACTCGCGCTATACGCCCGACGCCCGCCAGCGCATGACCTATATCGTGAATTCGCTGGCCCAGTACGAAGTGCATGTGGCGCGCTACTACTACAACCGCGGCGCCTATGTGGCCGCCATCAACCGTGCGCAGATTGCGATTGCCGACTACCGTGACGTACCGGCGCTGGAAGAAGCCGCCTTCATTTTGATGCGCTCCTACGACGCGCTGGGTATGACCGACCTGCGCGACGACACCCGCCGCGTGCTGGCCGCCACTTACCCGCAGAGCGAGTTTCTGAGCAAGGGCTTCAAGGCGAACAAGGAACCGTGGTGGAAGCTGTGGTGAGCCGCTCCAGCGCCGCCTGAAACTCGGCCGCGCTGGCCAGCCGCCGCATGGGTGGCAGCGCCGCCAGCAGGCGTTTGCCGTAGCCCATGGTGGCCAGCCGCGGATCGCAGACCACCAGAATGCCCTGGTCGGTTTCATTGCGTATCAAGCGCCCCGCACCCTGCTTGAGCAGCACGGCGGCCTCGGGCACAAAATAGTCGTTGAACGGGCTGCGGCCCTCGGCCTCGAGCCGGCGGCCCCGCGCCTCGACCAGCGGATCACCGGGCGACGGGAACGGCAGCTTGTCGATGATGACCAGTTGCAGCGCATCGCCCGGCACGTCCACCCCCTCCCAGAACGAGATCGACGCCACCAGCACACAGCCGCTGCCACCGGCACTGTCGCCCTGGCGAAAGCGCTCGATCAGCCGCCGCTTGGGCAGATCGCCCTGCACCAGCACTTCCACCATGTCCAGCCCGGTCTTGAGCTGCTCGCCAATCTGCCGCAACGCGCGCAGGCTGGTGGTCAGCACCATGGTGCGCCCACCCAGGCGTCGCACCGCGTTGATGGCCAGGCGCGCGACGGCGCCGCTGTGGCCCGGGTCGGCCGGCGCAGGCAGATCGCGCGGCACATACACCGCCGCCTGCTGCGCGTAGTCAAAGGGACTGCCAAAACGCTCGATGCGGGCCTCGCCGAGACCGCAGGGCTCGGTGAACCAGCGCAGTTTCGGGTCATCGCCCAGCGTGGCAGAGGTAAAAATCCAGCTGGTGGGCATGTTGCGCGCCTCCAGCAGCCGGCTTTGTACTGCCTGCGCAATGTCCAGCGGCGACTCGACCAGCCGCAACTGCGCACCCACATCCACCCAGCGCACGCTGGTGGCTTCGCAAGGCTTCAGAAAACGCTCTACCCGCCCGGCCAGCGTATCTACCCGTTCGGCCAGCCGCACAAAGTCGGGGCCGATTTCGCTCGCGGTGGCCAGGCCTTCGTCGGCCAGCGCAAGCGCCTGCGCCACCGACAAAAGCGTCTGCTGCCATTCGCCCGGTTGCACGCCCTGCGGTGCTTCGCTGGTCCAGCGCAACTTGGCGCCGGGTGCGGTTTTGCCTACGCCCATTCGCAGGTCGCGTGCGGAGCGCTCTACCGCCGCAGCCAGGCCCTGCCAGTCGACCAGCCCGCGCGCCTGCTGCAGGCCGGCCGCCAGCGTGTCGCGCGCCAGATCCAGCAACTGGCCAGTGGAAACATTGGCGCCGAGAAACTGCACACCGATCTCGTTGATCTGGTGGGCCTCGTCAAAAATCGCCACCCGCACCGAGGGCAGCAGCTCGGCCATGCCCGATTCACGCACCGCCAGATCGGCAAAAAACAGGTGGTGGTTGATCACTACCAGATCGGCAGCCAGCGCCTCGCGCCTGGCCAGATTGACATGGCAGGCACGGAACTGCGGACACGGCGTGCCGAGGCAGTTTTCGCGGGTGGAAGTGACCAGCGGGATCACCGGCGAGCGCTCGTCCAGCCCCGGCATCTCGGCCAGGTCGCCGCTGCGGGTGGTCTGGGCCCAGCGTTCTACCTTGGCCAGCGTATGCAGGGCACCGGGCGCCGGCAGATAACCATCGCTGCGCGCCTGCTGCATGCGGTGCAGGCACAAATAGCTGCTGCGGCCCTTGAGCAAAGCGGTACGTACCGGCACGCCCAGTGCAGCTACCAGCCCCGGCAGATCGCGCCCGAAAAGCTGGTCCTGCAGGGTTTTGGTGGCGGTGGATACCAGCACACGTTCGCCGCTGAGCAGCGCGGGCACCAGATAGGCAAAGGTTTTGCCCACGCCGGTACCGGCTTCGGCTACCAGCACCTGGCTGCCATCCCGGCCACCTGCGATGGTGTCGGCCACCGCCAGCGCCATGTCGGTCTGGGCCTGGCGCGGCGTGAACTGGCGGGCGCTGCGCGACAGCACGCCTGCAGCCGAGAACACCTCGCGGACGTTGTGGGCCAGGTCCATGGCCGCGTCGGGGGGCAGTACAGTCATTGAAGGGGGTGCAGGGATTCACTCGATAATACGTGCTCCCTGCGGGCTGCCGCCCTTCCACCGCGTTTTTACCAACCGCCACCATGCCCACCGCCTGCCGAATTTCTGGTACCTCTGCCATCCATCAGGGCGACAGGGCGCACCAGCAGGACCAGGTAGCGCTGCTCAGCCACCCGCGCCTTGCCGGTTGCATTCTGGCGGTGGTGGCCGATGGCATGGGCGGACGCAGCGGCGGACGGGCCGCGGCCGACCAGGTGCTGATGACGGCGCGCCAGTTGTTTGCGGGCTACGCGCCGCCGCAGGACAGTGGCGCCACGCTGCTGCAGAACCTCGCCACGCAGGCGCACACGGTGATTCGGCTGACCGCGATTTCCTCGGAGCAGGAGCCGCACAGCACGCTGGCGGCTTTTGTACTCAACCCCGACGGCCAGTGCCATTGGGTTCACGCCGGCGATTCGCGGGTCTACCATTTCCGCAATGGCGTGCTGGTTTACCGCACCCGCGACCATTCCTATGTGCAAAAGCTGGTGGACCGCGGCGAGCTCCCTGAAGCCCAGGCCGCTGAACACCCCGATTCCCACATCCTGACCTGCTGCCTGGGTGCCGCCCAGCCCCTGGTGCTGGGAACCCACTATCTTCCCAATGTGCAGCCCGGCGATGTGCTGTTGGCCTGCAGCGACGGCCTGTGGCACTACTTCACCGATGTGGAGCTGGCGCGCGTGCTGCACCAGCTGCCGCCGCGCGAGGCCAGCGAATTTCTCACGGCCAAGGCGCGCTCCCGCGCGGCCGGGCATGGCGACAACCTGAGTCTGGCGGTGGTGAAGATTGAGGCGGCCCCCGCCCCGGTGGGCCTTGGCAGCTAGGGCCACGGCGGCGCTCAGCGCGGATCGGGCAAGGGGGCGGCGGGCGGCTTGTTTTTATCGGCGCGTTTTTTGTCCCGCCGGTCCTTGCGCCGCTGCGCTTCGGTGAACTTGTTTTCCTGCGCCGTGGCGCCGGCATTGTCTGCGGCAGAAGCGGCCTTGCCAGCGGGTGGGGCCTGGCGCGGCGGGCGCGGCGCTTCGGCGGCAGACGCTCCACGGGCGGCCTCGATCGCCTGCAGACGCTGGGTGCGCCGGCCAGACGCCTCCAGCGCCCTGTCGCGCCTTTCCTGCGCGCGCTGCAGGGTTTCCGGCGACGACCTTTCCGCAATGTCTTCCAGACGCGCAGCCGCATCGCGTTTGCGACGGGCATCGTTAAGCTGGTTTTCTTCCCGCCGCAGTGTGCCCAGCGTCTGGCGACGTGCTCCCTTGGCCGCTTCCAGGCAGGCGTTAACGGCAAACTTCTGGTAACAGGCACTTTCTTCTGCAAGAAAACGCGCCTCGGCCTGGGCCCGGCTTCTTTCGATGCGCGCGCGCTCTGCCGCGTCGGTATCGCCCGCAGTGGTGGCAAATGCCATGCCCTGAACGGCGAACATCAGCAAAAGAACGGCATCGCGGTAAGTCATGTCAGCGCAGTATCCACCGTGCGGCGTTCCAGTGCCAGAAACTCGGCCGACTGCATTTCGGCCAGGCGCGAGACGGTGCGGGGAAACTCGTGCGCCAGCGGTCCCTCGGTGTACAGCGCCTCGGGCGCGACCTCGGCCGACACAATGAGCTTGACGCGCCGGTCGTACAGCACATCGACCAGCCAGGTAAAGCGCCGCGCCTCCGACGCCAGCCGCACCGACATGGCCGGCACATTGCTCAGCAGCAGGGTGTGGAACTGGGCGGCAATCTCCAGATAGTCGTTTTGCGAACGCGGACCACCGCAGAGCGTCTTGAAGTCGAACCAGACCAGACCGCCGGCCTTGCGCCGGGCGCGAATCTCGCGCGATTCGATGTGCAGCACCGGGTCTTCGTCCTGGCTTTCGGCAATCCGGGTAAAGGCGTGCTCCATTGCCGCGTCGGCCTTCTCGCCGAGGGGGGTGTGGTACAGCTCCAGCTGCTCCATGGTGCGGCGCCGGTAGTCGGTGCCGTTGTCGACATTCACCACTTCCAGGTTTTTGTTCAGCAAGGCAATCGCCGGCAGGATACGGTCGCGGTGCAAGCCATTGGGGTACAGGTCGTCGGGCCTGAAATTGGAGGTGGTGACAAAACCCACACCGTTGTCGAACAGCGCCGCCAGCAGCCGGTGCAGGATCATTGCGTCGGTAATGTCGGCCACATGGAATTCATCAAAGCAGATCAGCCGGTAACGTTTGGCCATGCGCTTGCCGAGTTCATCCAGCGGATTGACCGTGCCCTGCAGGTCGTGCAGCTCGCGGTGCACCTCCCGCATGAACTCATGGAAATGCAGCCGCGTCTTGCGCTGCAATGGCACTGCCGTATAGAAGCAGTCCATCAGAAAACTTTTGCCCCGCCCTACCCCGCCGTGCATGTAGACACCACGCGGAATGTCGGGCCGGTTGATCAGCTTCTTGAACGCATTGGAGCGCTGCTCCTTGAAACGCGACCACTCGGTCGCGCAGCGCTCCAGTGCGTCCACAGCACGCAGCTGCGCAGGGTCACTGGCGTAACCCCGTGCTAAGAGTTCGGACTCGTAGACCGAACGGACACTCATGGCTGAACCGCTTTAGAAATTCAGCGTGCGCTTGTCGACTGCCAGCGCGGCTTCCTTGGTCGCTTCAGAAAGCGAGGGGTGCGCGTGGCAGATGCGGGCAATGTCTTCGCTGCTGGCGCGGAACTCCATCGCCACCACACATTCGGCAATCAGCTCGCTGGCCATGGGGCCAACGATGTGCACACCCAATATTTCGTCGGTGGTGGCATCGGCCAGCATCTTCACCATGCCGGTGGTGTCGCCCAGCGCGCGGGCGCGCCCGTTGGCCAGAAAGGGGAAGGTGCCGGCCTTGTAGGCCTTGCCTGCCGCCTTGAGCTGCTGCTCGGTCTGGCCCACCCAGGCAATCTCGGGGCTGGTGTAGATAACCCAGGGGATGGTGTTGAAGTTCACATGGCCATGCTGGCCGACGATGCGCTCGGCTACCGCCACGCCCTCCTCCTCGGCCTTGTGCGCCAGCATCGGGCCGCGCACCACATCGCCCACCGCCCAGACGTTGGGCAGGTTGGTTTTGCAGTGGTCATCGACCACAATCGCGCCGCGTTCGTCGAGCTGCAGGCCCACCGCTTCGGCGTTCAGGCCGATGGTGTTGGGAACACGGCCAATGGAGACGATGAGCTTGTCGACCCCCAGCGTCTGGGCCTCGCCCTTGGCATTGGTGTAGGCGATGCTCACGCCCTTTTTGCTGTTCTTGATCTCGCCGACCTTCACGCCCAGCTCAATCTTCAGACCCTGCTTGACGAAAGCCTTGTGCGCCTCCTTGGCGATCTGCTCGTCGACCGCACCCAGAAAAGTCGGTAAGCCTTCCAGGATGGTGACCTCGGCACCCAGGCGCCGCCAGACCGAGCCCATCTCCAGACCAATCACGCCCGAGCCAATCAGGCCCAGGGTCTTGGGGACCGCGCCCACGCGCAGCGCGCCGTCGTTGGACAGCACGTTTTCTTCATCGAACGGCGTGCCGGGCAAGGCCCGCGCATTGGAGCC
>JAZKCX010000097.1:2546-9289 GCA_040387875.1 Pseudomonadota bacterium | reverse complement strand
GCAGATGCTGGCGGCAACTGGGCAGCGCCCCGGAAAATGATCGCCACGCCGCGCACCATGGTGCTGCGCGGCGTGCGGTAGCCCGACATCAGCCAGCTCTTGGCCACCTCGCTGGCCGCGCCTATCGCGCCTAGGGCCACCACCGGGGCGGCTTCGTCGTCCACCGCCCAATGAGGCAAAGCCATGCGCACCAGGGCCAGCACCAGGTCGGCAAACTGCTGCTGGGTCTGGGTGTAGAGGGCATCCACCTGCGGGCTCACGCCCAGCACCTCCAGCCAGACGATGCGGGCGGCCTCGGCGTCTTCCACTTGGGTGAAAAAGGCGTCCAGCCCGCGGTCGATCCACACGGCCGGCTCCGCCCCTTCCGGTAGCGCCTGCAGCGCGCCGACCACGGCGCCCCGCATGTTGAGAATCAGCTGCGCATAGACGGCCACCAGCAGGTCTTCGGTGGTGGCAAAGGATTCGTAGAAATAGCGGTCGGTCAGCCCAGCCTCTTTGCACAGGCCGCGCACCGTGGTGCGGCGGTAGCCAATGGTGCCGAACAGGTGTTTGCCGGCGGCGATGAACAACTCGCGGCGCTTCTGGCTGCGTTGTTCGTGCGATTCACCGCCGTAGGCACGGGGGGCGTTGGCGGGGGGCACAGGGCGGCTCATGGCTGGAAATAGAGAGGCTTGTCTGGAATGGCTCAGGGTTTGCGACTATTTGACTATGCGCATTGTCAGTTTTAAACTGACGACACGCATCTTCACATCAAACCCACCCGACCGCAACCCCGCCTACCCCATGCAACACCACGACATCCTGATCATTGGCAGCGGGTTCGGCGGGCAGTGCGCTGCCATCAACCTGCTGCAGCGCGGCTACACCGACTTTGTGCTGCTGGAGCGGCGCGACTTCATGGGCGGCACCTGGTGCCAGAACAGCTACCCCGGCGCGGCGGTGGATGTGCAGTCGCCGCTGTATTCCATCTCGCACGAGCCCTATGTGTGGTCGCAGATGTTTGTGGAGCAAGCCGAGCTGGAGGCCTACACGCACCATGTGATCGACAAGTACAAATTGCGCGAGCGCACAAAAACCGGCTGCAACGTCATTGGCGTGCGCTGGGACGAGGCAGCCCAGCGCTGGCAGGTGCAGACCGAAGCTTTCGGAACACTGAGCGCCCGCGTGGTCATCAACGCCTCGGGCCCGCTGAGCACGCCAGTGATTCCGCCCTTCCCTGGCCGGGACAGCTTTGCGGGCGCCACCTTCCACACCAACAACTGGCAGCACGACGTGGCTTTGCAAGGCAAACGCGTGGCCATCATCGGCAGCGGCGCGTCGGCGGCGCAGGTGATTCCGGCGATTGCGCCCGAGGTGGCGCACCTGCATGTGTTCCAGCGCACGCCGCACTGGGTGATGCCGCGACCGGACCGGCGCTTCTCGGCACTGGAGCGCAAGCTGCTGGCTTTCAAGCCGCTGCACACGCTCCTGCGCACGCTGATCTACTGGCAGCTCGAAGCGCGGGTGATCGGCTTCAAGTACTCGCACACCCTGCTGAAGTTGTTCGCGCAGAAAGCCGCGCTGCGGCACATCCACCGGCAGATTGCCGATCCCGTACTGCGCGCGGCCGTCACGCCCGACTACACCCTGGGCTGCAAGCGCGTCATCCTGTCCAACACCCTCTACCCGGCGCTGGCCCGCAACAACGTGACGTTGCACACCGCGCAGTCGGGCATTGCCGAAATCACCCCCACCGGCATCCGCACCCAGGACGGGCAGGAGGTGCCGCTCGACGTGATCGTCTACTCCACTGGCTACGATGCCACCGACGGTGTGATCTCCTACCCCGTAGTGGGCCGGGACAAGCGCACCCTGGCCGATTTCTGGGCGCAGTTTCCGCGCGCCTATCTGGGCACCTGCATGCCCGGCTTTCCCAATTTCTTTGTGGTCACCGGGCCCAACACCGGCATCGGGCATACCTCGGCGATTTTTGTCATCGAGGCGCAGATGCACTACATCATGCACAGCCTGGATGCGCTGCGTCGCAACGGCAAACAGGCGATTGAAGTGCAGCCCCAAGCCGAAGCCAGCTACACCGCCATGATCCACAGCGAGATGCGGCAGACGGTGTGGAAATCCGGCGGCTGCAAGAGCTGGTACCAATCCAAAAGCGGGCATGTGATTGCGATGTTCCCGGGCTTCAGCTTCAGCTTTCGCCAGCTGGCCAAGCGCTTCAAGCTGGCCGACCACACCCTGACCTGAAAGATGCCGATGAAAGTCTGGAAACACGCACTGGTCACAGGCGGCGCAAGCGGCATGGGGCTGGGCCTGGCGCTGCGGCTGCTGCGCCGCGGCACCCATGTCAGCCTGCTCGATCTGGCGCTGGGCGACGCCGCCCGCCAGCAGCTCGACGCAGCGGCCACCCGCCCGGGCCAATGGGCATTTGCCAGCGCTGACGTGACCGACGAAGCCGCCACCCGGGCCGCCGTGCAGGCGGCCGTGGCGCGCTTTGGCCGCCCCGACCTGGTGATTCACTGCGCCGGCATTCTGATCAACCGCGCGGTGGCCGACACCAGCAGCCAGGCCTTCAAGCGCGTGATCGACGTCAATCTGAACGGCAGCTTTAACCTCTCTTCGGCGGTGCTGCCCCAGATGCAGCCCGGCAGCCGGCTGGCGCTGGTTGCCTCGATGGCGGGGCTCACCAGCAACTACGGCTATGGCGCCTACGGTGCGTCCAAGTTCGGCGTGGTGGGCCTGGCCCACACCCTGCGCTACGAATACGAACCGCTGGGCATAGGCATTACCTGCATCTGCCCGCCCGAAGTGAAGACGCCGATGGTCGCGAACGAACGCAGCCCCGGCAACTTCAACGACATCTCGCTGGCGCTGAAAGACTATGCCGGCTCGATGGAGGCAGACGCTGCTGTCCACGCCATCCTGGCGGGTGTGGACGCTGGCCGCTGGATGGTCATTCCCAGCCTGCAGGCCAAGCTGGTGGCCGCTGCTGCGCGGCATTTGCCCACGGTATTTTTCGCGTTCATGAACCTGCTGGTGCGCCACGAGATGCGCAAGCGCGGCATGGCCACCCACTGAAACTCTCCCAAAACGCCATGAGCCTGAGCAAAACTTTCAGCCGCCTGTACGGCGCCCTCGGCCGCCTGGCCTACAACGCCACCATTGCGTTGGAAGCCAGGCTCTATGGCCTGCGCAAAGTCGTCGTTGATGTCGGCGACAGCCGCATGGTCACCTACCAGGGCGGCCCGGCCAACGCCGCGGAGACGGTGGTGATGGTGCACGGCTTCAGCGCCGACAAGGTGGTGTGGGTGCGCTTTGCAAAACACTTCACCCAACGCTACCGCGTGCTCATCGTCGATCTTCCCGGCCACGGCGAAACCGCCTACGACCCGGCGCTGAGCTACCACGTCACCACCCAGGCCCAGCGCATCCTGCGCGCGATGGACGCACTGGGCATAGCCCGGGCGCACATCGTGGGTAACTCGATGGGCGGCTTCATTGCCGCCCGGCTGGCGCACGACCATCCCGAGCGTTTGCGCTCTGCCACGCTGGTGGACCCGGCCGGCGTGCATTCCCCCCAGCCCAGCGACATGGAGCGCTTGCTGGCCCAGGGCCGCAACGCATTCCAGGTACACAACCAGGCCGAATTCCGGCAGTTTTACGCCATGACCATGGCCCGCCCGCCGTGGCTGCCCGGCATGGCGTTGCATGCGGTGGGCGAGCGCTACATTGCGCAGCGTGAGCAACTCGCGCACATCTTCCAGCACTTTTTTGGCGTCGGCATGCTGGACGACCAGCTAGGCAACATCCGAATGCCGGTTTTGGTGCTGTGGGGCCGGCACGACCGGCTGCTGCATGTCAGCGCCGCCGCCGTATGGGCACGCGGCATTCCCGGTGCCCGCCAGATTGTTTACGACGACCTGGGCCACATGCCCATGCTCGAAGCCCCGACCCGCGCCGCACGCGATGTGCGCGCCTTCATTGAAAGTGTTGCTCCATGAAAAATCTTCAGAACCAGGTGGTTGCCATCTCGGGTGCCGGCTCCGGCATTGGCCGCGCACTGGCCCACGAATTTTCGCGGCACGGTTGCCTGCTGTCGTTGTCGGATATCAACCTGAACGCTGCGAACGAAACCGCGGCGCAGCTACAGGCACAGGGCGTGCAGGTGATAACCCAGCAGGTCGATGTGGGCTCACTGGAACAGGTCACCGCCTGGGCCGAATACACCCGCGCGCATTTCGGGCGCATCAACGTGGTGGTCAACAACGCCGGCGTGGCGCTGTCGGGTACCGTCGGCGCGCTGTCCATGCGCGATTACGAGTGGATCATGCAGGTCAACTTCTGGGGCGTGGTCTATGGCACAAAGGTTTTTCTGCCGCACCTGGAAGCGTCGGGCAGCGGCCACATCGTCAACATTTCCAGTGTCTTTGGCCTCAGTGCCCAGCCGCTGATGAGCGGCTACAACGCCAGCAAGTTTGCGGTACGCGGCTTCACAGAGTCGCTGCGGCAGGACCTGGATTTGGCCCGCTCCTGCGTGTCGGCCAGTTGCGTGCACCCCGGCGGCATCAAGACCAACATCGCCCAGGCGGCGCGGGTGGACCCCAGCGTGGCAGCCGCCACCGGCAAAAGCGCGGCCGAGGCCACCCGTGAGTTCGAGAGCAGCTTCATCACCACGCCCACCAAGGCAGCGCAGGTGATTGTGCGGGGCGTACAGCGCGACCAGCGCCGCATTTTGATTGGCCCCGACGCCCGACTGCTGGACTGGGTGGTGCGGCTGATGCCGGCGCTGTACCAGCGGCTGTTTGTGGCCGTGGTGCGCTGGCGCAAGGGCCAGACCGCATAGGTTCCTGGCCTGATGGACTAGACTGACGGCCTTCCGGACTCCCCGGCCCTGTGCCGCCCCGCCATGACCACACCTGCCCCCTCGCCCGCCAGCGCCTACGGCTCGCTGCCCACCAACTCGCCGCCTGCGCTGCGTCGCCCGGTCAGTCTGCCGCGCCTCGCCCAGATGCGCGAGCGCGGCGAGAAGATCAGCATGATCACCGCCTACGACGCGACCTTTGCCGCGGTAGCCGACGCCGCCGGGGTGGATTGCATTCTGGTGGGCGATTCGCTCGGCATGGTCTGTCAGGGGCTCTCCAGCACCGTGGGCGTAACGCTGGAGGCCATGCGCCACCACACCGACGCGGTGGCGCGCGGCCTGCGCCGGGCCAGCGGCGCCGCCTGGCTGATTGCCGACCTGCCTTTTGGCACCTACCAGGAAAGCAGGGAGCAGGCGCTGCGCAGCGCCGCCGTGCTGATGCAGGCTGGCGCCCACATGGTCAAGCTCGAGGGCGGGGGCTGGACCGCCGACACGGTGCACTTTCTGGTCGAGCGCGGCATTCCGGTCTGCGCCCACCTGGGCCTGACGCCGCAGACCGTGCATTCGCTGGGCGGCTACCGGGTACAGGGCCGCGAAGACGCAGCAGCGGTCACCATGAAGCAGCAGGCCCATGCGCTGCAGGATGCCGGCGCCACCATGCTGGTGCTGGAAATGGTGCCGGTGGCACTGGCCACCGCGCTCACCGAAGAGCTGAAGCACTGCCACACCATCGGTATTGGGGCAGGTAACGGCACCGCTGGGCAAGTGCTGGTGCTGCACGACATGCTGGGCATCAACCTGGGCAAGAACCCCAAGTTCGTGCGCAACTTCATGGACGGCGCCGACAGCGTGCAGGGCGCCATCGCGGCCTACGTGAAGGCGGTGAAAGACGGCAGCTTTCCGGACAACGCGCTGCACGCCTGGTAAGCCCGCAGCCACTAGCCCCCAGCCAAGCGGCTACATTACCGGCATCTGCATTACCCCGCACCGCCATGCACGTTGTCCACACCATTGCCGAACTGCGCGAACACCTGCAGGCTTTTCGTAAGCCGGCCTTTGTGCCTTCGATGGGCAATCTGCACGACGGCCACCTTGCCTTGGTGCGCCAGGCCCAGCCGCTGGGCGATATCACCGTGGCCAGCATTTTTGTGAACCGGCTGCAGTTTGCGCCGCACGAAGATTTCGACACCTATCCCCGCACCTTCGAGGCCGACTGCGACAAGCTGGCCGCCGCTGGCTGCGACATCGTCTTTGCACCCAATGAAAAAGAGATGTACCCCGAGCCGCAGGGCTACAAGGTGCACCCGCCGGCCGAGCTGGCCGATTTGCTGGAAGGCCATTTCCGGCCCGGTTTTTTCATTGGCGTGAGCACCGTGGTGATGAAGCTGTTTTCCTGCGTGTTCGGTGCCACCCCCGGCGGCGTGGCGCTGTTCGGCAAGAAGGACTACCAGCAGCTGATGGTGATTCGCCACATGGTGCGGCAGTTTGTGTTGCCGATCGACATTGTGGGCGGCGAAACCCAGCGCGCCGACGACGGCCTGGCGCTGAGTTCGCGCAACGGCTACCTGAGCGCGGCAGAGCGCGCCGAGGCGGTGCAGCTCTCGCTGGCGCTCAAAGCCCTGGCGACCGAAGTTGCAGCGGCCAGCGACCTGCCCGCCGCCCGCGAAGCCATGGAAGCCCGCGCCATGCACACCCTGGCCCGGCGCGGCTGGCGGCCCGATTATTTGACGGTGCGGCGCCGCAGCGACCTGCAGCCGCCCGAACGCGCCGACGCCCGGCCCGGCAAGCTGGTGCTGCTGGGGGCGGCCAAAATCGGCGGCACCCGGCTCATCGACAACCTCGAAGTGTGATTTTTCTCACGGTTTTTTGCTACTGAAAACGTAGCTAT
>JAZKCX010000097.1:0-2446 GCA_040387875.1 Pseudomonadota bacterium | reverse complement strand
TTGCCCTCGGCCAGCAGCAGGCCCACACGGCGGTTGCGGCTGAGGTCGCCGGTGGCGGTCAGCACCAGGTCGCCCAGGCCGCTCAGGCCCATGAAGGTGTCGGCCCGCGCGCCCAGCGCCAGGCCGAGTCGGGTCATTTCCGCAAGGCCCCGGGTAATCAGTGCGGCGCGGGCGTTCAGACCCAGGCCCAGGCCGTCGCACAGACCGGTGGCAATGGCCAGCACGTTCTTGACCGCGCCGCCCACCTCCACGCCGGCCACGTCGTCGTTGGCATAGACCCGCAGCGTGGGGCTGTGAAAAGCCGCCACCAGGGCGTCGCGGACGCTGGCATGCGGGCTGGCTGCCACCAGCGCAGTGGGCTGGCCGCGCGCCACCTCTTGCGCAAAACTCGGGCCGCTGAGCACGCCGCACAGCGCCGTGCCGCCTACCTGCGCCTGCACCTCGTGGCCGAGCAGGCCCATGCCGCTGCCTTGGGGGGCTTCAAAACCCTTGCAGAGCCAGGCCACCGGCGCGCGGCAGTTTTGCAGCGGCGCCAGCAGGCTGCGCAAACCAGCCATGGGCGAGGCAACCACCACCAGATCGAGGTGGGCCACCAGCGCCGGCAGCGGGCCGGAGGTGATTTGCAAAGACGGAGGGAAAGCGATGCCCGGCAGGTAGCGGGCGTTCTCGCGGCCGGCCTGCATGGCGCTGGCCTGATCGGCGTCGCGGGCCCAGAGTTGCACCGCATGCTGCGGCGCGCGGGCGGCGCTGATGGCCAGGGCCGTGCCCCAGGCGCCCGCCCCCAGAACTACTATTTTCATAGCGTATCAGCGAGACAGGGTGCCGGCCAGGGCATTAAACCATTACGCAGTGACGATTTGCGGGGCAGCGTCGCTGTCGGCGCCATTGGCAGCGGCTTTCTGCTGCTCGTACATCGACTGGAAGTTGATTTCGGCCAGGTGCACCGGCGGAAAACCGGCACGGGTAATCAGGTCGGCCACGTTGCCGCGCAGGTAGGGGTAGATGATCTGCGGGCAGGCAATGCCCAGCACCGGGCCCATCTGCTCGTCGGGCAGGTTGCGAATCTCAAAAATGCCGGCCTGGGTGGCTTCGACCAGGAACACGGTTTTGTCCTTGATGCTGGTCTGCACGGTGGCCGTGAGGGTGGCTTCGTAGATGCCATCCACCACTTTTTGGGTGTCGACATTGAGCTTGATGTCCACCGTGGGCTGCTCCTGCTCCAGCAGGATGGCCGGCGAATTGGGCTGCTCCAGCGACATGTCCTTGAGGTAGACGCGCTGAATCTGGAATACGGGGTCGAGGTCGGCCATGGCAATCTTTCGGGGAATAAAAACGGGAGAGGCTGCCCGCAGGCGGGCCCGGTAAAACGGGTGGGATTATCTCAGGCCGCGTTCAGGCCGCATTCAGCAGCGGTAGCAGGCCGCCACGGCCGTCCAGCGCCACCAGATCGTCGCAGCCGCCCACATGGGTGGCGCCAATAAAAATCTGCGGCACGGTGCGCCGGCCCGAGACTTCCATCAGCACGGCGCGGCCGTCAGGCAGAGAGTCCACACGGATCTCGTCGATCTGCTCCACGCCCTTGGCTTTCAGAATCTGTTTGGCGCGAATGCAGTAGGGGCAACTCGCGGTGGTGTACATCTTGACGGCTTGCATGAACTCGGAACTTTCAGCTTTTGACAACCGGCAGATTAGCGGTTTTCCATGCAGTGAGCCCGCCGCCCAGCGCTTGGGCCTGCTCGTAACCGAGTTTTTTGGCCATGGCCACCGCGCGGCCGGCGCGGGCACCGGTAGGGCAGACCAGAATGACCGGCAGCGCCTTGTTTTTCACCGCGCCAGGCAGCTTTTCTTCGAGTTGGCCAAAAGGAATGTTTTTGGCGTTGCCAATGTGGCCCTTGGCAAATTCTTCCGGTTCGCTGACATCCACCACCACCGCTTTTTCGCGGTTGATCAGCAGCACGGCGCCACCGGCATTGAGCGGACCGCCCTTGCTGCCCTTGATAAGCGGCCACAGCAGCAGGCCGCCGGAGCTGAGCGCTACGGAGATCAGCATCCAGTTGTCGATGACGAATTTCACTTGGGATTTCCTTCTTGGTTTTGCCAGGTGGCAAGCCCACGATTCTAGAATGCCGGGTTTAGCCCCCGCATTGCAGGCCTCTTTTCCGGAATAACCCCATGTACAAACTCGTGCTGATCCGCCACGGCGAATCGACCTGGAACCTTGAAAACCGCTTCACCGGCTGGACCGATGTGGACCTCACCCCCACCGGCGTGGAGCAGGCCAAAAACGCCGGCCGGCTGCTGAAGGCGGATGGCTATGAATTTGACGTGGCCTACACCAGCATGCTGAAACGTGCCACCCGCACCCTGTGGCACACGCTGGACGAAATGGACCGCACCTGGCTGCCGGTGGTGCACAGCTGGCGCCTGAACGAGCGCCACTACGGCG
>JAZKCX010000096.1:0-4602 GCA_040387875.1 Pseudomonadota bacterium | reverse complement strand
GCAATGCCGGTGATCGCATTCGTCACCCCGGGGCCGGAGGTGACCAGCGCCACGCCCACGTCGCCGGTGGCGCGGGCATAGCCGTCGGCCGCGTGCACGGCGGCCTGCTCGTGGCGCACCAGCACATGCTGAATGGTGTCTTGTTTGTAGAACGCGTCGTAGATGTGCAGCACGGCACCACCGGGGTAACCCCAGATGTACTTGACGTTTTCAGCCTGCAGGGCCTTGATGAGGATTTCGGCACCACGCAACTCGGGCACTGCAGCAGTTGCAGACGCGGCGGCGGCCGAAGCGATTTCAGCTTTTGAGATTTCCATGATCAACCTTTGTGATTTTCTCTGACGAAAAACCTTGGGTGCTTCTTGGCCAACCCTTGTGGGGCCGCATCGAAACTTGAGACCAGAGCCATGGACGGGCCTTTGTACCCGCCGGACCGTGATCCGTTTGCCTTTTGATTTGAGCCCGATATTATCGCACCAGCCTCGCCACAGCGCCAAAAGTGCTAAAAAACCGGTCTGTAATGCGATAATCCGCCGAAAAATAGCCTGCGTACAACATCAGGCCACAACCAACGCCCTCCAGGCTCCCTCCGTCGCACCGGCCTCCCGTCTTGGCAACAGAACAAGAACTCTCTGATTTTCTGAAAAGCGTCGAAAAACGGGCCTTCAAACGCTCGCTCTACCACGTTCGCGACGAAGAGGCTGCGCTGGACATCGTGCAGGACAGCATGATGAAGCTGGCCGAGCACTATGCCGACCGCCCGACGCAGGAGCTGCAGATGTTGTTCCAGCGCATCCTGTCCAACTGCACGCTGGACTGGTTTCGCCGGCGCAAAACCCGCAATGCCCTTTTTTCCAACCTGAGCGACTTTGAATCCGCCGGCGATGACGGGGAATTCGATCTGCTGGAAACTTTGGGGCCGCAGGATGGCTCGAACGCCACGGAAAGTGCCGAAACCACCACCCACCGGGCGCAAATCTTGCGTGACATCGAAGTAGAAATACAGAAACTGCCGGGCCGTCAACGGGAAGCCTTTCTCATGCGTTACTGGGAGGAGATGGACGTCGCCGAAACAGCTGCTGCAATGGGCTGCTCTGAGGGCAGCGTCAAGACCCACTGTTCGCGTGCGGTACATGCCCTCAGCCAGGCGCTGAAGGCCAAGGGAATTCAACTATGACTTACACGCTTCAACACCAGCAAGAAATTCTGCAGGACCGCTTCGGCACCCGCCTGGCCGCCCGCCTGTCCGACGGCACCCAGGCGCTGCCCTACGACATTTCCGAGCGGCTGCGCGCCGCGCGCATGCAGGCGCTGGCCCAACGCAAATCGGCCAAACTGCAAACCGCCCCGGTGGTGATGGGCTCGGGAAATACCGCCATTCTGGGTTTCGGTGATGACCGCTGGAGCCTGTGGGGCCGGCTGGGCGCCGTGCTGCCCATGGTGGCACTGGTGGTCGGCATGGTGGTCATCAATGTCATTCAGGACGAAAACCGCGCCAGCGAACTGGCGGAAGTCGATGTTGCCCTGCTGACCGACAACCTGCCCCCTTCTGCCTACACCGACCCCGGTTTCCTGCAGTTTTTGCGGGTTGGCGGCGCCCCATCCACATCCGATGCTGATGAGTAAGGCCGGGACTGCCCAGTGCTGTCGAAATTAGGCTGTTTACACCGCACTTTGGCGACCCCCCCTCTGCGTCACGGCCTCATGGGCCTGCTGCTGGTTGTGCCTGCGCTGGCCTTTGCCCAGTCATCCAGCCCCAAAACCCCGCCCGCCAAGCCGCAGGCTGCAGCGTCAGTGGCCCGCCCAGCCACCGGGCCCAGCTGGAAAGAGCTCACGGCAGCGCAGCGCAAGTCACTCAAACCGCTGGAAGACAGCTGGAACGACATGGACGAGCCGCGCAAGCGCAAGTGGCTGGCCATCTCGCAGAATTACCCCAAGCTGTCGGCGGCAGAAAAAGAGAAAGTGCAGGAGCGCATGTCCGAGTGGACCGCTCTGAGCGCCCAGCAGCGCACCCGTGCCCGCCTGAGTTTTGCCGAGACCAAGGAACTGACCGCCGAGCAGAAGGAAGAACGCTGGCAGGCCTACCAGGCCCTGAGCGGCGAAGAAAAACGTGCGCTGGCACGCGCCGCATCGCAGCCCCCCACGGGCGCAGCAGCGGCCATCAAACCCGTCCCGGCCCACAAGCTGGCGGTGGCGCCGCCGGTCAAACCGGCCGCCAGCAGCGCGGTGCTTGCGCTGCCTGCCAAAAATACCGGCAAGCAGGTGCTGGGCAGCACCTCGGTGCCCAAAGTCAATCGCAACACGCTGCTGCCCAAACCACCCGCTTCGGCGGTACAGGTCGCCAACTGACAGCGGCCCCCGGCGCAGAAGGGCCGGGAAGCGAACACGTAGAATCGCCGGCGTGATTTCGCACCTTTTTCCCTCTGAAAGATTGGTTTTCTGGTTATGACTCTGGCAGTTCCCGGCCTCAAGCGCCGCATGGCCTGCTGGCTCTACGAGGGCATGCTGATGTTCGGCGTGGTTTTTGTGGCCGGCTACCTGTTCAGCAGCCTGAGCCAGACCCGCCACGCGCTGGACAACCGCCATGCACTGCAGGCTTTTCTGTTTATCGTCTTCGGCATCTATTTCACCTGGTTCTGGGCCAAGGGCCAGACCCTGGCGATGAAAACCTGGAACATCCGCGTGACCAACGCCGCCGGCCAGCCCATCAGCCAGCGCCGCGCTTTTGTGCGCTACCTGCTGAGCTGGCTCTGGTTTTTGCCAGCGCTGGCCGCCATCGCGCCATTTCAGCTTTCGGCCGGAGAATCGGTGCTGTTGCTCACCGGCTGGGTTCTGGTGTACGCGCTGCTCAGCCGTTTTCACCCGCAACAGCAGTTCTGGCATGACGCTTTTGCAGGCACCCGGCTGGTGACGTACGTGCCCGCCTCGGCCAAACCCGTATCCAGCACCTGAGACTGTCATGGCGCGCCGCTACATTAGCTGCATGACGCCGTCCGACGCCCATCTCAGCGCCAATCCACAAAAAGGCCGTACCGGTTTTTCCCGCATTCGCCATGCGGCCGGCTACTCTGTCGCCGGGCTGCGTGCGGGCTGGGACGAAACCGCTTTTCGCCAGGAGGCGCTGGCGGCCATGGTGCTGCTGCCCACGGCTTTCTGGCTGGGGCATAACTGGGTAGAGGTGGCCTTGCTGGCGGGCTCGGTGGTGTTTGTGATGATTGTGGAGCTGCTCAACACCGGCATAGAGACCGCCATTGACCGCATTGGCCCGGAATGGCACGACCTCTCCAAACGCGCCAAGGACATGGGCAGCGCGGCGGTTCTGCTGAGCCTGCTGCTGTGGGCAGGCATCTGGGCGGCAGCGCTGCTTCACCGGTTCTTGCAGTGAAGCCCGCTTTTTCGGTTTGCGTCTACTGCGGCTCCCGCGAGGGGCGGGATTCACGCTTTGCCGAAGTGGCGCGTGAAACTGGCCGCTGGATTGGCGAGCACGGAGGGCAACTGGTCTACGGCGGTGGCCGCAATGGGCTGATGGGCTTGGTGGCCGATGCGGCGCTGGCAGCCGGAGGCTTGGTCACCGGCATCATTCCGCAGTCGATGATCGAAAGGGAATGGGGCCACACCGGCTGCACCGAGTTGCTGGTGGTCGACACCATGCACGAGCGCAAGCGCCTGATGGCCGAGCGGGCCGATGCCTTTGTCGCGTTGCCCGGCGGCATCGGTACGCTGGAAGAGTTTTTCGAGGCCTGGACCTGGCGCCAGCTTGGCTACCACGACAAGCCAGTGGGCCTGCTCAACGTGGGTGGCTACTACGACAGCCTGCTGGCGTTTTTGCAGACCTCGGTGGCGCAGGATTTCATGGCGCCGTGGCAGATGGACCTGATTCGCACAGGCAGCTCGGTGCCCGAGCTTCTGGCAGAGCTGGTGCAAAACGCCGGTATGGCACCAGCGCCGCAGCTCTCAAATATCTAGACAGCCGTCTCGTCCTGCTCACCCGTGCGGATGCGCACAACGCGCTCCACGCTCGTGATGAAGATCTTGCCGTCGCCGATCTTGCCGGTGCGGGCAGCGCGGATGATGGCTTCTACACAGCGCTCGACGTCGTCGCCCTTGACCACCACCTCGACCTTGACCTTGGGCAGAAAGTCGACCACATACTCGGCGCCGCGGTACAACTCGGTGTGGCCTTTCTGGCGGCCAAAGCCCTTGACTTCGGTCACCGTAAGGCCCGTCACGCCGCAATCGGCCAGCGCTTCGCGCACTTCTTCCAGCTTGAAAGGTTTGATGATGGCGGTGATCTGTTTCATGCGGTCTCCTCAATAGTGGCGCGCCTCAGGCGCGGAATTTGTTGGTAATAGGATAACGCCAATCCTTGCCAAAGCTGCGGTGGGTGACCCGAATCCCCACAGGCGCCTGCCGGCGCTTGTATTCGTTGATGCGGATCAGCCGCACCACCCGCTCGACCACCGCGCGCTCAAAACCGGCAGCAATGATGTCTTCCACGCTCTGGTCGTTCTCCATGTAGCGCTCCAGCACCGCGTCCAGCACCTCGTAGGGCGGCAGGCTGTCCTGGTCGGTCTGGTCGGGCCGCAGCTCGGCGCTGGGCGG
>JAZKCX010000095.1:0-3893 GCA_040387875.1 Pseudomonadota bacterium | reverse complement strand
GCGCGCCTGCACCAGCCGCTGCACGGCGGTAACGCCCAAGCCTGGAACCCGCAGCAGCATTTCGCGGGGCGCACAGTTCAGGTCGACAGGAAAGCGTTCACGGTGCGCCAGCGCCCAGGCCATTTTGGGATCGACCTCCAGCGACAGCATGCCGCCCTGCGCCGCCGGCACGATTTCGTCGTGTGCAAAGCCGTAAAAGCGCATCAGCCAGTCGGCCTGGTAGAGCCGGTGTTCGCGCACCAGCGGCGGCGCTTTCAAGGGCAGCGCGGTGGCCGCGTCGGGGATGGGGCTGAAAGCCGAGTAATAGACGCGGCGCAACCGGTAAGCGCCATACAGGTTGGCGCTGGTGGTCAGGATGGTGCTGTCGTCGCTGGCGTCGGCGCCCACAATCATTTGTGTGCTCTGGCCGGCGGGTGCAAAACGCGGTGGTTTGGCGCGGCCGGGCTTGCTGCGCGGCATCGAGATGATGTGCTCGTTACGCGCCACGCGGGCTTCTTCTTTGGCATCGTCAATGCGCACCCGCAGCCCGGCCATGGAGCGGCGAATGGCGGCGCCGTCTTTTTCGGGTGCCAACGCGTCCAGCCCTTCCTGGGTGGGCAGCTCGATGTTGATGCTCAGCCTATCGGCATATTTTCCGGCGCGGGCCAGCAGCTCGGGCGACGCGTCGGGAATGGTTTTCAGGTGGATGTAGCCGCGAAAGTCATGCTCCTCGCGCAGCCGGCGCGCGACCTCTACCACCTGCTCCATGGTGTAGTCGGGGCTCTGGATGATGCCGCTGGACAAAAACAGGCCTTCGATGCAGTTGCGGCGGTAAAAATCCAGCGTGAGGTTCACCACTTCGTCGACCGTAAAGCGGGCGCGCGGCACGTTGCTGGAGACCCGGTTGACGCAGTAGAGGCAGTCGTAGTTGCAGAAGTTGGTCAGCAGAATCTTCAGCAGCGAGATGCAGCGGCCGTCGGGCGCGTAGCTGTGGCAGATGCCCGAGCCTTCGGTCGAGCCCATGCCGCGCCCGCCCAGCGAATTGCGCTTGGACGTGCCGCTGGACGCACACGATGCGTCGTATTTGGCGGCGTCGGCCAGGATGGCGAGCTTGTCATTCGTGTTCACTGTACGAATATACAGTTTTTAACGAAAGCGCGCCAGCCGCGCGAAGTTAAAGGCCTTGGAGGCCCGCAAACTCAGATGAGTTTTTCGTCCGGTGTGGTGATCTTTTTCAGCGGGCGGCCACGGCTGGCCGGCACCATCAGCGGCACGTCGGTGCGGGCGTCGTCCCAAACCGGGTGCTCGATGCTGTCGAACACCTGGCGCAGCTTCTGGCCCCAGTTGTTGTGCAGCATGCGGAAGTAGGGGTTGTTGTCGTCGATGCAGACGATCTTGTCGCTCTGGAAACGGTTGGCCTCGTACACCACCATGTCCAGCGGCAGACCCACCGACAGGTTGGATTTGAGGGTGGAGTCCATCGACACCAGCGCGCACTTGGCGGCTTCGTCCAGCGGCGTGTCGGGCGTAATCACGCGGTCGAGCACCGGCTTGCCGTACTTGGATTCCCCCACCTGGAAGAACGGCGTCTCGGGCGTGGCTTCAATAAAGTTGCCGGCCGAGTAAACCTCGAACAGCCGCATGGCTTCGCCCTTGATCTGGCCGCCAAAAATCATCGACACATTGAACTCGACCCGTGCCTGCTTGAGCGAGGCCGCGTCGCGCTCGTAGACACGGCGCACCGCCGCGCCCAGCACCCGGGCGGCGTCGAACATACTTTTGGCGTTCCAGATGGTGATGGGCTCGCCGTCTTCGCCGTCCTTCAGTTGCTCCACCTGCAGAATCTCGCGGATCGACTGCGAGATGCTCAGGTTGCCGGCCGACAGCAACACCATGAAGCGGTCGCCCGGCTTCTCGTAAATGATCATCTTGCGGAAGGTGCCAATCTGGTCCAGGCCCGCATTGGTGCGCGAATCGGACAGGAAAACCAGGCCGGCGTTGAGTTTGATGGCGACGCAGTAAGTCATGTGCGGATGTAGTTTTTTAGGGCGTCAGCGGCCAGACTGGCCCTGCAGTTTTTTCAGGGCATAAAGCGCGTCGAGCGCCTCGCGCGGGCTCAGGCTGTCGGGGTTGATCTCGGCAAGTCTTGATTCTACGGCGCTCGGCGCTATGGTTTCGGGAGTGTCGGGCGCTGCAAACAAATCTACCTGCGCCCGCGCGTTGGTCTGCTGGTTCTCCAGCGACTGCAGCGCGTGGCGGGCGTGGTTCAAAACGGCGGCGGGCATGCCGGCGAGTTTTGCAACTTGTATGCCATAGCTGCGGCTGGCCGGCCCAGGCTGGATTTCGTGCAGGAAAACAATGTCGTGACCCGCCTCGGCCGCACTTACATGCACGTTCTGCGCCGCATGGTGTTTCGCAGGGAACTCGGTCAGCTCGAAATAGTGGGTGGCAAACAGCGTGAAGGCCTGGGTTTTGTCGTGCAGTTGCGCCGCGATACCGCTGGCCAGCGCCAGGCCGTCGAAGGTGGAGGTGCCGCGGCCGATCTCGTCCATCAGCACCAGGCTGTGCGGCGTGGCGCAGTGCAGAATTTGCGCGGCCTCGGTCATCTCCAGCATGAAGGTCGATTGCGCATTGGCCAGATCGTCGGCCGCGCCAATGCGGGTGTGGATGGCGTCTATCGGCCCCAGCCGGCAGGCGCTGGCCGGCACATGGCTGCCCACGCTGGCCAGCAAAACGATGAGTGCCACCTGCCGCATGTAGGTGGATTTACCGCCCATGTTGGGGCCGGTGATGATCTGCATGCGCTGTTTTGCCCCGAGTCGCGTGTCGTTGGCAATAAAGCTGCCACCCGACAGTTCGGCCAGCCGCGCCTCCACCACCGGGTGCCGGCCGGCAGAAATGTCGATGCAGGGCTCGCGCACAAACTGCGGCGCGCACCAGCCCAGCGTCAGCGAGCGTTCGGCCAGCGCACACAGCGCGTCCAGCGTGGCGACGGCGCGGGCCAGGCGGCTGAAGGCCGGTACGAAGGGCTGCAGCGCATCGAGCACCTGCTCGTACAAAAACTTCTCGCGGGCCAGCGCACGGTCCTGCGCGCTCAGGGCCTTGTCTTCAAACGCCTTCAGTTCGGGCGTGATGTAGCGCTCGGCGTTTTTCAGCGTCTGCCGGCGGCGGTAGTTGTCGGGCACCTTGTCGGTCTGCCCGTGGGTGACCTCGATATAAAAGCCGTGTACCTTGTTGAACTGCACCCGCAGGTTGGTTATGCCGGTGCGGGCCTTCTCACGGGCTTCCAGGTCGAGCAGAAAGGCGTCGCAGTTGTCGGCAAGGCCACGCAGTTCGTCGAGCTCGGCGTCGAAGCCGGGCGCAATCACACCGCCGTCGCGCACCAGCGCAGCGGGTTCTTCCAGAAGGGCGCGGCGCAAAAGCTCCGCTGCGCCCTCGGGGGGCAATAAATCAACAGAAATCTGCATCAAAAGTGCCTCGGGCCGGTGCCTTTGCTCAATAAGATGCTCTGCTTTTTGTAGTGTTAACAACAACGCCACCAGCTCGCGCGGGCGCACCTGGCGCAGCGCGAGCCGGGCAGTGATGCGTTCCACATCGCTGCTGCCGCGCAGTTTTTCGCGCAGGCTGCGCCAGAGGCCCTGGCCGCCGCCTTCCTGCAGCGTGGCAATCGCGTCGAGCCGCTGCACGGCGTCAGCGCGGTCGCGGCGCGGTGTCAGCAGCCAGTGTTTCAGCAGCCGGCTGCCCATGCCAGTCATGCAGGTATCCAGCAGCGAGAACAGGGTGGGTGCGTCTTCGCCGCGCAGGGTTTGGGTGAGCTCCAGATTGCGCCGGGTAGTCTGCGGCAAATCGATCAACTCGTCCGGCCGCTGCACCAACACGCTGGCCACATGGGGCAGCGCCCGGCCCTGGGTGTG
>JAZKCX010000094.1:0-8651 GCA_040387875.1 Pseudomonadota bacterium | reverse complement strand
CAGCCGCTGCCAGCACCAGCGGGTGGTGATTTTCAGCATGCTGTCGGCCAGCGCGCTCAGGTCGTCTGCCACCTGCTCCACCGTGATGCGCCCCTCGACGTCGCGCGCCAGCGTGCGGAAAACTTCCGCATGGTGAGCCCGGCGCAGCAGATTCATCAGGGTCTCTTCATCGTCCTCGTTGGTCGACTGCAGCGCGGCCAGCCGGCGTGCCAGCTCGGCCTCAAATTCGTCGGCGATAAAACGCTCGTCCAGCATGGCGTTGCTGGCCAGCTCGTCAATCACGCCGGGGTGCTGCATCAGGTAGCGGGCCGGCCATTTCGCGGCGCCCAAAAGGCGCAGCAGGCGCTCGTGCACCACCGGGCGCTCCAGCAGCAGTGCCAGGTAGCTTTCGCGGCGCAGCAGCGGCTCGATCCAGTCGGCAATACGCACGGCGGCCATCTCGTTGACCTTGCCTTCGCGCAGCCACTGGGCGGTGCGCTGCACCAGCTTGGTCAGGCGGCTGCGGGCGTCTTCGCGCAGCGCCAGCACGCGCGGGTGTTCGGCCCACAACTGCACCCGCTGGCGAAAACCTTCGGGCAGGCCCGCCAGCAAATCGGCCAGCTCGGGTGGTGCAATGCCGGCGGCCTTGCTGCAGCCTTTGCATTCGCTTTTGCCGGCGCCGGCCAGCAGCTTGTCAAACTCCTGCGCCACCAGCTCGCGGTGGGCATCGAGCTCGCTCAAAAACGGGCAGCAGCTCGCATAGCCCATGGTCTGGGCAATCCAGGCCAGGTCGGCATCCGCCGTGGGCAGCACATGGGTCTGCTGGTCGTCCAGAAACTGGATACGGTGCTCAACCCGGCGCAAAAACACATAGGCCTGGGCCAGCGCGTCGGCGGTGTCCTGCGGCATCAGGCCGGCGCGCGCCACCCGCTGCAGCGCATCCAGCGTGGGCCGGGTGCGCAGCTCGGGGAACTGGCCGCCGCGCACCACCTGCAAAAGCTGCACGGTAAATTCAATTTCGCGGATGCCGCCGCGCGAGAGTTTTACGTCGTTGGCGCGCTCGGGGTGGCCGGCCGCACGCTGTGCCGCCTGGCCTCGAATCTGCTGGTGCAGGCCGCGCAGCGACTCGAACACACCGTAATCCAGATAACGCCGAAACACAAAGGGCAGCACCACCGCGCGCAGGTCGGCCACCGCCTGTTCGCTCAGCACATTGGCGGGCGCCACCACCCGGCTTTTCAGCCAGGCAAAACGCTCCCATTCGCGGCCCTGCACCTGAAAGTATTCTTCCAGCGCGTCCAGCGACACCGTGGGCGGGCCAGAGTTACCGTTCGGCCGCAGCGCCAGATCGACGCGAAAAACAAAGCCGTGTTCGGTGGTGTCGCCAATCAGGCTGTAGATGCGGCGCACCACCCGGCTGAAATACTCGTGGTTGCTGATGCGCCCGCGCCCCTCGGCCGTGCCGGCGGTGTCGCCGTCTTCGTCGTAGATGTAGATCAGGTCAATGTCGCTGGAGACGTTCAGCTCGCGCGCACCCAGCTTGCCCATGCCCACAATCCACAGCCGGGCGCGCTGGCCGGCGACGGTCTGGGGCGCGCCATGCAACACATCGAGTTCGCGCTGGGCCTCTTCGCAGGCTTCGTGCAGGGCCAGTTCGGCCAGCTCGGTCACGCCCCGGGTAATTTCCGACAGGTCGGCCTGTTCGTCACAGTCCATGCAGGCCAGCCGCTCCATCACCAGTTGGCGCAGCACCCGCAGGGCGGTGGCCGGCGCATCGCCGCGCGCGCGCAGGGCGGCCAGCGCCTCTTGCATGCTGGTGTGCACCGGCGGGCCGGGCGGCAAGAGGTGCAGCACATCGGCATAACGCCGGCGCAGGCGCTGCACAAAACGGGAATGGGACGAAGGCGGCTGCGCGCGGTGGTCGCCGGCCGGCGACGCATCATGTAACAAGGCGTCACCGTCCGCACGGGTGCGATGGCTATCGCTGCGGGTCATAATCCCCGCCAGCTTCCGGTTCCGATGAACGACTTGTCAACACTTCCATCCCGACGTCTGAAAACAATCACGCTGGCTGTCCACAGTCTTTTCTGGCTTGTACTGTCTGCCTGGGTTGTACTCACCATCGGCTGGATCGCGCTGCACGGCGTGATTGTGCCGCGAATTGGCGAGTTCCGCCCGTACCTGGAATCGCGGGCCGCGCAGGCTTTGGGGGTACCGGTAAAAATTGGCGGGATCTCGGCCACCTCCGGCGGGCTGATGCCCGCCATTGCGCTGCGCGATGTGGTGCTTTTTGATGCCCAGGGCCGCGAGGCCCTCAAGCTGCCGCTGGTACAGGCGGTGCTGTCGCCGCGCGCACTGCTGAACCAGGGCTTTGAGCAATTGCACATTGACAGCCCGGCACTCGACATTCGCCGCACCCAGGCCGGCAAGATTCTGGTGGCCGGGCTGGACATGGCCAGCGGCCAGGAAGACAGCAGCGCCGCCGCCGACTGGTTTTTCTCGCAGACCGAATTTGTCATCCGCAACGGCAATCTGCGCTGGACCGACGAGCAGCGCGGTGCGCCGCCGCTGGAGCTGGCGCAGGTTGATCTGGTGGTGCGCAACTCGCTGCGCCAGCACCGCATGCGGATTGACGCCACGCCGCCCGCCGCCTGGGGCCAGCGTTTCAGCCTGCGCGGCAGTTTCACCCAGCCGCTTTTGAGTACCCGCAGCGACCACTGGCAGGAATGGCGCGGCCAGCTTTACCTGGACTTTCCCGGCGTGGATGTTTCGCAACTGCGGCGGTATGCCGACGTGGGGCTGGACATCGCCACCGGCAGCGGCGCGTTGCGGGCCTGGGTCGATGTGGCCGATGCATCGGTCACCGGTGGTACGGCCGACCTGGCGCTGGCCAAGGTGGGCGCCACGCTGGGCCGCAAGCTGCCCGCGCTGGGGCTTGAGCAGGTGCTGGGCCGGCTGGGCGGCGAGCGCAGCGCGGGCCGCTTTGCGTTGTTTACCGAAGGCCTGCAGTTCCGCACCAGCGACGGCATGCAGTGGCCGGGCGGCAATGTGGCGCTGCAGTACACCGAGGCCACCGACAGCAAGCCTGCGCGCGGTGAATTCAAGGGCGACAAACTCGACCTGGCCGCGCTGGCCGACATTGGCCAGCGGCTGCCGCTGGGCACCGCCACCCATGCCGTGCTCACGGCCTATGCGCCGGCCGGGCTGGTGGAGGTGGTGCAAGCGCAGTGGCAGGGCAGCCTGCCCACGCTGCAGCAGCTCAAGGCCAGCGGCCGCATCAGCGCATTGAACGTGGCCAGCGCCACCGAGGCCGGCGGCGCGGGCCGGCCCGGCCTGCAGGGCGCCAGCATCGACTTTGAACTGACCGAAGGCAATGGTCGGGCGCACCTGCAAATGGATGCCGGCTGGCTCGAATTCCCTGGGGTGTTTGAGGAACCCCGCATTCCGGTCGACCAGCTCACCGCCGAGCTGAACTGGCAGAGCAGCAAGGAACGTATCGAGGTGCAGGCCAGCAAGCTGCGTTTTGCCAATGCCGACGCGCAGGGCGAGGCGCAGTTTCGCTGGAACACCGGCAGCGGGGCCGACACCCGCTTTCCCGGCGTGCTCGACCTCAAAGGCACGCTGGAACGCGCCGACGGCACCCGGGTGTTTCGCTACCTGCCGCAGACCATTCCCACAGAGGTACGCCACTATGTGCGCGACGCAATACGGGAAGGCAAGGCCAGCGGCGTGAAGTTTGCGGTGCGCGGCAAGCTGCAGGACATGCCCGACATCTCCCCCGCGCAGGGCCAGTTCCGCATTTCTGCCAACCTGCAGGACGTGGTGTACGACTACGTGCCGCCGTCCATTCCCACCCGCGACGGCACCCGCTGGCCGGCGCTCACGCAGCTCAGCGGCGAACTGGTGTTTGATGGCACCCGCATGGAGATCAACAAGGCCAAGGCGCGTTTTGCCGGCGCGCCCAATCTGGCGCTGCAGGGCATCGACGCAAAAATTGCCGACCTCGCCAACAACGCTACCGTGGTGGTCAGCACCCAGGCGCGCGGGCCGGTGGCCGAGCTGGTGGCCATGATCAAAACCTCGCCGCTCAACGCCATGACCAGCCAGGCGCTGGCCCAGGCCACGGCGGCCGGCACTGCCGACTACAAGCTCAAGCTCACCCTGCCCATCAACAACGTGAACGACAGCAAAGTGCAGGGCAGCGTGCTGCTGGCCGGCAATGCGCTGCAGATGAGCCCCGACACGCCGGCCCTTTCGGCCCTGAAAGGCACGCTCAATTTCAGCGACACCGGTTTTTCGGTGCCGCAGGCCACCGCCCGCATGCTGGGCGGCGAGGTGCGTTTTGACGGCGGCATGGTGCCCGCCCCCAACCGCAGCAACACCACCGAAACCATGGTGTTTTTCCGCGGCCAGGGCGTGGCCACGGCCGAGGGCCTGCGCAAGGCCGGCGAACTGGGCGCGGTGGCGCGGCTGGCCCAACAGTTTGAAGGCAGCGCGCCCTACAACCTGACGCTGGGATTCCGCCGCGGCCGGCCCGAAGTCACGGTCACCAGCACGCTGCAGGGCATGGCGTCCAGCCTGCCGCCGCCGCTGGCCAAGGCGGCCGACGCGCCGCTGCCGCTGCGTTACCAAAACATGCTGCTGCCCGCCACGCTGGCGCCCGGCCAGACGCTGCGCGACGAGATCACGCTGGACATCGGCCAGCGCCTCAATGCCTATTACCTGCGCGATGTCTCCGGCAGCGCGCCGCGCGTGCTGCGCGGTGCGCTGGGTGCCGGCCTGGCCCCCGGGGAATCGCTGGCCAGCGACGACGGCGCGGTGGTGGCCAACATCAATCTGGATGGCGTGGATGTGGGCGCCTGGGAAAAGCTGCTGGGCGGCAGCGTGGCCGACGCCGCCAGCGCGCCCGCGGTGGCGCCACCGGCGCGCATGGCCGGCGACCCGGCTGCCAGCGGCACCGGCGCCTATCTGCCCACGGTGCTGGCGGTGCGCGCCAAAACCCTGCTGGTAGAGGGCTACACGCTGCATAACCTGGTGCTGGGCGGCTCGCGCGACGGCAACACCTGGCGCGCCAATGTGGATGCAACCGAGCTGAATGGGTATGTGGAATTTCGCCAGCCCACCGGCCGGGGCGCGGGCCGGCTGTTTGCGCGGCTGGCGCGCCTGAGCATTGCCCCGGGCACGGCCCGTGACGTGGAGCAGATTCTGGACCGCCAGCCCGACAGCATTCCGGCGCTGGACATTGTGGTGGACGACTTCGACTTGCGCGGCCGCAAGCTGGGCCGGGTCGAGATTGATGCGGTGAACCGCGGGCCCGGCACGGTGGCGCGCGAAGGCGGCGTGCGCGAATGGCGGCTCAACAAGTTCAACGTCACCCTGCCCGAAGCCATGCTCACCGCCAACGGCAACTGGGCTGCGGCAGAGGCCCGGCCGGTGGCGCCCGGCGGCCCGCGCCCGGCAGCGGGCGCGACCGATCGGCGGCAGACGGTGATGAATTTCAAGCTCGATGTCAGCGACTCCGGCGAGCTGCTCAAACGCTTTGGCACACCGGGTGTGATCCGCCGCGGCAAGGGCAAGCTCGAAGGCCAGGTGGCCTGGACTGGCTCGCCGCTGGGGCTGGACATTTCCAGCATGAACGGCCAGTTCAATGTCAGCATGGAATCGGGCCAGTTTTTGAAGGCCGAGCCGGGCCTGGCCAAGCTGCTGGGCGTGCTCAGCCTGCAGGCTCTGCCGCGCCGGCTGGCGCTGGATTTCCGCGATGTTTTCAGCGACGGTTTTTCGTTTGATTTTGTGCGCGGCGACATCAAAATCGCCCAGGGCGTGGCCAGCACCAACAACCTGCAGATGAAGGGCGTGAACGCCGCCGTGCTGATGGAAGGCACGGCCGACATCGACGACGAAACCCAGGACCTCAAGGTGGTGGTGGTGCCCGAGATCAACGCCGGCACCGCCTCGCTGGTGGCGGCTGTCATCAACCCGGCCATTGGCATTGGTACTTTTCTGGCGCAGGCCATATTGCGCAAACCGGTGATTGAAGCCGCCACGCAGGAGTTTCATATCGACGGCGCCTGGGCCGACCCGCGCGTCACGCGGGTGCCGCGCCGCGCCGCGGTGGCGCTGCCCGCCACACCGGCCAGTGCGCCCCCAACGGAGTTATCGCAATGAAAGTGGCCGCACTACAAACGGTTTCGGGCACCGCGTTGCAGCCCAACCTCGATGCAGCGTATGCGCTGCTGCAGCAGGCCGCTGCCCAAGGTGCCGAGCTGGCGCTGCTGCCCGAACATTTCGCCTTGCTGGGCCAGCGCGACACCGACAAATTCGCCATCGCCGAAGCTTTTGCGCCCGAGGGCGGCGGCACCATCCAGCGCTTTCTGGCCGATGCCGCACGCGAATTCAAACTCTGGCTGGTAGGCGGCTCGATTCCGCTGCTGACCGACGACCCGCAGAAGGTGAGCAACACCACGCTGGCCTATTCACCGGCAGGCGTTTGTGTGGCCCGCTACGACAAGATTCATCTGTTCCATTTCGACAACGGCAGCGAGCGTTACGACGAGGCGCAGGTGCTGTTGCCCGGCACTGCGCCAGTGGCTTTCGACATGGTGTCGCGCGCTGGCGAACCGTGGCGCGTGGGCCTGAGCATCTGCTACGACCTGCGGTTTCCCGAGCTCTACCGCGCACTGGCTGCCGATTTGCTGCTGGTGCCCAGCGCGTTTACCTTCACCACCGGCCAGGCGCACTGGGAGCTGCTGCTGCGCGCCCGGGCCATTGAAAACCAGGCCTATGTGCTGGCGGCTGCGCAAGGCGGCGAACACGAAAACGGCCGGCGCACCTGGGGCCACAGCCTTCTGGCCGGCCCCTGGGGTGAAATGCTGGCGCAACACGCCGATGGCGCAGCGGTGGTGCTGGGCGACTGTCTGCCGGCCCGCCTGCAGCAGGTGCGCGAGCAACTGCCGGCGCTGGCGCATCGGGTGCTGTAGGCAGCCTGCACAGGCTTTTTGCTGCAACTTATCAATAAAAAAGGCAGCTAGCCGGCGTCGATAATGGGTTATTTGCTATAAATAAAATAGCAAATCCATATCAATCACGCGGCGGTGGCCGGCTGTCCTGGGCCTCGTCGGCGGGCGGCAACTCGCCTTTGTTGCGGCCCGAAAACATGGTCCACCAGACAATCAGCACCAGCAGCAGGCCGGCGGCCAGCGCTTCAAGCAGAATCAGTGTCATGCGCTTTTTCCTTGGCCAGCTTTTATGGAGTGTGATTGTAGGAACGCTGGCCGCCTGCGCCGCGCCGCCGCGCCAAGCCCCTGCGCCGCTTGGGCCCGCTGTGGTGGCGCCGCCCAGCCGCCCGGTGTCGCCCACGCCTCCCGTTGCACCGACCGACATAGCCGCCGAACTGCCGCCCGACACCGCGCCGCTGCCCGGCGCGCTGGCCCGCACCAAAAGCCGCTGGGTGCCTGTGCGCTGGGCCGAGCTGCCCGGTTTTGCCGACGACAGCCTGTTCGAGGCCTGGAACGCCTGGATCAAAAGCTGCGAACGCCCCGGCCCCACTTTTGCCGCACTGTGCACCGAGGTGCGCCAGCTCAGCATTGCCGACGGCGATGCCCAGCGCCGCTGGATGGTCGAGCGCCTGCAGCCCTACCGGGTCGAGTCGCCCGAGGGCCGGGCCGAAGGCCTGCTCACCAGCTACTACGAGCCGCTGCTGCTGGCCAGCCGCCAGCGCAGTGCCGACTTTGCTGTGCCGCTGTACCGCCCGCCGGCAGGTATGGTCAAGGGCCGCCCCTGGTACACCCGGCAGGAAATGGACACCTTGCCCGAGGCCCAGGCCGCGCTGCAGGGCCGCGCGATTGCCTGGCTGGACAACCCGGTGGATGCGCTGATGCTGCAGATCCAGGGCTCGGGCCGGGTGCTGGTGACCGAGCCCGACGGCAGCCAGCAACTGGTGCGGCTGGCTTTTGCCGCCACCAACGAGCAGCCCTACAAAAGTGTGGCCCGCTGGCTGCTCGACCGCGGGCTGGTGCGCGATGCGTCGTGGCCGTCCATCAAGGACTGGGCCCAGCGCAACCCGCAGCGCAGCAACGAAATGTTCTGGAGCAATCCGCGCGCCGTGTTTTTCCGCGAAGAAGCGCTGCCCACCTTCGAGTCGGCTTTTGGCCCGCGCGGCGCGCAGGGCGTGGCCTTGACGCCAGGCCGCTCGATTGCGGTGGACCGTGACAGCATTCCCTACGGCACGCCAGTCTGGCTGGCCACGCCCGGCCCGGCGGTGGCGCTGCAGCGGCTGGTGATTGCACAAGACACCGGCAGCGCGATTACCGGCGCGGTGCGGGCCGACTACTTTGCCGGCTGGGGCGAGGTGGCCGGCCAGTTGGCGGGCCGTGTGAAACAGCCGCTGCGGCTGTGGGTGCTCTGGCCCCGATAGCGGGTTGGCGCACGGAGGTCTTTTCCGCCAGATGTTGGGGCGATGCTGCCACCGGGCGGGCGCGCGGGCCGATCTGGTTTTATAGTGCAGCACCCGTTTATTTTTGAAGCCATCCCCATGAAAACCAAAGCCGCAGTTGCCTGGAAATCCGGCGCACCCCTGACCATTGAAACCGTGGACCTGCAGGGCCCGAAGTTCGGCGAGGTGCTGGTCGAGATCAAGGCCACCGGCATCTGCCACACCGACTACTACACGCTGT
>JAZKCX010000093.1:0-1728 GCA_040387875.1 Pseudomonadota bacterium | reverse complement strand
AGCCGCTATATCAGCGCCATCAGCCACGAGCTGCGCACGCCGCTCAACAGCATATTGGGCTACGCGCAACTGATGGGCGAAGACGCCGCCATTCCGCCGCACCGCAAGCAGGCGGTGAGCGTCATCAAGCGCAGCGGCGAGCATCTGCTGAGCCTGATTGAAGGCACGCTCGACGTCGCCCGCATTGAGGCCGGCAAACTTACGCTCGATGTTCGCCCCATGCGTTTTGCCGACTGCGTGCACGAGATCGCCAGCATGTTCGAGCTGCAGGCGTCCGGCAAACAGTTGGCCTTCCGCTTCGAGGCCGACGGCGTATTGCCCGAGGTGGTGCGTGCCGACGAAAAGCGGCTGCGACAGATCCTTATCAACCTCTTGGGCAATGCCATCAAGTTCACCGCGCAGGGGCAGGTGACTTTTCGGCTGAAACACGCGCGCGAGCTGGCCAGCATAGAAATTCAGGATACCGGCCCTGGCATACCGGCCGAAGAGCTGGCGCGCATCTTTGAGCCCTTCACCCGCTCTGCCACGCCAGGCCCCGCCGCACCCGGCGCCGGCCTGGGCCTGACGATTGCCAAGATGCTGACCGATCTGATGGGCGGCGAGCTCACCGCCAGCAGCACGCCGGGCGTGGGCTCGGTGTTTCGCGTCAAGCTGTTTTTGCCCGAGGCGCATGTGTCGTCGCGCAGCGCGGTACCCCGGCCAGCACAACAGCAGCGGCGTGGCTACAGCGGCCCCCGCCGGCGCGTGCTGGTGGTAGACAACGAAGAGGCCGACCGTGAGCTGCTGCAAAGCCTGCTCGAGCCGCTGGGCTTTGAGCTGCGCACTGCCGCCAGCGGGCACGATTGCCTTGACCTGCTTGCTGCGGGCTACCAGCCCGACGCGATTTTGATGGATCTGGCCATGCCCGGCATAGACGGCTGGGAGACCATTCGCCGGCTGCGCAGCCTGGTGCCCCCACCGGGAGCTGCCGTGGCGATTGTTTCCGCCAATGCGTTTGATAAGGGCCTGGACAACGATGTGGGCATTCCACCCGAGGACTTCATCCTGAAACCCCTGCGGCATTCGGAACTGCTCGACTGGCTGGAGCGAAAGCTGGCCATCACCTGGCTGGAAAGTGCGCCTGCGGCCATTCCTGCACCTGCGTTGCCTGCCGTCGCTGGGCTGGTATTGCCATCCGCCGCCGAGCGTACCGCGCTGCTCGACGTGGTCAACCTCGGTTACTACCGCGGCATCATGAACAAGCTCGCCGAGATCGAAGCTGCCGCACCCGAATGCGCTGCCTTTGCCGAGCAGATGCGCGGCATGGCGCGCCAGTTCCAGTTCGAGGCCATGGGCCGCTTGCTGCAACAGGCAGGGTAAGCTCACGGGCATGCAGCCCCACCACATGCTCGACCAGACGCTGGACCGCGCCAACAGCGAGGTGGTGCTGATCGTGGACGACGTGCCCGACAACCTCTCGGTGCTGCACGACGCGCTGGATGAATCGGGCTACACCGTGCTGGTGGCCACCCACGGCGAGGCCGCGCTGCAACGCGCCGCGCAGGCCCTGCCCGACATCGTGCTGCTCGACGCGATGATGCCCGGCATGGACGGTTTTGAGGTGGCGCGCCGCCTCAAAACCAGCGCGGTCACAGCCCACATTCCTATCATCTTCATGACCGGACTGACCGAGACCGAGCACCTGGTGGCCGCACTCGAAGCTGGCGGCATCGACTACGTCACCAAACC
>JAZKCX010000092.1:0-4289 GCA_040387875.1 Pseudomonadota bacterium | reverse complement strand
GACATGATCGACGCGGCCGAAGACCGCGAGCGTTTCCAGCAACTGCTGCAAACGCTGGGGCTGCGCCAGCCGCCCAATGCCACTGCCCGCACCGAGCCCGAAGCGCTGGAAAAAGCCGCTGCCCTTGGCTACCCGCTGGTGGTACGCCCGAGCTACGTGCTGGGCGGCCGGGCGATGGAGATCGTGCACGAACAGCGCGATCTGGAGCGCTACATGCGCGAGGCAGTGAAGGTGAGCCACGACTCGCCGGTGCTGCTGGACCGCTTTCTGAACGATGCGATCGAATGCGATGTCGATTGCATCCGCGATGCATCGGGCGCCACCTTCATTGGCGGCGTGATGGAGCACATTGAACAGGCAGGCGTGCACAGCGGCGACTCGGCCTGCTCGCTGCCGCCGTATTCACTGGCACAGGCCACGGTCGATGAACTCAAGCGCCAGAGCGCGGCCATGGCCGGCGCGCTGAACGTGGTGGGACTGATGAACGTGCAGTTCGCCATCCAGAAGCAGGACGGCCAGGATGTAATCTTTGTGCTCGAGGTCAACCCCCGCGCATCGCGCACCGTACCCTACGTGAGCAAGGCCACCGGCATCCAGCTTGCCAAAGTGGCGGCGCGCTGCATGGTCGGCCAGACGCTGGCCTCGCAGGGCATCACCAAGGAGGTGACGCCGCCGTATTTCAGCGTGAAGGAAGCGGTGTTCCCCTTCGTCAAGTTCCCTGGTGTTGACACCATTCTCGGCCCCGAGATGAAATCCACCGGCGAGGTGATGGGCGTGGGCAAGACCTTTGGCGAAGCCTTCGTGAAATCGCAGATCGGCGCCGGCACCAAGCTGCCGCGGCCTTTTACGGCCGACGGAAAATCCACTGGCAAGGTGTTTCTCACCGTGAAAAACAGCGACAAACCGCGTGCGGTGGAAATCGCCCGCGGCCTGTGCGCGCTGCAGTTCGAGGTGATCGCCACCAAGGGCACGGCGGCAGCCATCCAGGCGGCCGGCATCCCCTGCGGCGTGGTCAACAAGGTGGCAGAAGGCCGGCCGCACATCGTGGACATGATCAAGAACAACGAGATTGCGCTGGTCATCAACACGGTGGAAGAGCGCCGCAACGCGATTGCCGATTCACGGCAGATCCGCACCTCGGCGCTTTTGGCACGGGTCACCACCTACACAACAATAGCCGGCGCTGAAGCGGCGGTCGAAGGCATGAAATACCTGGACCAGCTCGACGTTTATTCGGTGCAGGAGCTGCACGCGCAACTCGCTGGCTGAAGCCAGCACGGTCTGGACAGTGCCGCCATTCGCGGCATAATCAGGCCCAACAAGACACCGCCGGATGGCAACGCCCGGCGGTTTCCTTTTGGAGAAACACAAACATGGCCACCCTTCCCATTACCAAACGCGGCGCTGAAAAGCTCAAGGCCGAACTGCACAAACTCAAAACGGTGGACCGCCCCTGGGTCATCAATGCGATTTCCGATGCGCGGGCGCAGGGTGACCTGAGCGAGAACGCCGAATACGAAGCCGCCAAAGACCGGCAGGGCTTTATCGAAGGCCGGATTCAGGAGATCGAAGGCAAGCTGTCGGCGGCGCAGATCATCGACCCGTCGGCAGTGGATGCCGAGGGCAAAGTGGTTTTTGGCTCCACGGTGGAGCTGGAAGACGTAGACAGCGGCGACAGCGTGACCTACCAGATCGTTGGCGAGGACGAGGCCGACCTGAAGCTGGGCCTGATCAATATCGGCAGCCCGATTGCCCGCGCGATGATTGGCAAGTCCGAGGGCGATACCGCCGAGGTGCAGGCACCGGGCGGCATCAAGCATTTCGAGATCGTCAAGGTCAGCTACGTTTGAATCGGTTCCCTGTTTTTATTGCCGCGCTCTGGTGGGGCAGCTTGACCGCCGTGGGCTTTCTGGTGGTGCCGCTGTTATTTGTGCACCTGCCTACGCCGCAGATCGCCGGCCAGATGGCCGCCAAACTCTTTTCGGCGCAGACCTGGGTGGCAGTGGTCTGTGGCCTGCTGTTTTTGCTCTTTTCAAGGTCAAAATGGCAGGTGGCCGGCGCCAGTACTCAATCTTTAGCTATGAGTTTTGTAGTAGGCGGCATGCTGCTGGCGCTGCTGCTGGAGTTCGCCGTGGCGCCGCGCATTGTGGCGCGCGAGAACCTCAAACTCTGGCACGGCGTGGGCAGCGCGATGTATTTCGCGCAGTGGCTCTGCGCTGGCGGGCTGCTGTGGAAGCTGGCGACGCGCCGCTAAAGCCCTATCAGGCCTGGTTGCGTTTTTTGATCGACTTCTGCTTGGGTGGCTTCGCGCGCTTGACCTGGCCGCCCGGTGTGAGCCGCTGGTTGCCCAGCACGCGCAGGGTTTTCACTTCGGGCCGCTGGCCGCCGCGGGTGCTGTACTTTAGAACCTTGAATTCGCGCGGTCCGGCCTTGCGGTCTTCATCACGCTCAGGCGCGACTTTTGCAATTTCCGGCATGGGGCGCCAAAGCACCAGCAGCTTGCCGATGTGCTGAATCGGCGCGGCGCTGAACTCTTCGGTGAGTTCCTGCAGCATGGCTTCGCGGGCAACGCGGTCGTCGGAAAACACGCGAACCTTGATCAGGCCGTGCGCATTCAGGGCGAGGTTGATTTCCTTCTTGACGTTGGCCGTCAGGCCGTCGCCACCGACCATTACCACCGGGTCAAGGTGGTGGGCGTCAGAGCGGTGCTGCTTGCGTTGGGCGGGGGTGAGCTGGATTTGGGGCATACCCGTATTATCGAGTGTCGAAAGTGAGCGATGGCAAAAAACACCAAAGTCAACCGGGCGTGGATCAACGACCACGTCAACGACCCCTACGTCAAGCTCGCCAACCGCGAGGGCTACCGCGCGCGCGCGGCCTACAAACTCAAGGAAATCGACGAGACCTTTGGCCTGGTGCGGCCCGGCCATCTGGTGGTCGATCTGGGCTCCACCCCTGGCGCCTGGAGCCAGTATTTGCGGCGCCGGCTCTCGCCCGATGGCGCGGCCGCCGGCACGCTGAATGGCACCATCATTGCGCTGGACATCCTGCCGATGGAGCCCATCGAAGGCGTGACCTTTCTGCAGGGCGACTTCCGCGAAAACGAAGTCATGCAGCGGCTGCAAGAGCAAATGCAGGGTCGGCAGGCCGACGTGGTGGTGTCGGACATGGCGCCCAACCTGTCGGGCATTGCCTCGGCCGATGCCTCGCGCATCACGCACCTGGTGGAGCTGGCGCTGGAGTTCAGCCAGACGCATCTGAAACCTGAGGGTGCGCTGGTGGTCAAGGTGTTTCACGGCGGGGGCTACAACGAAATCGTGCAGCTTTTCAAACAGTCGTTTCGCACCGTCAAGCCGCTCAAGCCCAAAGCATCGCGTGACAAATCGTCGGAAACTTTTCTGGTGGGAATCGGCATCAAAAGCGGCGTGGTTGCCACATCCTGAAAACTGACAAAAGCCCGCTGCACCGGTGGAAACCCGGCCGTTGGGGCAGAAAGATGGTCGGCAAATCTGCCCCTAATCCCGTGCTGCCCCTACGGCCAGCGCAGTCAAATAGACGGTCACTGTGGCTTGAAAAGCCTAAAATGCGGTACATATATGCTTAGTTCTCATACCGGAGCCTCGTTTGAATAATCAGTGGTTCTCTAAAGTTGCTATTTGGCTGGTGATCGCCCTCGTGCTGTTCACTGTTTTTAAACAGTTCGACACCCGTGGTGGTGCCGGGGCCGGCTATGTCGGTTATTCGGAGTTTCTGGAAGAAGTCCGCAACAACCGCATCAAAAGCGCCACCATCCAGGAAGGCCAGGGCGGCACCGAGATTCTGGCCATCACCAACGACGACCGTCGCGTCCGCACCACAGCCACCTACCTGGACCGTGGTCTGGTCGGCGACCTGATCGCCAACGACGTGAAATTCGACGTCAAGCCGCGCGAAGAAGGTTCGCTGCTGATGACTCTGCTGGTCAGCTGGGGCCCCATGCTGCTGCTGATCGGCGTCTGGATTTATTTCATGCGCCAGATGCAGGGCGGCGGCAAGGGCGGTGCCTTCAGCTTTGGCAAAAGCAAGGCCCGCATGCTGGACGAAAACAGCAACCAGGTGACTTTTGCCGATGTTGCCGGCTGTGACGAAGCGAAAGAAGAAGTGAAGGAAGTTGTCGACTTCCTGAAAGACCCGCAGAAATTTCAAAAGCTGGGCGGGCGCATCCCGCGCGGCCTGCTGTTGGTCGGCCCACCCGGCACCGGCAAAACGCTGCTGGCCAAGGGCATTGCCGGCGAAGCCAAGGTGCCGTT
>JAZKCX010000091.1:8340-10125 GCA_040387875.1 Pseudomonadota bacterium | reverse complement strand
CTGGCTGATCAACAGCCTGATTTATTTGAGTGCCGCCGTCATCGCCGTGCCACTTTCCAAGGCGCTGGGCCTCGGCGCCATCATCGGCTACCTGGTCGCCGGCATCGCGATTGGCCCATGGGGCCTGGGCCTGGTGAGCAACGTACAGGACATCCTGCATTTCGCCGAATTCGGCGTGGTACTGATGCTCTTCATGGTGGGCATGGAGCTGGAGCCCAGGCGGCTGTGGAACCTGCGCCGGCCCATCTTTGGCTGGGGCAGCGCGCAGGTGCTGGGCTGCGCTGCGCTGCTGTTCGTGGCGGGCTGGGTTTTTGGTGTGCCGTGGAAGACCAGCCTGGTGGCTGCGCTCGGGCTGGCGCTGTCGTCTACCGCCATTGCGCTGCAGGTGTTGGGCGAGCGCCACCTGCTGCCCACCAGCAGCGGCCAGGCCGGTTTTTCGATTTTGCTGTTTCAGGACGTGGCCGCCATCCCCATTTTGGCGCTGCTGCCGCTTCTGGGCGTTGTTTCGGCATCCAACAGTGCTGGGGCCGGCACCGGACTTTGGCTGGAAGCTCTCAAAATCATAGCGGTGATTGCCGGCATCATCCTCGGCGGCCGGCTGCTGGTGCGGCCGCTGCTGGGCTGGATTGCGCGCAGCAAGACGCCGGAGATTTTTACCGCCGCTGCGCTGCTGCTGGTGGTAGCCATTGCCGCGCTGATGCAGCTGGTCGGCCTGTCGATGGCGCTGGGCGCCTTTCTGGCCGGCGTGCTGCTGGCCGACAGCGAATACCGCCGCGAGCTGGAGACCGACATCGAGCCCTTCAAGGGTCTGCTGCTGGGGCTGTTCTTCATTGCGGTGGGCATGAGTATCGACTTTGGCGTGCTGATGGCCTCGCCCGGCCTGATGGCGCTGGTGGTGCTGGGTTTTCTGGCCATCAAGGCGCTGGTGATCTGGGCCCTGGCCACCGCCATGGGCCTGCCGCTGCAGGAGCGCCCGGTGTTCACGCTGCTGCTGGCGCAGGGCGGCGAATTTGCATTTGTGGTGTTTCAGGCCGCCGCCGGCGCGCAGGTGTTTCCGGCCGAGACTGCGTCACTGCTGATTGGCGCGGTAGCGGTTTCCATGCTGCTGAGCCCGCTGGTGCTGGTGGCCATAGACAAACTGCTGCTGCCGCGTTTTGCGCGCAGCAAGGTCACGCTGATGGCCGAAATTTCCGAGTCGCAGAACGCCCCCATCATCATTGCCGGCTTTGGCCGCTACGGTCAGATCATTGGTCGCATGTTGTGGGCCCAGGGCATACAGGCCACGGTGCTGGACCACGACGCCGAGATGGTAGAGGCCGCGCGGGTCTTTGGCTCCAAGGTTTTCTATGGCGACGCGACCCGGCTCGATTTGCTGCGCACCGCCGGCGCCGCCCATGCCAAAGTGCTGGCAGTGGCGGTGGACGACGTGGCGCAGTCGCTCAAGATCATCGACCTGGCGCGCGAGCATTTCCCGCACCTGGAAATTGTGGCCCGCGCGCGTGACGTGACGCACTGGAATGCGCTGCGCGACCGTGGCGTGCTGCGGGTGGAACGCGAGCTGTTCGAATCGAGCCTGCGCAGCGCCCGCACCGTGCTGGAGCTGCTGGGCCAGCCGCCGCACCTGGCACGGCAAAACGCCATGCGCTTTCGCCAGCACAACCTGGAACTGTTTGAGCAGATGTACCCGCACCACAAGGACCGCGCCAAACTGATCGCCACCGTCAAGCAGGGCCGGCAGCAGTTTGAAGAGCAACTGGCGCAGGAGCGCGACCAGGAAGCGGCGCG
>JAZKCX010000091.1:0-8240 GCA_040387875.1 Pseudomonadota bacterium | reverse complement strand
AACGGCAGCAGCGCCAGCGACGTGGCCATGTTGCGGGCATCCAGCAGGCCCAGCCACCCGTACGGAATCCACTTGGACAGATTCACGCAGAAGAAGAACGCTGCCATGGTGGCGGTGAACTGCACTGGTGAAAGGCGCATGGGAATCACGTAGGCATTGACCGGCGGGCCGCCGGCATGCGCCACAAAACTGGTGAAGCCGGCGGTGGTGGTGAGCAGCGCGCCCACCCAGCGCGGCCAGGCCTTACTGTCGGCACGCGGCGGAAAGGCCAGCCGCTGCGCCAGAAACAACAGCGTGAACACGCCTACGATGCCGGCCACCAGATGCGCGTCGAGCAGCCGGAACAGCAGCGTGCCCACCACCGTGCCGAGCAGGCCAAAGGGAATCAGGAATTTGAGCAGCGGCCAATCGAAGTCCTTGCGAAAAACCGTAATGCCCATCAGGTCCATCAGCAGCAGCACCGGCATCAGCATCGCTGCGGCCTCGGGCACGGTGACCACCAGCGCCATCATCGGCACCGCCAGCGAACCAAAGCCCGCCCCAAAACCGCTCTTGCTGACGCCCAGCAACAGCACGGCGGGAATGGCAACGGCGTAGAAAACAGGGTCGGTGATGAAAGGCAGGGACATCGCGCGACAATCGTCGCATGAATCAGGCGGCGAACTGGGGCGAGTGGTTGCGTTTTGCGGTGGAGGCACTGGCCACCGCCGCCTTTGCGCTGTCGGGCGCAATGGAAGCGGCGCGCAAGCGGCTCGACGCGGTGGGCGTTTGTGTGGTGGCTTTTCTGGCCGCATTCGGCGGCGGCACGCTGCGCGATTTGCTGCTCGACCAGCGGCCGTTTTTCTGGGTGCGCCATGTGGAGCTGCTGTGGGCGGTGCTGGCGCTGTGTGTGCTGGCCATGCTGTTCCTGCGCGACCGGCATTTTGTACTCACCGAAAAAGCCATTCAGTGGCCCGACGCGCTGGGCCTGGGCCTGTTTGCTGCGGTGGGCGTAGACAAGGCATTGCAGGCCAATTTGCCCGCCTTGGTGGCGGTGCTGATGGGTGTGATCACCGGTGTGTTTGGCGGCGTGCTGCGCGACATGGTTTGCAACGAAATTCCCAGCGCCTTCCGCGACCACCGGCCGTATGCGGTGTGCGCGTTTGGGGGGGGCTGGGTCTATGTGGCGCTGGTGTCTCTGGGGCAGACCGGCGCGGTGGCGCTGTTGGCCTGCGTAGCCGTCACGGCCGGCCTGCGCGGCCTGGCGCTCTGGCGCAACTGGCAGATCCCCGGCTGGCGGGCCTGAGCCCCGGCGCAGCGGCCTAGACCCGCTCCAGCACCAGCGCAATCCCCTGCCCCACGCCAATACACATGGTGCACAGCGCGTAGCGGCCGCCGGTTCTGTGCAGTTGGTTGATGGCTGTGGTCGCCAACCGCGCACCGCTGGCGCCCAGCGGATGGCCCAGCGCAATCGCGCCGCCGTTGGGATTGACGCGCGGGTCGTCGTCCTGCAAACCCAGCTGGCGCAACACGGCCAGCCCCTGTGCGGCAAAGGCTTCGTTGAGTTCGATCACGTCCATCTGCGCCAGGCTCAAGCCAGTCAGCGCCAGCACTTTCTGGCTGGCGGGGGCCGGGCCTATGCCCATCACGCGGGGTGGCACGCCCGCAGTGGCCATGCCCACCACCCGGGCCTTGGGCATGAGGCCGTTCTTTGCAGCAGCGCTCTCGCTGGCCAGCAGCAGCGCGCAGGCGCCGTCGTTCACGCCGCTGGCATTACCGGCCGTCACGGTCCCGTCGGGCTTGACGATGGGCTTGAGCTTGGCGAGTGCCTCCAGGCTGGTTTCACGCGGGTGCTCGTCCTTGCTGACGACGATGGCGTCGCCCTTCTTTTGAGGGATGGTCACGGGCGTGATTTCCGCGTCAAAAAAGCCGGCTTTCTGCGCCGCCACCGCCTTCATCTGGCTGGCCAGCGCCATGCGGTCCTGCGCTTCGCGTTCGATTTTGTGGTCGGTCGCCACGTTCTCGGCGGTCTCGGGCATGGAGTCCACACCGTACAGCTCTTTCATGCGCTTGTTGATGAAGCGCCAGCCTATGGTTGTGTCGTAGACCGCGTTGGCGCGGCTGAAAGCGCTCTCGGCTTTGGGCATCACAAACGGTGCCCGGCTCATGCTTTCCACACCGCCGGCAAGCATCAGGCTGGCCTCGCCGGATTTGATGGCGCGGGCGGCAATGCCGATCGCGTCCAGCCCCGAACCACACAGGCGGTTGATGGTGGCGCCGGGCACCTCCAGCGGCAGGCCTGCCAGCAGTGCGGCCATGCGGGCGACGTTGCGGTTGTCTTCGCCGGCCTGGTTGGCGCAGCCGTAGATGACGTCGGCCACCTGCTGCCAGTCCACACCGGCATTGCGCGCCATCAGTGCCTGCAGCGGGATGGCGCCGAGGTCGTCGGTGCGCACCGAAGAAAGCGCACCGCCGTAGCGGCCGAACGGCGTACGGATGGCATCACAAATGAAAGCGTGCTGGATCATGGGGGCGTCCTGAAATCTCAAGGGTCACGCAAACGCCTGCGGGACCTGCTCCCTGCGGCTCTGCGCCGCCCGTACTGTAACGCCCGGCGCGCAAGGCCTCTGCCGCCAATGCGGCAGCAAAAAATCAGATCAGGACTTGCGGCCGCCCAACGCCAGAGCCGCCACACCCAGCACCACTGCGCCAATGCTCAGCCACTGCGGGAAGTTGACGGTTTCCTTTTCTTTCACCGTGAGCTCGATCGGGCCGATCTTGGCGGCGGTCGAGTCTTTGGTGAAGCTGAAGCCACCGGTAAAAAAGCCGGCGATGCCAGCGACGATCAGAATAATGCCGACGATGCGGATTGCGTTCATGAGATTTCCTCCATGCCGGTTTGTTGCTGTGCGGGCCAACGCGTACCGGACTCTGGCGCGGGCCTGCAGGAAATATAGCCATTTCCCGCGCCGGCCACGTAGGACAGTGCCGCGACCCGCGCCGCGAAAAACCAGCGCCATGCTACGCTTTGCGCCATGTTTTCGCCCTCCCAAGCCGACGTGCGCCGCTTCTTCTGCGGCGTGTACCTAAAGAACCAGACCGCCGCCCCGATGGAGGCCATTGAAGTATTGGCCGGCCAGTGGATTGCCGAACACCCCGAGTACCACCCCGAGCTGACCGACGGCGAAGCTGCATTGGCAAAGATGTACGACGTGGACGCCGGCCAGACCAATCCGTTTTTGCATTTGTCCATGCATCTGTCGATCAGCGAGCAGTGCTCCATTGACCAGCCGCGCGGCATTCGCCAGGCGGTCGAGCTGCTGGCGGCCCGCCGTGGCTCGTTGCACGACGCCCACCACGAAGCCATGGAATGCCTGGGCCAGATGGTCTGGGAAAGCCAGCGCGCCGGCCGCCCGCCCGACGGCGCTGCCTATGTGGAATGTGTACAGCGCCGCGCCACACGCGACTGACGCCTTTTAATCGCTACTGAATAAATAGCAAACTATTGATTATCGGCAAAGGCTAGAAGCAAAAAAGCCGCTAAAAAGCGGCTTTTTTGTGGTGGTGACCGGGCTTAGCGGGTCTTGCTCTGCGGCACAACCTTCATGTCGCCATCTAGCCCGCCAATGTAGTTGGCCAGCTCTTTCAGTTCGTTGTTGGAGAACTGTTTGGCAATGCCGCCCATGATGGCGTTGCTGCGGCCCACATTGGCGTTGTTCTCGACCTTGTAGGCCTTGAGCGCCACAAACAGGTAGTCAGAATGCTGGCCAGCGATCTTGGGATAGCTGGGGTCGATGGGCTTGCTGAAGTTGTCACCGTGGCAGGACATGCAGGCGCCCTTCTTGATGAGCTCGGCCACCTTGGCCGACGGCTCGGCCGGCTTGGGCAGCGGCGCTGCGCCCGGTACCACGCCATGCACGCTGTAATAAGCGGCGATGTCGGCCATGTCCTGGTCGCTCAGCGAGCTGGAAATACCGCGCATGGTGGGGTGTTTGCGCTCGCCCTTTTTGTAGGCATTGAGCGATGCCACAATGAACTTGGCGCTCTGGCCGGAGATCTTGGGGACTTTGTAGACCTCGGGAAAACTGGCCTGGTAGCCCTTGATGCCGTGGCAGCCAATACACATGGCAATCTTGCCGGCGCCGGCCTTGGCGTCGCCGGCGGCCTCCTGGGCATGGGCCGACACTGCCGTCACTGAAGCGACAACAAATGCAAATACGGTGGTCAACAAAGTGTTCATTTTGCGCGCACAATCCTGTGGAAATCACTCTTCAAATCAGCCGCTGATTATATCCGGCGCAACCCTTACCCAATCTTGACCTGCACATGAAATTTCAAGGCTCACAGACCTACGTCGCCACCCAGGACCTGATGCTTGCGGTCAATGCGGCCATTACCCTCAAGCGCCCGCTGCTGGTCAAGGGAGAACCCGGCACCGGTAAAACCATGCTGGCCGAAGAGGTCGCCGCGGCCCTCAACATGCCGCTTTTGCAGTGGCATATCAAGTCCACCACCAAAGCGCAGCAAGGCCTGTACGAATACGACGCGGTGAGCCGCCTGCGCGATTCGCAGTTGGCCGACGTGGACGGTGGTGAGCGCGTTAAGAACATCCACAATTACATTGTGCAGGGCGTGTTGTGGCAGGCCTTCACGTCGGACGCGCCGGTGGCACTGCTGATTGACGAGATCGACAAAGCCGACATTGAATTTCCGAACGACCTGCTGCGCGAAATCGACCGCATGGAGTTCTACTGCTACGAAACGCGTGAACTCATCAAGGCCAAACACCGGCCGCTGGTCTTCATCACGTCCAACAACGAAAAAGAGCTGCCCGATGCATTTTTGCGCCGCTGCTTTTTCCACTTCATCAAGTTCCCTGATGCACTCACCATGCAGCAGATTGTGGACGTGCATTTCCCCGGCCTGAAAAAAGAGCTGCTCACGGCCGCCATGAAAACCTTCTACGACGTGCGCAACCTGCCCGGCCTGAAAAAGAAGCCGTCCACCAGCGAGCTGCTCGACTGGCTCAAGCTGCTGGTGGCCGAAGACATTCCACTCGATGCGCTGCAGAGCAAAGACGACAAGGTGGCCGTGCCCCCGCTGGTGGGCGCGCTGCTGAAGAACGAACAGGACGTCACGCTGTTTGAAAAACTGGTGTTCATGCAACGCCACAACCGGTAGTAGATATGCCCCCACGCTCACGCACTTCGTGTCGCTCTCTGCCCCCCGAGGGGGCGCATTTTTCCTTGGGGCGGCCCGGCGGAAAAACCTTGGCCAGCGGGGCTTAGCCATGGCAAATCCTCTTTTGGTAGAAGGCCTGTCCGACGCAGTCGGTTTTGTGGGCGGTGCACTGGCCGGTTTCTGGCTGGGCCAGGTGCTGGGTTTTGACATTTTTTCTGACGGCTACACCAACGCCAGCATCTTCGGCATTTTGCTGGTGGGCCTGGGCGGCGGCGGTGGCCTGCAACTGGCTCGGCGCTGGCGCCGCAGCCGCGCCGACAAGGACTGACGCACGGCCATGGCCTTCGTCGAGCCGCTCACCCTGACGCTGCGCGGCCTGGCGCTGGTGCCGCTGGGGCCGGAGCACGCAGACGGTTTGGCTGCGGCAGCGGCCGACGGTGAATTGTGGAAGCTGCGCGTGACCTCGGTGCCCGAGCCCGAAAACACCCGCCGCTATATTGACGAGGCACTGCAGATGCGCGAAGCCGGCAACCGCCTGGCCTTTGCGGTGACCGACGCCGCTACCGGCAGCGTGCTGGGTTCGACCAGTTACCACGACATCCTGCCGGCCGTAAAACGTGTCGAGATTGGCTACACCTGGTATGCCGCGCGCTGCCAGCGCACCCAAGTCAACACCACCGCCAAGCTGCTGATGATGGGCCATGCCTTCGACACGCTGGGCTGCCACGTGGTGGGCTGGCGTACCGACAATTTTAATTTCGCGTCGCAGCGGGCCATTGAGCGGCTCGGCGCGCGCAAAGACGGCGTGATTCGCGGCCACGCGCTGCGCCGCGACGGAACCATCCGCGACACCGTGATGTACAGCCTGCGCAGCGGTGAATGGCCCGAAGTCAAGGCCCAGTTGCTGTACCTGCTGGACAAGCCCCGCGGCTGATAGGAGATTGCTGATGCTGATTGATTTTTTCTACACCCTGCGTTCGGCCAAGCTGCCGGTGTCTGTGAAGGAATACCTGATGTTGCTGGAGGCGCTGAAGGCCGGCGTGGTCGGTCCGACCAGCGACGACGGTTACCACATCGACGACTTTTATTACCTCAGCCGCACCGCGCTGGTGAAGGACGAAAAACATTTCGACAAGTTCGACCGCGCCTTTGCGGCCTATTTCAAAGGCGTGGAAATGGTGGCCGACTTCACCAAGGACGTGCCGCTCGAATGGCTGCGCAAAAACCTGGAGCTGGAGCTGAGTCCCGAGGAAAAAGCCAAGATCGAGAAAATGGGCTGGGACGAGCTGATGGAAACGCTGAAAAAGCGTTTCGAGGAACAGAAAGAGCGCCACGAAGGCGGCAGCAAATGGATAGGCACCGGCGGCACCAGTCCGTTTGGCGCCAATGGTTTCAACCCGCAGGGAATACGTATTGGCCAGGAAAAAGGCCGCAACAAAAGCGCGGTGAAGGTCTGGGACCAGCGCGCCTATAAAGACTACGACGACACCCAGGAGCTGGGCACCCGCAACATCAAGGTCGCGCTGCGCCGGCTGCGCAAGTTCGCCCGCGAAGGCAGCGTGGAAGAGCTGGACCTGGACGACACCATCAAAAGCACGGCGGCCAATGCCGGCTGGCTCGACATCAAGATGGTGCCGGAGCGCCACAACAACGTGAAGGTGTTGCTGCTGATGGACGTGGGCGGCACCATGGACGAACACATTGCGCGGGTAGAGGAGATGTTCTCGGCGGCCAAGGCCGAGTTCAAGCACCTGGAGTTTTATTACTTCCACAACTGCGTTTACGACTTCATGTGGAAAAACAACAAGCGCCGCTTTTCCGAGAAGTTCGCCACCTTCGACATCATCCGCAAGTACAACAAGGACTACAAACTCATCTTTGTTGGCGACGCCACCATGAGCCCCTACGAAATTTTGCAACCTGGCGGCAGCGTGGAATACAACAACGACGAATCCGGCGCCGAATGGCTGCAACGGCTCACCCACGCGTTCCCCAAGTTCGTCTGGATCAACCCTGAGCCCCAGGGCGTGTGGCAGTACCGGCAGAGCATCTCGGTGATTCAACAACTCATGGGCAACCGCATGGTGCCGCTCACCCTCAAGGGTCTGGAAGAGGGCATGAAAACCCTGACCCGGTGATTTCGTCACGCGCCAGTAAGAATTTGGTAAGCAGAAAGTTACACGATGCTCAGCGAATGACCGCAGACTGCCGAGTAGCCGGTTCGCAATCATTTTGTAGCGGTATGTTCCCTACAGACCTTCAAGGAAACCTATAAATGGCACTGAAAATTACCTCCTCCCTGATCGCCGTTGCCGTCGCCGTGCTGGCCGGCTGCGCATCTGCTCCGGCCCCCGCCCCCATCCTGCTTGACGGCCAGCTGGCCCAGCCTGCCAACTACAAGTCGTGGCCCAAGTTCCTGTCGAACATCCAGCGCCCCGATGCCAAGCAGGTTCGCGAAATTTACATGAACGACGTCGCGCTCGGCGGCAGCCGCGACAAGGGCTTCCCCATGGGTAGCGTGTTCGTGATGGAAAACTACGCTGCTGTGGCCAATCCGGATGGCACCTTGGCAAAAGGCGCCGACGGCAACCTGGTCAAGGGCAATCTGGCCGCAGTGTTTGTCATGGGCAAGAACCCTGGCTGGGGCCAGGCGGTTGCAGAACCCCTGCGCAACGGCAACTGGATTTACAGCGCCTACCTGCCCAGCGGTGACAAGTCGCCTGCCAACACCGACACCTGCCGCGCCTGCCACGTGCCCCTGGGCGCGAGCAAGGACTGGGTCCACCGCTATGACCAGTATTTCGACCAGAAAAAGTCGAGCCTGACGCCCGCTACCGTGATGGCCGCTGCCGGCACGGACCCCCACGCAGCACTCAGCGCCAGCGACCTGGGCCTGGTGCGCTCGCTCCAGCGCTAAGCGTCTGCAACCCGGCTTCCGGCCGGGTCAGCTCCCCTCTATCGCCGCTACCGCGCAAGCCGTAGCGGCGATAATCTTTGAGCGCCGCCGCCGTAGTTCAATGGATAGAACGGGGACCTCCTAAGTCTCAGATACAGGTTCGATTCCTGTCGGGGGCGCCAGC
>JAZKCX010000090.1:0-6287 GCA_040387875.1 Pseudomonadota bacterium | reverse complement strand
GCGTCCATGTCGAGGTGCGCAATGCGCCGGGGCGGGGCGGGCGTGGTGTTCACATCCAAAGCATAGCGCGCAGTTTGGACGTTGGTCTTTCGTTGAAAAATTCACGAAATCGGCGTCGTCCTACAACGCTTGTGGCATGCCGCCGCGTTGTTTGCAACCGTTCGCTGGCTAGTATCAAGCCATAGATTTTCAAGTGAGCCCGCACCATGTTTACCGACCAACTCAGCGCAGTTTTCCATGCCCACCGCGAACGTATTCTGCTCGCCTCTGCCGGGGTGTTGATGCTGATTCTGCTGTTCTCCGTAGGCTCGGTTGCCAGCGCCCAGGTCAACAAGGCCAAGCTGCGTGAAGCGGCCCATGCATCGCAGTACCAGGAGTTGGCACAGTGCCTGGAAAACAGCCGGGGTGCGCAGATTGACGCCTGCAAACGCCAGGTCGGTCAGGCCCGCAGCCAGACCCTGTTGGCCGAGGCCGGCTGAATCCCGCGCTTCAGTCCGGTAAGCCCTCGCTGAGCGCGCACCGCAACGCGACTTGCAGCGCACGCGCCATGGTTTGTAGGGGCATAGTCCCTCGGGCTTCGGATTGCTCTGGCAAATACGGCAGGTGAATAAAGCCACCTCGGCACGGCTTGTTGCCAGGCTGCCCGGCAAGGTGATGCATGAGCCCGTAAAAAACATGGTTACAGACAAAGGTACCCGCCGTCTGCGATATTTCTGCGGCGATGCCTTCGCCCTCCAGCGCCTCCAGCATGGCGCGCACCGGCAGCGAACTGAAATACGCTGCAGGCCCGCTCGGCACCACAGGTTCGTCTTTTGGCTGGGCGCCGGCATTGTCGGGAATACGCGCATCCGCAAGATTGATGGCGATCCGCTCCAGCGATACCGCATTGCGCCCACCCGCCAGACCGGTACAAACCACCCAGGCCGGCTGGTGTTGCTCCACCAGCCGCAGCAACAACGCCAGGGATTCCCCAAACACCGTGGGCAACTGGGCCGCCACCACCCGGTGGCCAGAAATACGCTTCCCCTGCAGCGCCTGCGCGACCTGCCAGCTCGGATTGACGCTGTCACCGCCAAAAGCGTCAAAGCCGGTCAACAGAATCGTTGGAATTGCACGGGCCGGTTGGTGATGGGCGAGTACCATGCAATGACTTTAGCGCAGGAGTGTGGGCATGAAATGGGAAGGTAACCGCGAATCCGACAATGTGGAAGACCGGCGCAGTGGCGGCGGCTTGGGTGGTGGCGGTGGTCTGCTGGGCGGACGCAGCATAGGCATTGGCACCATCGTGATCGCCCTGGTGGGCGGCTGGGTGCTGGGTATCAACCCACTTACCATTCTGAATCTGCTCAGCGGTGGCGGTGCGCCGGTAGCGGTACAGCAACAACAGAGCCCGGCACAGCGCCCGCCCGCGGACGATCGCATGGCGCAGTTTGTTTCTACTGTGCTGGCCGATACCGAAGATGTCTGGAAAGACGTCTTTACCAAGGGCGGCGGCAGCTACCGCGAGCCAACGCTGGTGTTGTTCCGTGGTGCAACCCAAACCGCCTGTGGCGCCGGCCAGGCGGCGATGGGGCCGTTTTACTGCCCTGCCGACCAGAAGGTCTACATTGACCTGGGCTTCTATGAAACCCTGAAAAACCGGCTCGGCGCGCCCGGCGACTTTGCCCAGGCCTACGTCATTGCCCATGAAGTGGGGCACCATGTGCAGAATTTGCTGGGCATCACCGGAAAGATGGAAGAAATGCGCCGGCGTGTCAACCAGACGGAATACAACGCGCTAAGCGTACGGCTGGAACTGCAGGCCGACTGTTTTGCCGGCGTCTGGGCCCACCACGCACAAAACGCCCGCCAGATTCTCGAAAAAGGCGATGTGGAAGAGGCCATGAACGCCGCCGCGAAGATTGGCGACGACGCCCTGCAGCGCTCGTCTGGCGGGGCGGTGGTGCCCGAGAGCTTTACCCATGGCAGCAGCGCCCAGCGCCAGCGCTGGTTTGACAATGGCCTGAAAAACGGCAGCGTGAAGGCCTGTGACACTTTCAGCACACGGCAACTCTGACGATGGGCGATAATGAGGGTTTGCCGGCGCACAGCGGGCACAGCCAGCTATCGGTTTGATAGCAAACGTTTTAATGTATTGATGACCGATTCGCAAACCGTGCCCGCACTGGACTCTTTCTCGCAATTGCAGCTCGCCGAACCCCTGGCGCGCGCCGTGGCCGACATGGGCTACACCGCCATGACGCCCATTCAGGCGCAGGCCATTCCGGTGGTTCTGGAAGGCCGTGACGTGATGGGCGCGGCCCAGACCGGCACCGGCAAAACCGCTGCTTTTTCGCTGCCGCTGCTGCAGCGCATGCTCAAACACGAAAACAGCTCCACCTCGCCCGCCCGCCACCCGGTGCGCGCACTGGTGCTGCTGCCTACCCGTGAGCTGGCCGACCAGGTGGCGCAGGCCATCAAGTCTTATGCCAAACACACGCAGCTGCGCACCACCGTGGTGTTTGGCGGTATGGACATGAAACCGCAGACCCTGGAGCTGAAAAAAGGTGTCGAAGTGCTGGTGGCCACGCCCGGCCGCTTGCTCGACCATATTGAAGCCAAAAACGCGGTGCTGAACCAGGTCGAATACGTGGTGCTCGACGAAGCCGACCGCATGCTGGACATCGGCTTTTTGCCCGACCTGCAGCGCATTCTTTCCTACCTGCCCAAGCAGCGCACCACGTTGCTGTTCTCTGCGACTTTCTCCACCGAGATCAAACGCCTGGCCAACAGCTACCTGCAGGACCCGGTGACCATCGAAGTGGCCCGCTCCAATGCCACTGCCTCCACGGTGGAGCAGCATTTCTACAGTGTGGATGGTGACGACAAGCGTCGCGCGCTGCACCAGATTCTCAAGCAGCGCGGCATGAAGCAGGCCTTTGTGTTTGTCAACAGCAAGCTCGGTTGTGCCCGGCTGGCGCGCTCGCTCGAGCGCGAAGGCCTGAAAACCACCGCACTGCACGGCGACAAAAGCCAGGACGAACGCCTGAAGGCGCTGGATGCTTTCAAGAAGGGCGAAGTCGATCTCCTGGTGTGCACCGATGTGGCCGCCCGCGGTCTGGACATCAAGGACGTGCCTGCGGTCTTCAACTTCGACGTACCCTTCAATGCCGAAGACTATGTGCACCGCATTGGCCGTACCGGCCGCGCTGGCGCCGAAGGTCTGGCGGTGAGTTTTGTGTCGGGCAGCGACCAGCGCCTGGTGGCCGACATCGAGAAGCTCATCAAGACCAAGATCGAGCTGGAGCCCATCGAGTTCGAGGAAGACCGTCCGCGCATCCGCGAACAGGGGCGTATCAACGATGGCCGCCGTGCCTGGCGCGAGGCCGGTGAGGTGGGCGACCCGCGCGATGTGCTCGATACCCCGCGTACCGCGCCACCGCAGCGTCGCGAATATTCGCGCCCGCAAGCTGCACCGCGCGATCCGTTTTTCGACCAGCCCTACCAGGCTCCCGAAGAGCGCGAAGCGGCACCTTCGTGGGAGGCCGATGCCAAACAGCCTGTTAAAGGCCGGGGCATCTCGACCAATATCAAGCCCAAGAAAAAAGTCGCAGCGCTTTTTTCTACCGCTCCTTAAGCCCCAGGATTTTTCAGGCGCGGGGCCCGGGCGTTTGCGCCTGCGGGCACTTCACCTGAACCAGCGCCCCGGCAGCATGGCCTGAAGGCAGCCGCCACGCGCTCAGGCAGCCGCCCCAAACACAGCCGGTGTCCAGCGCCAGCAGATTCGGCCGGTCCATGGGTTTGAGGGTAGACCAGTGGCCAAACGCCACCGTGATGCCGGCCGTTTTTCGGCCCGGTGCATCAAACCACGGCACATAGCCTTCGGGCGCATTGCCCACCGATTCCTTGGTTTTGAACTCCATCACACCATCGGGAGTGCAGTAGCGCAGCCGCGTGAGGGTGTTGACGATCACCCGCAGCCGCTCGGCGCCCTGCAGGCCGTCGTTCCACTGGCGCGAATCGTCGCCGTACATCTCCCGCAGAAACGTTTCCAGGTTCGGCCCGCGCAGCACGGCTTCGACCTCGCCGGCCAGCGCCAGGGTTTGTTCCGCTGTCCACGACGGCAGTACGCCGGCATGGACCATCAGGCAGTTGTGTTCCAGCATGGCCATCTTCTGCTGGCGCAGCCAGTCAATCAGCGCGGCGCGGTCGGGTGCAAGCAGGATGTCGTCCACCGTGTCTATGCGCAGGGGCTGCCGCACCCCACAGGCCAGCGCCAGCAGGTGCAGGTCGTGGTTGCCCAGCAGGCTGCGGGCCGCGTCGCCATACGCCATCAGCCGGCGCAGCACCGCAGCAGATGCCGGCCCGCGGTTCACCAGATCGCCCAGAAAGTACAGCGTGTCGCGGCTGGGAGAGAAGTCAATTTCGCCCAGCAGCCGCTCCAGCGCTTCGTCGCAGCCCTGCAGGTCGCCAATCAAGTAAAGTGCCATGTGTTTATTCTCACCCCAGATCCATGGATTTTCTCCTCATAGCGTTCCTGACGCTGCTCAACGGCGTGTTCGCCATGTCCGAGCTTGCGCTGGCGTCCAGCCGCAAGGCCCGGCTGGGGGTGATGGCCGAAGGGGGTGACAAGGGCGCAGCGGCAGCGCTCACGCTGCTGGAGAACCCCACCCAGTTTTTATCGTCGGTGCAGGTGGGTATTACTTCCATTGGCGTACTCAACGGCATCATTGGTGAAGCGGCTTTCAGCAATGGGGTGTCGTTCTGGCTGCAAGGGCTGGGAATGACGGAGCGCCCGGCGGATCTGACAGCCACTGGCCTGGTGGTGACCGCCATTACGTTTGTCACCATCGTTTTTGGTGAGCTGGTGCCCAAGCGCATCGGCCAGCTTTACCCGGAGATTGTGGCGCGCTGGGTGTCGCGCCCCATGACCTGGGTGGCCACCGGCGCCAAACCCTTTGTGCGCTTGCTGGCGCTCAGCACGCAGGCAGTACTCAAGCTGCTGCGGGTGGACAACGCCGCTGGCCGGATGGTGACCGAGGAGGAAATTACCGCCAGCCTGGAAGAGGGGCGCGAAGCCGGTGTGATTGAGCAGCACGAGCACCAGATGGTGCAAAACGTGTTCCGGCTCGATGATCGGCCGCTGACTTCGCTGATGGTGCCGCGGGCCGATGTGGAGTGGCTGGATGCCTCCCACACCGTGGCGCAGAGCCTGAAGCTCGCGGGCGGTGGCGGCGAGACCGGCGCCCACTCCTGGTACCCCGTCTGCCGTGGCGGGCTGGACGACGTGGTCGGCGTGATCAGCGTGGGCCGGTTGCTGCAGCTCGGGCCAGAAGCTGAAGGCAGCATAGAAACCCACGCATTGCCTGCGTCGTTTGTGCCGGAAACCCTGAGTGGCATGGAGCTGCTGGAGCAGTTTCGGGCACGCTCGGGCCGCATGGTGTTTGTGGTCGATGAGTACGGCGTGGTGCAGGGCCTGATGACCCCGCGCGACCTGCTCGAAGCCATTACCGGCGAGTTGCAGCCCGGCGCCCAGGCCGACGCCTGGGCCACGCTGCGCGACGATGGATCGTGGCTGCTGGACGGGCTGATGCCCGTGTCGGAGCTGAAAGACCGGCTGGGAATATCGGAGTTGCCCGGCGACGACCGCGGTCGTTACAACACCGTAGCGGGTTTGCTGATGTCGGTGTCCGGCCGTTTGCCCGCTACGGGGGAACGGATTGAATGCGCGGGATGGGTGTTTGAAGTGGTCGATCTCGACGGCAAGCGGATCGACAAGGTGCTGGCTATGGCCGAGATGCCGGCGCTGCCCGCCGACTGATGGTGACTACGCGGGATATACGGCCACGCACCAAAGTGGGTCAGGCGCGCAGTGGTGCGCGTTTGCGATCCCGATCGTCTTTTTTCCAGCTATCCAGTAATTTCTTGGGCATTTCATAACTCCTGTGCCCTGAAAACGTGCGAACTGAACGCCCGGTTGACAAATCCCGGTGGTGTTTCGCCCGGTTACCCCGCGGCGATTGTGTAACTGCCCCCAGTGGCGGCACCCGGGCGGGAAGCTTGAACCCGATTAATACACCCAACCCGCCGCTATTTGGGGCATGCCGGGCGCGGCCAGCGTTTCTAATGAAACCTTGACTGCTCCTCAGCATGGCATGACGCCATGATTACCCCGGCCGCTGCAAAGTGGTCGGGGTTCTTTTTTGGCGGGCGCTGCCCAAGAAAAAAGGGACAGACTGGTGGCAGTCTGTCCCTTTTCATTTGGTGCCGGAGAGATGAATCGAACACCCGACCTTCTCATTACGAAT
>JAZKCX010000089.1:0-4270 GCA_040387875.1 Pseudomonadota bacterium | reverse complement strand
CAGGTGTCCAGCCCGCGCCCGCGCGCACTGACCATGATGTTCTGCAGGAACATGCCGTAATCCACCAGCGAGCCGCGGCCCATGACCTTGTCGATGGTGAACATCAGACCCACCGGCGCGTCAAAGAATTTGAAGTTGCGCTGGTGCTGGGTGTGCATCTTGTCCTTGTCGCCCTTGCCAATGCCCAGCAGGCCGTACAGACCCCAGCCGTTCTCGCGGCGCCGGTCGATGTAGGGGCTGACCCATTTTTCGGGGTAGTAGTCGTATTCCTCGCGGTACTGGGCGGCCAGGGACGGATCGTCGCGCAGCGCGTTGTGCGCGGCGCAAACCTTGTCCACCAGCGTATCGCGGCTGGCGCCCTGCAGCACGTACACCCGCCAGGGCTGGGTGTTGGTGCCGGATGCAGCGCGGCTGGCCACCTGCAGAATTTCTTCCAGCGTCTCGCGCGGCACGGGCTGCGGCGTGAAGGCCCGCACCGACATACGGCTGTCGATAGCCCTGTCTACAGGATTGGCCTGGGCGGGGTTGTGTTGGGTCATGGCGGGCACGGCCGCCAGGGAAACTGTCATGGGGTTGCTCCGGAAAAAGAAGGAAAAGGAAAAACGACGCGACCGCGCAGAAAATCTCAGGTCTGCTGGTGCACAAAGTTCATCAGATTGGAAAGGTCTTCCACAAACACGCCGCCGTACTCCACCCGCAGCACGCCGGCTTTCTCCAGGTTTTTGATGGCTGCATTGGTACGCTGGCGCGAGAGGCCTGCAAGTTCGCCAAACTCCTCCTGCGAGATGGGCAGAAAAGGGCCGAAGTTGGGGTACAGCACGGGGTTGAGCAGGTTGTGAATGACGCGGGCGAGCTGGGCCTCGGGGTGGTTCAGCCGATCAATCTCGACCAGACTCATGTTCTGCGCCAGGCGCTCGTTGAGGTGCCCAATGATGAAATGGTTGAATTCCAGGCTGACGTCGAGCAGCCAGCGGAAAGTGGGGCTGGGCACATGGACCAGGCGTGTTGGCCGCATGGTCACCACATCGTAGCGCCGCGCATCGCGACGGATCACGGAGCCCTCGCCAAACCAGGATCCGGCGGGCACCCCAGTGAAGGCCACCACCTTGCCGTCGCGCTGCACCGCCTGGATTTTCACCAGGCCTTCAATCACGCCCAGCCAGGAATGCACCGCCTCGCCCGAGCGGGCAAACATTTCGCCGCGCGAATGCGCTGTTTCATAGGAGTCTGATCGCACCCTGCGCTGGGCTTCGGCCGGCAGTGCCCGGAACCATGGCATGTCTGCCATGAACTCTTCGGCCGATTTCTTCGACCCTTTTCCCACAGGCAACGTATCGGCGGCGCTGCCTGTCTTGGGAATCAGCTGCAATTTCATGTCGTCCGGATCATTCATCCCTGTTGCTGGGCACCCGCTTGTTCGTAGGCTGGCATCGGTGCACCCATGGGCCCCAGTTCGTTGTTGCGCGACAGCTTGCGCCACTCAAACAGCATGCTGGGCAGGATTCCATAGTGCCGCGCGACCCGTGACACGCTCGCGCCGCGCTCCTCACTTTTGCGAACAATAGCCAATTTTTCGTCGGTGGAAAAGTTGCGGCGAACCCGGGGGCGGTTGTGGGCAGCCACCAAGATGCAATTCAGTCGTTCTGCAGCAGTCATTTCCGTATCCCCTTTCGTTGAAGCGCAGCGCCTGGGAGGCGCTGCCAGTGGTGTGGTCGGTAGCTGCAGTCTCCCCAATCGGGCAGGAGAAGTCCGTCAATGCAACGACATTTACTGCGGGGGTTAACCCGGCATTTCCGGCAGGAAACAGCCGTTTTTGCCTTCAACCTGCTGTTTTTAAGACGATTTATGCCTTTAGCCGGCGTCTTTGCTCACTTTTTAGCTATGAATTCAGGAGTTAACTATGCCGCCTTGCATGGGGTGTGTGGATGGCAAACACGGGAGCCGGTCTCCCGCCAGTGGGTGGGGACAAAAGTCCCTGCAGACCTTCTGCGCTTTGGCAGCTCCACTAGGATGAACCAATCGATTTCCCCGCAAGGGTTTGTCAAATCACCGCAGATCGACGTTCAGCGTCTGACGGTGGTCAGCCAGTAAACCAAAGAAAGTCACCGCATGAGCGCGCAATCGTTGTTAGACCAGTTGTTGAAATCGGGCGGCTCCATGCTCGGCCCCCTGCTGAAAGGCGGCGCCCCGTCGGGCGCGGCTGGAGCCCCCGCGGGCGGCGAAGGCTGGGGCAAGTTTGCCGGCGGCGCTGTGGCGGGCAGCGCGCTGGGCCTGCTGCTGGGCAGCAAGCGCGGCCGCAGTTTTGGCGGCAAGGCGCTGCAGTACGGCAGCGTGGCCGCGCTGGGTGCGGTGGCCTACCGGGCCTACAGCCAGTGGCAGGAAAACCAGCAGCAGAACCAGCAAACCCAGCACAGCGGCACTGCAACCGTCGCGGCACCGGTGCAGACTGTGGACCGGCTGCCGGCGCCGGCCGCCGAATCGCACAGCCGCGCCATGCTGCTGGCCATGATTGCAGCAGCCAAGGCCGACGGCCATCTGGACGCCCGCGAACAAGATTTGGTTGAGGCCGAACTGAACCGGCTGGAAGCCGACCCCGCGCTACGCCAGTGGTACACCGGCTTGCTGCACCGGCCGCTGGACCCGGCCGAGGTGGCCAAGGCCGCCACCACGCCAGAGATGGCTTCGGAGGTGTACCTGGTGAGCCTGCTGGTGGTGGACCAGACCAGTTTTATGGAAAAAGCCTATCTGGACGAGCTGGCCCGCCAACTGGCGCTGCCACCGGCGCTACAGACCGAGCTGCAGGCGCAGCTACAGGCCAAGGCCTAACGCGGCACTTCGTCGGGCCGGGGCAGCCGGCCCAGGCCCAGCCGCTGGATGCCACTGAGCACCGCTGCATCGGCCACATAAAAAGTGTAGAGCCCGCGGCCCCGCACCCGCACCATCAGCCGGGTGGTGATCAGCCAGTTGAGCCGGGGAATATGGATGAGTTTGGCCTGGCTCACATCAGCCAGTGCCACCTCGCGCCTCCACGGGCCAATCTGGCGAATATGGGTGGGGCTGATGGCGGTACGGCTGCGCAGCATGGTGAGGTAGGAGCCCAGCACCAGCACCAGACCGGCCAGCAGCACCACATAGCCGGCAAACCCCATGTTGGACTGCACGATCTGGCCCGCAACCCGGGCGCCGCTGACCAGCATGGCCAGCACCAGCGCAGTAGCCAGCAGCTTGACCAGCACCGGGAACGACGGGCCTTCGGCAGAAAGGTCGTCGGCTGCGCTGGCGCTCACTTGGGCGCGCTGGCGGCAGGCTCACTGGCGGGCGCCTGCCGGAAGAGGTCGTCGTTGGAGCGGGCGTCTTCAGGGCGCTCCTGCTGCAGCTCGGGCGCCGGCATCTCGATTTTGTCGAGATCGACCACCTCGGCCTTGTCGAGAAATATGGTGACGGTTTGCGGCACAAAAATCACCACCACCACCAGGATCAGTTGCAGTATCACGAACGGGATGGCGCCGAGGTAAATGTCTTTGGACTCCACCTTGGCCGGCAGGGCACCGTTCTTGAACAGGGTGTCGGAGATGCCCCTTAAATAAAACAGCGCAAAACCAAACGGCGGGTGCATGAAGCTGGTCTGCATATTCACGCAGAGCAACACACCGAACCAGATCATGTCGATGCCCAGCTTGTCGGCCACCGGCCCGAGCAGCGGCAGGATGATGAAGGCGATCTCGAAAAAGTCGAGGAAAAACGCCAGGAAAAAAATGAAGATGTTGACGACGATCAGGAAACCCGTCTGGCCACCCGGCAGGCCGGTCAGCAGGTGCTCAATCCACTTGGCGCCGTCCACGCCCTGAAAAACCAGCGAGAAGACCCGCGAGCCAATCAGGATAAACACCACCATGGCGGTGATGCGCATGGTGCCGGCCAGCGCGTCTTTGACCAGCGGCCAGTTCAGCCGCCGGTGCAGAGCCGCCAGCACAAAGGCGCCCACTGCGCCCATGGCGCCGGCTTCGGTTGGGGTGCAGATGGCGGTGCTGATGCCGGGCAGGCCGCCCATGCTGCCAAGCACCGCAAAAATCAGCACGGCGGAGGGCACGATGCCGCGCAGGCATTTTTTCCAGAGGTCCCAGCCCTGCAGGGTGCGCGCCTCGGGCGGCAGCGGCGGCAGGTAGCTGGGTCGCATGCGGGTGACGGCGAAGGTGTAGACCATGAAAATCATGACCTGCAGGATGGACGGGCCCCAGGCGCCCTTGTACATGTCGCCCACCGAGCGGCC
>JAZKCX010000088.1:0-4560 GCA_040387875.1 Pseudomonadota bacterium | reverse complement strand
ATTCTTGGCGTGATTTCGCGCGGTTCAATCGTCACCGGCTGGTAGATCACGCGCTTCTGCTCGGGGTCGTAGCGCATTTCGACGTGACCCGAAGTCGGAAAATCTTTCCGGAACGGGTGGCCGATAAAGCCATAGTCGGTCAGGATGCGGCGCAGGTCGTTGTGGCCTTCAAAGACGATACCGAAGAGGTCGAACGCTTCGCGCTCGAACCAGTTGGCCGCACTCCAGACGCCGCTGACCGAAGCCACTACCGGGAAGTCGTCGTCGGTGGCAAATACCTTGAGCCGCACGCGCTGGTTCAGCGACACCGACAGCAGGTGCGAAACCACGCAGTAGCGCCGGCCGTCCCAGGCCTGGTCCTTGTATTCGGAATAGTCCACGCCACAAACGTCAATGAGCTGCTCGAATTTGCAGCCCTGGCTGTCGCGCAGCAGCTCGGCAGCAGCCAGGTAGTCAGCGGCCGCCACCACCACGGTGACTTCCCCCAGCTTGACGCTGAGGTGCTGGACCTTGTCCCCCAGTGCGCCAGCCACGGCGGCGCGGGTGGTTTCGGAATCTACGGAGTAAACAGTCATGGCGCGCCTCAGGCTCGGGCAATGGTCTGGGTGCGGCGGATCTTTTGCTGCAGCTGGATGATTCCGTACATCAGCGCTTCAGCCGTGGGCGGGCAGCCGGGCACATAGACATCGACCGGCACAATGCGGTCGCAGCCGCGCACCACCGAATAGCTGTAGTGGTAGTAGCCGCCGCCATTGGCACACGAGCCCATGGAGAGCACCCAGCGCGGCTCGCTCATCTGGTCGTAGACCTTGCGCAGCGCCGGCGCCATCTTGTTGCACAGCGTGCCGGCCACGATCATCAGATCGCTCTGGCGCGGACTGGGGCGGAACACCACGCCAAAACGGTCCAGGTCGTAGCGGGCCGCGCCCGCGTGCATCATCTCGACCGCGCAGCAGGCCAGACCGAAGGTCATGGGCCACAGCGAGCCGGTCTTGGCCCAGTTCACCACCGAGTCGTAACTGGTAGTGATGAAGCCTTCCTTGAAAACGCCTTCAATAGCCATTGCGGAATCCTTCGCTCATTCCCAGTCGAGGGCGCCTTTTTTCCACTCGTAGGCAAAGCCCACGACCAGAATGCCCAGAAATACCATCATGGCCCAGAAGCCTGTTGCGCCGATTTCCTTCAGCGCAATGGCCCAGGGAAACAGGAAGGCAATTTCCAGATCAAAAAGGATGAACAGAATGGCTACCAGGTAGTAGCGCACATCGAATTTCATGCGGGCGTCTTCGAAAGCCTCGAAGCCGCATTCGTAAGGAGAGTTTTTTTCGCTGTCGGGCCGGTTCGGCCCGAGGATGAAGCCCAGCACCTGGGGCACGATGCCGACCCCGATGCCCACCAGGATGAACAGCAGGACGGGGAGGTATTGATCGAGGTTCATCTTGAGGTTCTGATCACCACGGGCCTGCACAAATCAGGCCTGAAGTATGGTGCCGTCGGCGAGACTCGAACTCGCACAGCTTTCGCCACTACCCCCTCAAGATAGCGTGTCTACCAATTTCACCACGACGGCGGTTTTTTATGTCCGGGTTGCGTGAGGCGCTCGGGAGCTTTTTGCTTCCCAGACAGCCCTAGAGTTTACCCTGAAAACCCTGCATTCCCTGCTGCTACCGCAGCAATTTACGCACTGCTTCAGCGCGTAGGAATCTGGCCCGCGCCCGATGCCGCAGGTGCGGGCATTACAGCAGCTGCCGACGCTGCTGGAGCCGGCCCACTGGTGGCTGGAATCTGCGCCGCGCCGGATGCGGCACTGGCCGGCGCCGTGGCTGCCGTGCCCTGCAACACGCTGGTGCCGGTGCTTTCCGGACGCAGGTTGCCGAAGTAGGCCAACAGCAGCGTCGCAACAAAGAAAACCGCAGCCAGCACCGCCGTGGTGCGCGACAGGAAGTTGGCGCTGCCGCTGGCGCCAAACAGGCTGCCGGAGCCGCCGCTGCCAAAGGCCGCGCCCATGTCGGCGCCCTTGCCGTGCTGGACCAGAATCAGTCCCACCATGGCAATGGCCGACAGCATTTGCACTGCCAGAATAATGTTCAAAACGATATGCATCTCGGTACTCCTAAAGGGCGTGTCAGCTGCGGGTCGCGTGGGCGGCAGCAATGATGGACAGGAAATCGGGGGCCTTCAGCGAAGCGCCGCCAATCAGCCCGCCATCGATGTCGGGTTGGGCCAGCAACTCGCTGGCGTTGGCGGCATTCATGCTGCCGCCATACAAAATACGTACGCGGTCGGCGTGTTCGGTGGCGGCCTGCAGCTGCTGGCGCAGCACCAGGTGCACCTGCTGCGCCTGTTCGGGCGTGGCAGTTTTGCCGGTGCCAATGGCCCAGACGGGCTCGTAGGCTACGGCAATCTCGCTGATGCAGTGGCCGTTGGTGTGAATCACCGCAGCCAGCTGGCGTTTGACCACCTCTTCGGTCTGGCCGGCTTCGCGCTCGGCCAGCGTTTCGCCCACACAGACAATGGGCGTGATGCCCGCAGCCAGCGCGCGCTGGGCCTTGGTCGCCACCAGCACATCGCTCTCGCCGTGGTACTGGCGGCGCTCGGAATGGCCGACGATGGCGAAACGCACATTGAAATCTTTCAGCATAGCGCCAGACACCTCGCCGGTGTAAGCGCCCGATTCATGGGGCGACAAGTCCTGCGCGCCCAGTTGCAACTCGTGTTGCGCATGCAGCATCACCGAAAGCTGCAGCAGATAGGGTGCCGGTACACAAACCGCAATATCGCAGGTATGGCGCTGGGTGGTGCCCTTGAGCAGTTCCTGCACCAGAACGTGGTTGGCCTGCATGCTGCCATTCATCTTCCAGTTACCGGCAACCAGCTTTCTTTTCATGCTGCACTCCATGTCAAAACAATTTTTCCCACATGCTGATTCGACTCCATCAGCAGATGGGATTGCGCCGCCTGCGCGGCAGGAAATACCGTATGCACCACCGGCCTGATGGCGCCCTGCGCAATCAGCGGCCAGACCTTCGCCTTCAGCGCCTGCGCAATGGCGGTTTTGAACGCCACCGAACGCGCCCGCAGGGTGGAGCCTGTCACCGTGAGCCGGCGCCGCAGCACCAGCCCGGCGTTGATCTCGCTTTTGGTGCCGCCCTGCACCGCAATGATGACCAGCCGGCCATCTTCGGCCAGGCATTCCAGCTCGCGCGCAACATAGCCGCCGGCCACCATGTCCAGCACGACATGCACGCCCTGCCCCGCAGTCAGCCGCGACACCTCGGCCACAAAATCCTGCGTCTTGTAGTTGATCGCGTGGTCGGCGCCGAGTGCCAGGCAGGCCGCACATTTCTCGTCGCTGCCCGCAGTCACGATCACTTTCGCGCCCAGCGCCTTGGCCATCTGAATGGCGGTGACACCAATGCCGCTGGAGCCGCCCTGCACCAGCAGGGTTTCGCCGGCCTGCAGCCGGGCGCGGTCAAACACATTGCTCCAGACGGTGAAAAATGTCTCTGGCAGCGAAGCGGCTTCAATGTCTGTCAGGCCTTGCGGCACCGGCAGGCACTGGCCGACGGGCGCCACGCACCACTCGGCATAACCACCGCCGGCCACCAGCGCACAAACCCGGTCGCCCACCTTCAAGCCAGCAGCAGCCATGGCCAATGCATCGCCCGATGCAATCGTGCCAGCCACCTCCAGCCCCGGAATGTCCGACGCGCCCGCTGGCGGCGCATAGTGGCCTGCACGCTGCAGCACATCCGGCCGGTTCACGCCACTGGCCGCCACGCGCACCAGCACTTCGCCCGCGCCCGCAACGGGCACAGGCCGCTCGCCCAGACGCAGAACGTCGGGCAGGCCAAAAGCGCTGATTTCAACGACTTTCATAGTCTTTTTGGACTCTAGCCGGCGCCGTATAAGCGCCGTTAGCTATCAAAAAGCGAGTAATCAACCCTGGAAGTCGGCTTGCGGCTCGCGCGGCTGTTGCGCCGGACGGTCCAGCAAGGCCTTCATCGACAGCTTGACGCGGCCCTTCTCGTCGGTCTCCAGCACCTTGACTTTGACGATCTGGCCTTCGCTCAGGTAGTCGGTCACGCGCTCGACGCGTTCGTGGGCGATCTGGCTGATGTGCAGCAGACCGTCCTTGCCGGGCAGCAGGTTGATCAGTGCACCGAAATCCAGAATCTTGGTGACCGGGCCTTCGTAGACCTTGCCGATTTCCACTTCGGCAGTGATCTGCGCGATGCGGCGCTTGGCTTCCTCGGCCTTGGCGCCGTCGGTCGCGGCGATGGTGATGGTGCCGTCTTCCTCGATGTTGATCTGGCAACCGGTTTCCTCGGTCAGCGCACGGATAACAGAGCCACCCTTGCCGATCACGTCACGGATCTTCTCGGGGTTGATCTTCATGGTGTAGAGCTTGGGCGCGAAGCTGGAGACTTCGGTGTTGGCCGTGCTCATGGCTTCCTGCATCTTGCCCAGAATGTGCAGGCGCGCTTCCTTGGCCTGCGCCAGTGCGACCTGCATGATTTCCTTGGTGATGCCCTGGATCTTGATGTCCATCTGCAGCGC
>JAZKCX010000087.1:0-5787 GCA_040387875.1 Pseudomonadota bacterium | reverse complement strand
GCTGGGACGATGTGGCGATGGACACCACCAGCCACGCCTGGCGGGTGCGGCGCGAGATGGAGCAGATGTTTGCACCGGTGGCTGTGTGAGCGGTTTTAGGCAGTTTTGCCATTTTCAGGCCAATTTATGCATAAAAACTGCCTGGAGCCGGCACTGAATATCAATAGTTTGCTACTAAAACAGGAGTTTGCATGAGCAGCAGAATCAAGGTCGCGGTGCTGGGCACCGGCCTGATGGGGTTCCCGATGGCACGGCGGCTTTGCGAGGCTGGCCACGATGTGCAGGTGTGGAACCGTTCGCCGGAAAAGGCCGAGCCACTCAAAACATTCGGCGCCAAAGCCCACGCCAGCGCCGCCGATGCGGTGCGTCATGCCGACATGGTGGTGAGCCTGCTGGAGAACGGCGCGGTGGTGCAAGACGTGCTGTTCGGTGCGCCCAACGCGGCAGCCGCCATGGCGCCCGGCACACTGGTGATCGACATGGCCTCCATCAAACCGGCCGAGGCGCGTGACCACGCCACAAGGCTGCAGACACTGGGCGTGGCGCACATCGACGCACCGGTGTCCGGCGGCACGCTGGGCGCACAAAACGGCACGCTGGTCATCATGGCCGGTGGCGATGCCGCGGACTTTGCCCGCGCCCTGCCCGTCTTCGCCGCGTTTGGCCGCGCCACCCATGTGGGGCCGCACGGCACCGGGCAGATCACCAAACTGGCGAATCAGATGATTGTGGGCATCACCATCGGCGCGGTGGCCGAAGCGCTGTTGCTGGCCAGCAAGGGCGGCGCCGACATGGCCAAAGTGAAAGAAGCGATCACCGGCGGTTTTGCTGACAGCCGTATTCTGCAGGTGCATGGCCAGCGCATGGTCGACCGCACTTTTGTGCCCGGCGGAAAGATGTCGGTACAGCTCAAGGACATGCGCAACGCGCTGGCCACCGCAGCCGAGGTGGGCTTTGACGCGCCGATTACCACGCTGTTCGAGTCGCTCTATGCCGAGGGCGTAGAAAAGGGCTTGGCCGACCTGGACCATTCCGGCCTGTTTGTGGCGCTGGCGCGGCGCAACGGCATGGAATAAATGCAGAACCGCATGGTCCGGTGCCCATGCGAACTGCTGGCATAATCCCGGCTCGGCGCAGGCTGCGTTTTCCCAGTGAAAACGCGACGGTGAAGCGGTTCTACGCTCCCCGCCCCGCCACCTGATTTTTTAAAAGTGGGTTCTTAGCTCAGTTGGTAGAGCAGCGGACTCTTAATCCGTAGGTCGAGTGTTCGAGTCACTCAGGACCCACCACTTTTCTCTGCATCCGTGCTGCTAACCCTACTATTCAAAAGCCTGCGGGCTTTTTCTTTGGCGACTTGCGGTTGGCGCCTGGTTAGCGTTGGCTTTTTTCCGTGGGCGGCTCAGGAGGAAAGTTTCCCTCCATCATGGAAATCACCTGTTTTGCCATGAACTGCAGGCTTTCCAGCTGCGCAGCCGTCAGGTCGCGTGCATGGATATCGAGGATGCACAGCGTGCCCAGCGCCTGGCCGTCGCTGGTCACCAATGGCGCGCCGGCGTAAAAGCGAATATATGGCTCACCGACGACCAGCGGATTGTCGGAAAAACGGACATCGGCAGCAGTATCCTTGACCACAAACACCGAGCTGGGTTCCTTGATGGCGTGTGCACAAAACGCATGCTCACGCGGCGTCTCGCTGGCCTGCATGCCCACTTTTGCCTTGAACCACTGGCGCTTGTCGTCCACCAGCGTGATGAGCGCCATGGGCGCATCGCACAACTGCGCGGCCATCCGCGTCATATCGTCGTAGGCAAGGTCTTCCGGCGAATTGATCTCTTGAAACCGCTTGACGGCCGCCAGCCGGAGGCTCTCGATGCTTCGGATATCCATTCTTGTGCTCGAACGCTCGGATTTTTGAGTAGCACTCCATCTTAGTTGTATTCCACAACAAATGCTTTTGACTTTTGTATTCAGAATATTGGAATACCCGAATTTTTGAGGGGGACTCGATTTTTTAATGGTATCCCGCAGCCAAGGTTTTCGGCGCGATTGCGACATGCGACACGACCGGAAAAAAACGGCCGCTGGTTTTCCCGCACAATAGAAGGTGGCCCGTGAGGCCGCCTTTTTTGCCTGTGGCCAAGGGGCCATGGGGAGGGGCTCGGGAGATTGCCTTGAGAAAGTGGTTCTTGGGAGTGTGGGTGGGGCTGTGTGCAGCCAGCCCTGCGTTGCAGGCGCAGGCCCTGTGGTTTACCGTGTCCGGCAACCCGCTGGACGAGTCAGTGGATACCGTGCAGGTTGATCCGGTGGCGTTTAAAAAGACCGGCGATGGCGCGGTGATGAATATCCGGGTCAACCGTGCCAAAGACCGGCTCAACTGGGACAAGCTGCCTTACCGTTCTTACGAGGCAAGGGTGGTTTTTAATTGCACGGCACGCAAGGCCGACTACGCCGCAATCACCTACTACCTGCAGCCGGTGTGGAAGGGCGAGGCCCATAACACGACCGACTATTCGCGCAACCCCCGGCCCATGCTGTTCAAGGACATGGTGCCCAATCCAACGGCGCGCATCATTCAGGCGGCCTGCGCCGCGATTTCCGAGGCATCACCGGCCAAGGCAGCGCAATAGCGCGAGGGCTCTCAGGGGGTGGGTGGGGCGGACGCCGGGGCGATGTAGGCCGCCTCAAACTGCGGCAAGCCGTCGTCAATATTCCACCAATTGGCCCGCGAACCCACATAAAAATGCACCGCGGGGCGCACGCCCAGCGGCTCGTTGATGAGGCCGGCACGCACGCGCACCACACCGGGCAGGCTGTCCTTGCTGCTGTAGATGGGCGAGCCGCAGGTACGGCAAAAAACGCGCTGTTTTCCGGGGGACGATTCGTAGATGGTCAACAGGTCGGCGCCGCGCAGCAATTCAAAGTCGCTGAGGTTGACCGGTGTGTTGGTGGCAAATGGCCCGCCCTGGGCTTTGCGGCACAGCGAGCAGTGGCACACCTGCACCGGCGCAAGTTCTGACGCAATACGAAACTGCACGCCGCCGCACAAACAACTGGCTGTGTACACAAGGCTCTCCTGTTGCCGCGCCCATGCCAATGCAGGGCTGGCACCAATTATCGCGGCATGTCCGTCAATGCACGCGCCCGGGCGCAGGGTACAGCTCTGCATCGGTCTGCGGCGAGCGGGGAGCACAGGCCATGGCACCGGCCAGAGCGCCAATCTCGTTGACCTCATGCACCCAGCGGCCCTCCAGGCTGCGCAGCACGGTGTGGAAATTGGCGCTCAGGTCGCCATGGCCGCCCAGCGTGCCGAGGTTGGAAACAATTTTTTGTGCCAGCAGGGCCGCCTGGCGGGCGCAGCAGGTCTGGGCATAGGCGGTCATCAGCGCCAGCGTGCCAGCCAGTACGGCTTCAATGTCGCGTATGGGGCTGTGGTTGGGCCGGGTGGTGGCAGAAAAAGCAGGCATTGAAAAAACTCCTTGAACCATAACTCTGGCTGGCGGACGGCGTATCCGGCCGAGGCCAGAAAGCCGATTGCTTGCTTTGCGATATCATGCATCAATTGCGAATGATTCGCAATAACTAAATTGATGTACGGCTTTGGTTTGGCGCTTGCGATGGGCCTGAATACCTTTGTATTCCCACGCCGTAATAGTGTGTAACTGCGATTGAGCGGTCGTTATGACAGGCAAAAAATCGGGCCAAAACAGGCGAGACAAACATGACCATCAGCTTTCAGATCGATGTGGAAGTGGACGATCAGGCTCCGGCATCGCGCCGCATTTCGGCCTATCGGCGTTGCAAGGAGATGAACCCGCGGTGGATGCTGGAGGCGCGAGCGGGCCAATTGCTCCCGGTTACGCCCCCGAAGGCAAACACCGACACCGCTCGCAGTGCGCCGTTCAGGGCCTTTCAGCTTCCGCCCTTGCACTGACGCGCTGTAAACAAGAACGCGTCTTACGCGCAGACACATGCAGACCGCACCCGTGGGGCTTTGCTTGCAGGCCAGGGCTGGTCGCCGGACAATCGGGTGATTCAAAACAACAAAGGACACCCGATGCAAGGCGACCCGAAAGTCATAGAGCAACTGCAGGCCCAGCTGAAGAACGAGCTGACGGCTATCAACCAGTATTTCCTGCACTACCGAATGCTCAAGCACTGGGGTCTGGACAAGCTCGCCAAGAAAGAATACGAAGAGTCCATTGGCGAGATGAAACACGCCGACAAGCTGATGGACCGCATTTTCATGCTCGACGGTTTGCCCAACCTGCAGGACCTGGGCAAGCTGATGATTGGCGAGTCTGTGCCCGAAACGCTGGCCTGCGACCTGAAAAGCGAGCTGGGTGCCCAGGCCACCATCAAGAATGGCATTGCCCAGTGCGAGCTGTCACGCGACTATGTCTCGCGTGACCTGTTGCAGGGCATTCTGGACGACACGGAAGAGCACATCGACTTTCTGGAAACCCAGATTGACCTGATTGACAAGGTGGGCCTGCAGAACTACCTGCAAAGCCAGATGGGCGAGCACAGCTGAACCATTCGCACCCAAACAAAAGGCCCGCAGTTGCGGGCCTTTTTTATGCGGCTTGCAGCCTGGTGCGATCAGTCGTCGCGGCCAAATTTGCCACCGGGCTTGCCGGCGCGACGGGGCGCGTCACGGGGTACAAATACCTTGCCACCGTTGCCGGGCTTGGCCGCGAAAGGCTTGGCGAATGCGGGTTTGGCGAAAGCAGGTTTGCGCTCGATGAACTCGCCGCCGCGCGGTGCGAAACCGTCGTTGCGGTCGCCACCACGGGGGGCAAAGCCTTCGTTGCGGTCACCGGCAAAACGGTTGTTGAAACCACCGCCGTTGGCGCTGCGGTCGTAAGGGTTGCCTTCACGCGGAGCACCAAAGCCGCCACGGCTGGGCGCGCCACGCGACGGGCCGAACTTGCGGTCACGCGAAGGGGCTTCACGGCCACCGCGGTCGTTGCCGAAGTTGCCACGAGGGCGCGAATCGGGCATGCGCTGCTGCGGCTCCAGCCCGGCAATCACGTCCGCTTTGAACGGCTGGCGGGTGTAGCCCTCGATGTCGAAAATCTTGCGGCGGTCGCGGACTTCGGCAAAGGTCACGGCCAGACCGTCACGTCCAGCGCGGCCGGTACGGCCAATGCGGTGGGTGTAGTCCTCGGCCTTCATCGGCAGGCCGAAGTTGAAGACGTGGGTCACGGTGGGCACGTCGATGCCGCGGGCGGCCACGTCGGTGGCCACCAGAATCTGCACCTGGCCCTGGCGCAATGCCATCAGGCGGCGGTTGCGCAGGCCCTGGCTCAGTGCACCGTGCAGCGCGACAGCCGAGAAGCCGTCCTGTTGCAGGTCGTTGGCAAGGCCATCGCATTCAATCTGCGTGCTGGCAAAAACAATCGCCTGGTCAATGGTGGTGTCGCGCAGCCAGTGGTCGAGCAGCTTGCGTTTGTGCTGCATGGAATCGGCCCAGAACAGCACTTGCTTGATGTTGGCGTGTTGCTGCTGCGGGTTATCGATCTGCACGCGCTGCGGCTCGCGCATCACGCGGGCTGCGAGTTGCTGGATGCGCGGTGCCAGCGTGGCACTGAACATCATGGTCTGCTGGCGCTCGATGGTGAGCTGGTTGACTTCGGCCAGGTCGTCGGCAAAGCCGAGGTCCAGCATGCGGTCGGCTTCGTCGACCACCAGAAACTGCACTTCGTCGAGCTTGATTTGCATTGAGCGCTGCAAATCCAGCAGGCGGCCAGGCGTGGCCACCACCAGGTTGGCGTTCTGCAGCTTGGC
>JAZKCX010000086.1:0-1899 GCA_040387875.1 Pseudomonadota bacterium | reverse complement strand
CCGGCGGCGCGGGCCGACATGGGCACCAGCGAATGGCCGGTCATGCCGGGGGCGGTGTTGATCTCCAGCAGATAGGGCTTGCGGGTGGCGGCGTCGATCATCACGTCGGCGCGGGCCCAGCCGCGGCAGCCCAGCGTGCGGTAGGCCTGCAGCACCTGCGCGGTGATGGCGGCTTCTTCGGCGGCGGGCAGGCCACTGGGCACCAGGTACTGGGTCTTGTCGTTGAAGTACTTGTTCTCGTAGTCGTAATTGCCTTCGGGCGCAACAATGCGCACGATGGGCAGAGCCTGCGCGGCGGCGCCGTTGCCCAGCACCGGGCAGGTAACTTCGTCGCCGGCAATGAACTGTTCGCACAGCACCTGCGCGTCGTGGCCGGCAGCCAGCGCGTAGGCGGTGTCGATCTGCTCCACCGCAGTGACCTTGGTCAAGCCGATGGTGGAGCCTTCGCGCGCGGGTTTCACAATCATCGGCGCGCCGAGTTCGGCAAAGGCGCTGCGGGCGGCGGCGGCGCTGTCCACCTCAAACCAGGCGGGTGTGGCCAGGCCGACCGAGCGCCAGATGCGTTTGGTCATGACCTTGTCGATGGCGATGCTGGAGGCCATCACACCCGAGCCGGTGTAGGGAATGCCCAGCAGCTCGAGTGCGCCCTGCACCGTGCCGTCTTCGCCAAAGCGGCCATGCAGCGCGATAAAGCAGCGGCTGAACTGCTCGCGTTGGAGTTCGGCCAGATCGCGCCGGGCGGGGTCGAACGCGTGTGCGTCCACGCCCTGCGCCCGCAGCGCCTGCAGCACGCCGGTGCCGGACATCAGCGATATGTCGCGCTCGGCCGACGCGCCGCCCATCAGCACCGCAACTTTGCCAAAATAGGAATCAAATTGGCTCATGGCCGGCGTTCCAAATCATTAGTTTGCTCATTTATCAATAGCAATTGGGGTGCCAGATCGAGTACCTTGGCACAGACCGTACCAATCGAGCCAGCGCCCATGCACAGCACCACGTCGCCGTCGCGGGCGTTGTCAAAGATGGCTTGCGGCAGCGTGGCCACGTCGTCCACAAACACGGGTTCGAGCTTGCCCGCCACCCGCAATGCGCGGGTAAGCGAGCGGCCGTCGGCAGCCACAATCGGTGCCTCGCCAGCGGCATAGACCTCGGTCAGCAGCAGCGCGTCGGCGAGTTGCAGCACGCGGACAAAATCTTCAAAACAATCGCGGGTGCGGGTGTAGCGGTGCGGCTGGAAAGCCAGCACCAGCCGCCGGCCGGGGAAGGCGCCGCGCGCAGCGGCCAGCGTGGCGGCCAGCTCCACCGGGTGGTGGCCGTAGTCGTCTACCAGGGTGCAACTGCCACCGGCGGGCAGCGCGGCCTCGCCGTAGCGCTGAAAGCGCCGGCCCACTCCTTTGAAACTGGCCAGCGCCCTCTGCACCGCTTCGTCGGGCACGTTCAGCTCAACGGCCACGGCAATCGCGGCCAGCGCATTGCGCACGTTGTGTTCGCCGGGCAAATTGAGCGTGACCTCCAGATCGGGCAGGGTCACGCCGTTGCGGCGCTGCACGGTGAAATGCATCTGCCCATCCTGCGCGCGCACGTTCAGCGCCCGCACCTGCGCGTCGGCATTGAAGCCGTAGCTGGTGATGGGGCAGGTGACCTGCGGTACGAGTTCAGCCAGCACCGGGTCGTCGGTACACAGGATGGCCGTGCCGTAGAACGGCATGCGGTGCAGAAAATCCACAAAGGCCGACTTGAGCCGGCCGAAGTCGTGGCCATAGGTCTCCATGTGGTCGGCGTCGATGTTGGTGACCACCGCCATCACCGGCAGCAGGTTCAGGAAGGACGCGTCAGACTCGTCAGCCTCGACCACGATGTAGTCGCCGCTGCCCAGCTTGGCATTGGCGCCGGCGCTGT
>JAZKCX010000085.1:0-4172 GCA_040387875.1 Pseudomonadota bacterium | reverse complement strand
CTCCGCTGCCGAACCCGTGGTCCAGGAGGCGGTGCGCAAGCGCCCCAAACCAGGCGAGCGGCGGGTGCAGATTCTGCAGACCCTGGCCGAAATGCTGCAGCAGCCCGGTGCCGAGCGCGTCACCACCGCCGCGCTGGCGGCCCGGCTGGAGGTGAGCGAGGCCGCGCTGTACCGGCATTTCGCCAGCAAGGCGCAGATGTTCGAAGGGCTGATCGAATTCATCGAACAAACCGTTTTTACCTTGGTCAACCAGATTGTTGATCGCGAGGCTTCGGCCGATGTGCCGGCGGCCGAAGCCGGTGCCCGCCAGGCCGGCCAGGTGGTGGCCATGCTGCTGCAGTTTGCCGAGAAAAATCCCGGCATGACCCGCGTGATGGTGGGCGACGCACTGGTGTTCGAAAACGAGCGCCTGCAGCAGCGCATGAACCAGTTTTTCGACAAGATCGAGGCCACGCTGCGGCAGTGCCTGCGGCCGGTGGCCGACAGCAATGGTTCGGCCACACCGACGGTGGAAACGCAGGTACGGGCCTCGGTGCTGACCTCGTTTGCGATGGGCCGGTTGCAGCGTTTTGCACGGTCGGGTTTCAAGCGCCTGCCGTCCGAACATCTGGAACTAAGCCTCTCCCGAATGCTCTGATAACGATAGCTGACGGCGCAGTATCGACGCCGGCTATCGGCTATTTATGCTAAAAATTGCGCTTGCCGGTACCGATCTGCTGCTGCACCCCAGCGGCGGCGCCTGGCTGCCCGAATACCGCACCCTGCTGATTGCCGACGCACACTTTGGCAAGGCGGTGAGTTTCCGCAAGCTGGGCGTGCCGGTGCCGCACGGCACCACGGAGCAATCGCTGGCGCAGCTCTCCGTACTCGTCGCGCTGACGGGCGCGACCCACATCGTTTTCCTCGGCGACTTTCTGCATTCGGCGCGGGCCCATGCGGCCGGCACGCTGGCCGCGCTGGCGGACTGGCGCGCGCAGCATCCGGCGCTGGGCCTGACCCTGGTGCGCGGCAACCACGATGACCATGCCGGTGATCCGCCCGCCGCCCTGCAGATGCAGGTGGTGGACGAGCCGCTGGCGCTGGGCCCCTTTGCGCTGTGCCATTACCCCGAACCCCACGGCGGCAGCTATGTGCTGGCCGGGCACTGGCACCCCTGCATCAGCGTAACGGGCCGGGGCCGCGACCGGCTGCGGCTGCCGTGTTTCTGGTTTGGCCATGCCCAAAGCCATGCAGTCGGCGTGCTGCCGGCCTTCGGCCAGTTCACCGGCAAACACCCGATAGACCGGCGCCCCGGCGACCGCGTGTTTGTGGTGGCGGGTGATACCGTACAGGCGATTCCAGAACCCGAATTTCTTATCTCGCGTTGAAAGGCTCGCCATGAAACTCGTTCGTTACGGCCCGGTGGGCAAGGAAAAGCCGGGGCTGCTGGATGCCACCGGCACGCTGCGCGACCTCAGCGCCGTGCTGCCCGACATTGGCCCGGCGCAACTGGGTGATGCGGTGCTGGCCAAGCTGCGCCGAATCGACCCGGCCAAGTTACCCAAGGTGCGGGGCACGCCGCGCATGGGCTGTCCGGTGGCCGGCGTGGGCAAGTTCATTGGCATTGGCCTGAACTACTCGGACCATGCCGCCGAGATTGGCGCACCGCTGCCCCAGGAGCCAGTGGTGTTCACCAAGGCCACCAGCTGCATCCAGGGGCCGAACGACGATGTCATGCTGCCGCGCGGCTCGGTCAAGACCGACTGGGAAGTCGAGCTGGGCGTGGTCATAGGCAAAACCGCCCGCTACGTGACGCAGAAAGATGCTCTGGACCATGTAGCCGGCTACTGCGTCATCAACGACCTGAGCGAGCGCGAATACCAGATGGAGCGCGGCACCCAGTGGGACAAGGGCAAGGGCTGCGACACCTTTGGCCCCATTGGCCCCTGGCTGGTCACGCGTGACGAGGTGCCAAACCCGCAGCGGCTGAACCTGTGGCTGGACCTCAACGGCCAGCGCCGCCAGACCGGCAACACCCGCACCATGGTGTTTGGCGTGGCGCAACTCATCAGCTACCTCAGCCGCTTCATGACGCTGCTGCCCGGCGATGTGGTTACCACCGGCACGCCGCCCGGCGTGGGGCTGGGCTGCAAGCCGCCGCTGTTCCTGAAAAAGAACGACCGGTTGACGCTGGGTGTGGAAGGTCTGGGCCAGCAGACGCAAAAAGTGGTCGCTTTCAAGCGCTGAGCCGCTCCCGAACTGCGCTTTCTCAAGGGTAAACCCGTGCGGATGCGTGTGCTTTCCTAGGAGCCCGTCTCTAAAAACCAGATTTTCATGGCGCGGACTTGAAATTGCTGCAAAATAGAACGGTCGTTCTTTTTAGGTGAGCTCCATGTCCCCTGTTACGCCAACCCGCAAGACCCCCGCCAGCCCCGCGCGGCAGGTGCGTGCCTTGCACAAGGGCCAGCAGACCAAGGCCGCCATTGTGGATGCAGCGCTGGGCCTGGCCACGCAGATCGGGCTGGAAGGCCTGAGCATCGGTGCGCTGGCCGAAGTCACGCAGATGAGCAAGTCGGGTGTGTTTGCACACTTCGGCTCGCGCGAGGAGCTGCAGATCTCGGTGGTGCGCGAGTACCACGCCCGCTTCGAGGAAGAAGTGTTTTACCCGGCCATGCAAACGCCGCGCGGCCTGCCCCGGCTGCGCGCGATGTTTGACAACTGGATGAAGCGCACCTCGGCCGAAATCGATTCGGGCTGCCTCTACATCAGCGGCGCGGTCGAGTTTGACGACCGCTCCGGCCCGGTGCGCGAAGCACTGGTTGGCTCGGTGCAGACCTGGCTGGCCGCCATGAATCGCGCCGTGGCCCAGGCCAAGGAAGCCGGCCACCTCAGGCCCGATGCCGACGAGCGCCAGATGGCCTTCGAAATCCACGGCCTGATTCTGGCGCTGCACTACGAAGCGCGTTTCCTCAAGACGCCGATGTCCATCGAGCGTGCCCACACCGGTTTCGACCACATCCTGGCCTGCTATGGCACGGACGGCCCTGCGCCGTCCCGGCCCCGGCTCAAGGCCGTCCGTTCCACCCCCTCCACATCCCACTCCAAGGACTGAACCATGCCCACCTACAACCCGCCCCTGCGCGACATGCAATTTCTGATGCATGAAGTCTTCAAGGTTACCGACGAGTTCAAGGCCCTGCCCAAACATGCCGACGTCGATGCCGACACCATCAACGCCGTACTCGAAGAAGCCGGCAAGTTTGCCGCCGAGGTGACCTTTCCGCTCAACATCAGCGGTGACGAAGAAGGCTGCACGCTGGACCGTGCCACCCACGAGGTGAAGGCGCCCAAGGGCTTCAAGGAGGCCTATGCCCAGTACGTCGAAGGCGGCTGGCCGGCGCTGAGTTGCGACCCCGAATACGGCGGCCAGGGCCTGCCGTTCGTCGTGAACCAGTGCCTGTACGAAATGCTGAACTCGGCCAACCAGGCCTGGACCATGTACCCCGGTCTCAGCCACGGCGCCTACGAATGCCTGCATGCGCACGGCACCGAAGAACAGAAGAAAACCTATCTGGGCAAGCTCACCAGCGGCGAATGGACCGGCACCATGTGCCTGACCGAAGCCCATTGCGGTACCGACCTCGGCATGCTGCGCACCAAGGCCGAACCGCAGGCGGACGGCACTTACAAGCTCACCGGCAACAAGATCTTCATCAGCGCCGGTGAACACGACATGGCCGCCAACATCATTCACCTGGTGCTGGCCCGCCTGCCCGACGCGCCTGCGGGCAGCAAGGGCATCAGCCTGTTCATCGTGCCCAAGTACCACGTCAATGCCGACGGCTCGCTGGGTGCGCGCAACCCGATCTTCTGCGGCGGCCTGGAGCACAAGATGGGCATCCACGGCAATGCCACCGCGCAGATCAACCTCGACGGCGCCACCGGCACGCTGGTGGGCGCGCCCAACAAGGGCCTGGCCGCGATGTTCGTGATGATGAACGCCGCCCGCCTCGGCGTGGGCAACCAGTCGCTGGGCCTGACCGAAGTGGCCTACCAGAACGCGCTGGCCTATGCGAAAGACCGCATTCAGATGCGCAGCCTGTCCGGCGTGAAAGCCAAAGACAAGCCGGCCGACCCCATCATCGTGCACCCCGACGTGCGCAAGATGCTGCTGACCGCCAAGGCCTATGCCG
>JAZKCX010000084.1:22065-44118 GCA_040387875.1 Pseudomonadota bacterium | reverse complement strand
GCCGTCGCGGATGACCAGCGTGAGCGGTTTGCCGCCCACCGCTACCGGGCCGGACTGCACCCGCAGGTCGTCCGATCGCGGCGTGGCGTCGCCCGACTTGGAAACCCGCACCACCACCTCGACCTGGCTGAACGACGAAAGTTTGAGCGCCGGCGACATGGCCAGGCTGTCGTCCAGCGTGAAGCTGATGGGCAACTCGCGCGCAGTGCGGCGCAGGATGGCCACCGGCATGCGCGGCGCGTTGCCCGATGCATCAAAGGCCCGGGCCAGAATGAAAACCGTGTCACCCGGCGCGACCTTGGCGGCAAGACCCGCACCCAGACTGACACGGCCACGCACCGTGCCCGGCTTGCCGGCAGCGGCGGCCGCCACCACAGGCTGCGGTGTGGGCCCCGGACCCATAGCTACCGGCAGACGCGCAAGACTCTCCCCCAGGCCCAGTGCAAACGGGCTGCCCGGCTCAGCCTGGTCCAGTGCGCGCTGCCAGTACTGGCGCGCGGCCGCCACATCGTCGCGGGCATTGGCGGCGCTGCCGGCCAGCGCCAGGGCTTTCAGATTCACCGGGTCGATCTGCAGCGCGCGGGCTACCAGTGCTTCGGGCTCGCCCTCGGCGCGGTTGCCCTGGGCCACCGCCAGCACGTCGGCAAAATCGGCCAGCAGTTGGGCGTCGCGCGGCGCCAGTTCGGCTGCGCGGCGGTAGGCCTGCGCGGCCTGCGGAAAACGCTGCAGCGCCGCTTGCGAGCGCGCCAGCATGACCCAGCCATTCAGGTCTTGCGGCGCGGTCAGCATGCGCTCGGCCAGACGATCGACCATGGCTTCTACGTCGTCCAGCGCCACCTCTTGCGACGCAGCGGGCGGCTGCGCCCAGGTGGCGCGGGCAGCGTCGCTGCCGGTCTGGCTGTAGATGGCCCAGGCCAGCGCGGGTACGGCGAGTGCCAGCAGCCAGGCCATGCGGCGGTCGGGCAAAACGGCTGCGCTGGTTTCAGAATGCGTGGCCTCTGCCAGTACCCGGCGCTGCAGGGCCTGCTCGGCCACGGCAAACTGCGCCTCGCCCAGCGCTGCGCGTTCGCGCTGCAGTTCGGCCAGTTGCTGGCGCAGCACCGCCAGGTTGGCGGCCGATGCGCTGATGCCCTGTGTCACTACCGGGGGCCGCAGTAGCGGCCACAGCAGCAGCGCGGTGGTCAGGCCCACCAGCGCCAACGCACTTAAAAAGAACACGGTCATGGCCGGCTCTCTCCGGCGGCCACGCGGCCGGCCAAAAGCTGTTGCGCACGCCGGGCTTCGTCGGCGCTGAGCGGCGTTGTGCTGTCGTCCGCCGGACGCCGGCGCAGGGTCCGTACCAGCGCGCCCAAGGCCAACAACAGCAAGGCAAACGGCCCCAGCCACAACAGCCAGGTCTGGGCCTTGACGGGCGGGCGGTAGAGCACAAAGTCGCCGTAGCGGGCCACCATGTAGTCAAGAATCTGCGCTTCGGAATCGCCGCGCTGCAACTGGCTGCGTACCTGCTGGCGCAAGTCGATGGCCAGCGCCGATTGCGATGCGGCGATGGTCTCGTTCTGGCAGACCAGGCAGCGCAGGTTGTGTGCGATGGCCTGCACCCGCGCTTCCAGGGCCGGGTCTTCCGCCAGCGGTGCCGCCTCGCGTGCGAGCGCCGGCAGGGCCAGCAAGATGGCGGTCACCCAAAACAAAAAAAGCCTATGCACGCAGCCTCCGCACCAAAGGAAGAATGGTCTGCTGCAAGACCTCGGGTGTGATCGGGCCGGTCTGCTTGTGGCGAATCACGCCCTGCTGGTCGATCACAAACGTTTCGGGCACGCCATAAACGCCGTAGTCAATACCCACCAGCCCCTGGGTGTCGGACAGCGAGGCCTGGTAGGGGTTGCCGAAGCGCTCCAGCCAGCGCACCGCGTCGTCGCGTTTGTCCTTGTAGTTGAGACCATAGAGCGGCACCTCGGCGCTGCGGGCAAACTCGACCAGCAGCGGATGCTCAACCCGGCAGGCTACACACCACGAAGCCCAGACATTGAGCAGCCAGACCTGGCCACGCAGGTCGGCCAGGCTCAGGTTTTGCTGCGGATCGTGCAGCTTGGGCAGCGAAAACGCCGGCGCCGGTTTGTTGACCAGCGGCGAGGGAACATCTTTGGGGTTGAGCCGCAGGCCAGCGCCGAGCAGGCCCACCAGCACCACGAACACGACCAGCGGCCAGAGGTAGTGGCGCATCAGCCGCCCGCCCTTGCCGCAGTGGGCTGTAGGGCCGGCGCCACACCTGCCGGTGTGGCGTGTGCTGCGGCGGCTTTGCGCTGCTGGCGCAGGCGGTAGCGTTTGTCGCCGACGGCCAGAAAGCCGCCCAGGCCCATCAGCAAACAGCCGCCCCAGATCCAGTTGATAAAAGGTTTGTGGTGCACCCGTACGCTCCAGGCGTCGGGGCCGACCGGTGCGCCAAGCGACACGTACAAATCGCGGGTAAAGCCGCGGTCAATGGCGACCTCGGTCATGGGCATGCGGCTCACGGTGTACAGCCGCTTTTCGGGTTCCAGCACGGTCTGCACCTGCCCATTGCGCAGCACCGACATGGTGGCGCGGGCGCTGGTGTAGTTGGGGCCGCGCACCTCGCGCAGGCGGTCCAGCCGCACGGTGTAGCCGGCCACCGTGGTGGTGTCGCCCAGCGCCATGCGCACATCGTGCTCGGTCTCGTAGCCACGCACCAGCGTGACGCCAGCGACAAACACCGCCACACCCAGGTGCGCCAGCAGCATGCCGTAGTAGCTGCCCGGCTGCAGCGCCAGCCGGCCTGGCCAGTCGCGCAGCGCGTGGCCCCGCAGCTTGCCGTGCAGGCTGACCGCAGCCGTAGCGGCAATCCACACGGCCAGCAACAGGCCAAAACCGATCATCACCGTCCAGTGGCCCAGCACCAGCGGCGCGATGCAGGCGCTGGCCAGACTCACCGCCAGCGCCCAGCGCAGCCGCCGGCCCAGTTCGGGCAGCGTGGCTTGCTGCCAGCGCGCGATAGGGCCCACGCCCATCAAAAACAGTGCGGGCGCTATGAGCGGCACAAATACGGTCTCGAAATACGCCGGGCCTACCGAGAGTTTGCCCAAGCCCAGCGCGTCGATGGCCAGCGGGTAGAGTGTGCCCAGCAGCACGGCGGCGGCGGCTACCAGCAGCAGCACATTGTTGGCCAGCAACATGGATTCGCGCGATACGGCACCAAAGCCGTTGCCCAGCCCTACCTTGGGAGCACGCCAGGCAAACAGCGCCAGCGAACCACCCACCACCACCAGTAAAAACGCTAGGATGAAAACGCCACGCGCGGGGTCGGTGGCAAAGGCATGCACCGAACTGAGCACGCCCGAGCGCACGAGGAAGGTGCCCAACAGCGACAGCGAAAAAGCCAGAATGGCCAAAAGCGCCGTCCACATCTTGAAGCTGGCGCGCTTTTCGGTCACGGCCAGCGAATGGATCAGCGCCGTGCCCACCAGCCAGGGCAGGAAAGACGCGTTTTCCACCGGGTCCCAGAACCACCAGCCGCCCCAGCCCAGCTCGTAATAAGCCCAGGCACTGCCCAGCGCAATACCGAGCGTCAGAAAGCTCCAGGCAATGGTGGTCCAGGGCCGCGACCAGCGCGCCCAGGCGCTGTCGAGCTGGCCCGACAGCAGGGCCGCCACGGCAAAGGCAAAGGCCACAGAGAAACCCACATAACCCATGTAGAGCAGCGGCGGGTGGAACACCATGCCGGGGTCTTGCAGCAGGGGGTTCAGGTCCTGCCCATCCGCGGCGGCTGGCACCAGCCGCACAAAGGGGTTGGAGGTGAACAGCGTGAACAGCAAAAAGCCGCAGCTCACCAGTCCCATCACGCCCAGAATGCGGGCCACCATGGCCTGTGGCAACTGGCGCGAGCGCAGTGCCACCGCCAGGGTCCAGCCGGCGAGCATCAGGCTCCACAACAAAATCGAGCCCTCGTGCCCGCCCCATACGGCGCTGATGCGGTAGGCCAGCGGCAGCGCCGAGTTGGAATGCTGGGCCACGTAGCGCACCGAAAAATCGTGGGCTACAAAAGCATAGGTCAGCGCGGCAAAAGCCAGCACCACCAATACAAACTGCGCCAATGCGGCCGGCCTTGCCATCGCCATCCAGGTGGCATTGTTGCGCGCAGCACCGAGCAGCGGAAGCACCGCCTGCACGGCTGCCACCAGCAGGGCAAGAATCAGCGCAAGGTGGCCCAGTTCAGCAATCATGGGCGCATGCCAGTGACTGTGGGAGCCATGGTGGACAGGGTGGCAGGCTGCCCGCTCTGCATGCTGGCCTGGGCGCGTTGCAGGGCTTCAGCGGCTTCGGGCGGCATGTAGTTTTCGTCGTGTTTGGCCAGTACCTGGTCGGCGTGGAACACCCCATCGGCGCCCAGCTTGCCCTGCGCCACTACGCCCTTGCCTTCTTTAAACAAGTCGGGCAGCAGACCGGTGTAGGTGACGGGCACGGTTTTGGCCATGTCGGTCACCACGAAGTGCACCGTGAGGCCACCGGAGGTGCGCTGCAGGCTGCCGTCCTGCACCAGCCCGCCGATACGAAAGCTGCGGCCCTGCGGCGCTTCTTTGGCCTGCACCTGCGAGGGGCTGAAGAAAAACACGAGATTGCTCTGAAAAGCGTTGAGCACCAGCGCCGACGCGGTGGCCAGCGTAGTCAGGCCCACCAGCACCACCGCAAGCCGTTTAGTTCTGGCCTTCATGGGCAACCTCCTGGTGGTCGGCCAAGTGGTAATCATCCTGGTGTACCAACGACCGGGCCAGCGCCAGCCGGCGGGCCTTCAGCAATACGACCTCGGCGATAAGCGCCGCGGCCACCATGCCAAAAGAACCCCAGACATACAGGCCATAGCCACCCATGGCCAGAAAATCAGACACGCTGCTCCAGTTCATACAGCCCCCATTTCGGCGTGCACCGCCCGGCGCGCCCAGGCGGTGTGTTGTTCGCGTTCAAGCACCAGGGTGCGTACCCGCGACAACGCCACCGCGATGGAATACATCCAGAACGCCAGCGCCATCAGCAGCATGCCCAACAGCATGGGTGTAGCCATGCTGGGCGCCTTGCTGAGGCTGACCGACGCGCCTTGGTGCAGGGTGTTCCACCACTGCACCGAAAAGTAGATGATGGGGATATTGACCACACCTACCAGCGCCAGCAGCGCCGCAGCCCGGTCGGCGCGCCGGGTGTCCTCGATGGCGGCGTGCAACGACAGGTAGCCCAGGTACAAAAACAGCAGCAGCAATTCCGAGGTAAGCCGGGCGTCCCAAACCCACCAGGTGCCCCAGGTTGGCTTGCCCCACAGTGCGCCGGTCCACAAGGCCAGAAAAGTCATCAGCGCGCCGGTGGGGGCCAAGGCCAGGGCCATCATGGACGCCAGCCGCGCGTTGAACACCAGCCCCACGCCCGCCCAGAATGCCATCGCAACGTAGATCACCATCGACATCCAGGCGGCAGGCACATGGACAAAAATGATGCGGTAGGACTCGCCCTGCTGCGCATCGGTAGGCGCCAGCAGCAAGCCCACCCACAGACCGGCAATCGCCAACAGCGCAGCAGCGCCGTAGAACCAGCGCACCCACGGCCCGGTGAGCGCATGGAAGCGCTGCGGCGCCGCGTATTTGAACCAGTTGAATTCTTGGGATTGCATAAGGGCCTCGGGCGTTTCAGTCCAGCGCAATGCGCAGCGCCGCAGCGGTAACCAGCGGCGCCAGAAACAAAGCTACCAGCAGCATGGCTGCCAGCAGCGAGAAATGCGCAGCTACACCCAGGCCACTGCGGGCGGCTTCTACCGCGCCGGCACCAAAAATCAGCACCGGCACCACCAGGGGCAGCACCAGCAGCGACAGCAGCACACTGGCCCCGCGCACCCCTACCGTGAGCGCCGCGCCGATGGCACCCACCAGACTTAAAAGCGGCGTACCCAGCAGCAGCGACGCGACCAGGACCGCCGTGGCGTCGCCCGGCAAATCAAACTGCAGCGCGAGCAGTGGCGCGGCCAGTACCAGCAGCAGGCCGGAGCCCATCCAGTGCGCCAGCACCTTGCCCAGCACCAGGAGTGGCAGCGGTGTGGCCGACAGCAGCAGTTGCTCCAGCGTGCCGTCCTGAAAATCGTCGGTGAACAGCCGGCCCAGTGACAACATGGAGGCCAGGAGCGCCGCTACCCACAACACGCCCGGTGCCAGGCTGCGCAGCAGGGCTGGCTCGGGGCCCACACCCAGGGGAAACAGGCTGGCGACCACCACAAAGAAAAACAGCGCCGCCAGGGTGTCGGACCGGCGCCGCCAGGCAATGCGCAGGTCGCGGGCGCAGATATCGCGCAGACCAACCCAGACGCCAGGTACCGCGACCGGTGCTGCCACGGCGGGAACAAGCACGGCCGTCACAGCGCCACCGATACTTCGCTGGCGCCGCCGTCCAGCACGGTGTCCTGGTGGCTGGTCAAAACCACCACACCGCCGCGCCGCAACTGGCCAGCAATACAGCCCGCCAGCCAGGTGGTGGCCACAGAGTCGAGTGCGTTGAAGGGTTCGTCCAGCACCCACAGGGGCGTGGAGTTTCCCAGCGCCAGCCGGGCCAGTGCGGCCCGCCGCCGCTGGCCTTGCGACAGCACGCGGGCCGGCAGGCGCTCGCGCCCGCGCAGGCCACTGTCGCCCAGCGCACGCAGCGCCTCGGCCGTACTGCAGGGGTTGCCCGAAAGACTGGCCGCGCTCTGCAGGTTTTCAAGTGCCGACAAATCGTCCTTGAGCGCAGCAGCATGACCGATGTAGACCAGTTGCCGACCCATTTCCTCGCGGAGCGTGGCGACCTTCTCTCCGCCCCAGAGTACCTGGCCTTGTGCCGGCGCCGACAGGCCACACACCATGCGCAGCAGGCTGGTTTTGCCGGAGCCGTTGCCACCGCGGATACGCAGCAGTTCGCCGGTACGCGCGCTGGCAGTGATGCCGCTGAACAGCGGCCGACCACCGCGCACGCAGGTCACACCGCGCAACTCAAGCATGGTACGCCCCGCGATAGGTCATGGCGCCATCGCCATGGCGAACGGCCCGTTGAGCTGTACCGTGGTCCAGTTCAGCACTGCAGCAAACGTCACCCAAAGCAAATAAGGCAGCAGCAGCCAGGTGGCTGGTCGGGCGTAGCGCCACAACACCAGCATCAACAGGGCAATCGACAACCACAGCAGGCCTACTTCGGCCAACGCCCAGTCGGGCCGGCGCAACCGGAAATACAGCAGGCTCCACAACACGTTGAGAAAGCCGTTGAGCGCAAACAGGGCCAGCAGCCATTCGCGGTCGGCCTGCGTTGGCGCGCGGCGCCACGCCTTCACACCCGCTGCCGCGGCTAGCGCAAAAATCAGGGTCCAGGCCGGACCGAACAGCCAGTCGGGCGGCTTCCAAGCCGGCTGGCGCAGCGCCAGGTACCAGGCGCCGATATCGGTCATGAGTCCGCCCAACAGCGCCACGCCGCAGGCGGCCGCGGCAGCGACCCACACCGGCTTGCTGCTTTTCATAGCCCATGCTCACACATGCGCGAGGCCCAGCAAATGGGCCAGGTCCTTGAAAAAGATACGCACATGCGCCAGCGGCTTTTTACGCACCAGCTTTTTGTGCATGTAGGACTCGAAGGTGAGCTGCTGCACATCCTTGTCGCGGCAAATGCTCACAAAACGCTCGCGCCGTTTCTCGCTGGAATACCAGAACCACTGCATGATGCCCAGCACCCGGAATACGGTGCCATGCAATTTCATGAAACGCTGGCGGGCCTGCCGCAGGGCCTGCGGGTTGCCACTGACCAGGGCCGCCTCTACCGCATCGGCCGCCAAGCGGCCGCCACACATGGCGTAGTAAATGCCTTCGCCCGAAGCCGGCGCCACCACACCGGCAGCGTCGCCGGCCAGCACCACGTCGCGGCCATTGTCCCAGCGCTTGAGCGGGCGCATGGGCAGCGGAGCGCCCTCGCGCCGCAGCACCTCGCCACCGGCCAGGCCGGCCTGCTCGCGCAACTGGCCCACCGCACCGCGCAGAGAAAAGCCCTTGTCGGCGCTGCCGGTGCCCACGCTCATCGTGTCCCCATGCGGAAAGACCCAGCCGTAAAAATCGGGCGAGAGCTTGCCCTGGTAATAAACATCGCAGCGCGCGCCGTCGTAGCCGGCGGGCTTGTTTTGCGGTACCCGAATAATCTCGTGGTACGCAAAGCAGTAGTCGTTGCGCTCGGCACCAGGTACTTGCGCCTGCCGGCCAACGCCGGACTTGGCACCGTCAGCGCCAATCACCATGCGGGCGCGTACCGTGGCGGCCACGCCTGCACCCGAGCCAGCACGGTCGCGTGCGGTGTAGTGCAGCACGCTGACGCCGTCGGTATCGCGGCTGAGCCGCTCAAAGCTGCCAATACGACGCACTGCTCCTGCCTCTGCAGCGCGCACGCGCAGCCATTCGTCGAACGAGTCGCGGTCGACCATACCAACAAAGCCGCCTTCAATGGGCATATCGACACAGGTGTCGGACGGTGCCACCATGCGCGCAGCGCGCGCTTTGGCCACCAGCAGATGGTCGGGAATCTCGAACTCTTCGATGAGTTTGGGCGGAATAGCGCCGCCGCAGGGCTTGATGCGCCCGGCGCGGTCTAGCAACAGCACCCGTCGGCCACGCCGCGCAAGGTCGTGGGCCGCAGTAGAACCTGCGGGGCCACCGCCGACCACCACCACATCAAAGGTTTCGGGGCTGTTCATGGAAAAGACCTCTGCTGCAGGGCAGCAACATTGACCGGAGAAGGAGAGGCGGCAGGCCGCGCAGGGGCCACCTGCCCCAGACGGGCCGCCAGGATAGCCGCCCCCAGGAACAGGGCTGCCTCAAAGGCAAATACAGCGGTGTAGGCTGCCGATGGCGAACCGAGCGCCCAGCGGGCCAGATCGCTGGCGCCTGTGCCTATCAGGCCCCCCAGGCCAAAGGCCACGGCTTGCGCCGCGCCCCACATGCCCATGCGAACGCCCTCCCGCGAAGCACGACCTTCGCCGGCCAGACGCATCATGGAGCCGATGGCCGCAATGGAGAAAGCGCCGTTGGACACACCCAGTACAAAAACGGTAGCCTTGAATGGCCATTGCGGACCCATCAAGCCCGCAGCGGCCAGGCCCAGCAAAGCCAGTGCCGAAGCCACACAACCGTAGACTGCCCAATGCCGCAGCGAACCCCAGCGGCTGCCGGAAAACAGGCTGCCTGCAGCCGCCATCAGCAGCATGCCGGCCAGCACGCCGCCGTGCTGCAGGCCCGACAATTTGGTGGACTCACCCGGCGTGTAGCCAAACACCTCGCCGGCGAAGGGCTCCAGGATCAAGTCCTGCGAGCTGTAGGCCAGCATGGAAATAAACACAAAGATGGTGAACTGGCGCGCTACCGGCTCGGCCCAGACCTGGCGCAGTGCGTCTCGAAATGCAGGAGGTGGAGCGCTGCTTTCGGTCGAAGCAGCGGGCCTTTCGGGATAACCTTCGACGCCATACAAAGCCAGCACCGTAACCACCATCGCCAGGCCTGAAACACCGGCCGCCACCGCCACCAGTCGGGCTGGCGAAAACGGGTCAAGCAACTGGCCTGCTACGCCGGCGGTAATGGCAAAGCCGGCAATCATCATGACCCACACCGTGGTGGCAGCGGCCGCGCGGCGGTGCTCGGCAACACGTTTGGCCAGCAACACCAGCAAAGAGGTGCCGCTGGCGCTGACACCCACGCCAATCAGAACAAAACCCACCAGAGCCAGCGCAATGCCTGGCACGGGGAAGGCCCCCATCAGTGCGGTGGCAACGGCCGACACCAGGCCTCCGGTCGCGAGAACGCCCATGCCACCCACAATCCATGGTGTGCGCCGCGCACCCAGGTCAGAGCCAAAACCCATGCGCGGACGCAGAACCTGCACCAGGTAGTGCACTGCCACCAGAATTCCGGGCAGCAGTGCGGGCAGCGCCCACTCCACCACCATGACGCGGTTCAGGGTAGACGTGGCAAGCACAACCACCGCACCCAGCGCCGCTTGCACCAGCCCCAAACGCGAAATGCCCAGCCATCCCAGATTTTGTGGGGCGACCGACATCAGTTGCCCCCACCCACCGAGCGCAGCGCAAAGGCGCTGACCATCATTCCGGCTACAAACAGTGGCACACCAAAGCCGCTGTAAAAAAGTGCGCGGGCCACTGGCGCGCGGGTGAAGTGGCGCATCAGTATGAGCTGGGCGGCAAGCAAGCCGACGACGGCCAGCGCGTGCCAGGGCGCCTGCCATGAGAACAGCATGGCAATCACCACCACTTGCGGCACGGCCATCACCCAACAGGCCACTTGCGCGGCGTTGTCGACACCCAAGCGCACCGGCAGCGAACCGATGCCCATCTGACGGTCACCTTCTATGGCCTTGAAATCATTAAGGGTCATGATGCCGTGGGCGCTGATGCTGTACAGCAGCGCCAGCAACAAAGAGCGGCTGCCCGGCAGCGTGCTGCCCGCCATCACCGCAGCCCCGGTAACCCAGGCCAGCCCTTCGTACGACAGGCCGCAGGCGGCATTGCCCCACCAGCCGTTGCGCTTGAGGCGCAGCGGCGGCGCGCTGTAGGCCCAGGCCAACGCCAGCCCGAGGGCACCCGCCAGAAAACCCCACAGCCCCAGCGTGCTGGCCACCAGTAACGACAGCAGGGTCCAAGCGATTGCAAGGTAAAGGCCCCAACGGCCTGGGATGCGGCCGGAAGGGATCGGACGGTGCGGCTCATTGATGGCGTCGACATGGCGATCAAACCAGTCGTTGACCGCCTGGCTGGTAGCGCAGACCAGCGGACCCGCGAGCAACACGCCGGTGGCGATCACCGCAGCGCGGGTGCTGAAACCTTCACCCGAGGCGACTACGCCGCAGGTAAAAGCCCACATTGGCGGGAACCAGGTGATGGGTTTGAACAGCTCGGTGACTGCGGAAAGCGCAGGAAATGCCATGCAAGCATCTTGCATCTGACACAAAATACTGTCAACTAAGATTTACACTTAATTCGGTGCGCAGCGCACCGGGAGCCATCTTATTTTTCGCCGTCGGGCGACAGGTCACCCAGGCCAAAGCGGCGCAGCTTGACGTACAGGCTCTGGCGCGACAGGCCGAGCATCTCCGAGGCCGAAGCCCGGTTGTCCTGGGTCAGCTCCAGTGCCGCCTCGATGCACAACTGCTCGATCATGTCGGTGGTTTCGCCGACGATGTCTTTCAGCGGCACCCGGCCCACCAGCTCGGTGAGCTGCGCCGCCGAGCGCGGAAGTTCGCGGCGGTTGCGTACGTCGGACCCCAAACGGGGGCCGGTATCGCGGATGGTGAAACCCAGGCACGGAAATTCACCGGAGGTGACCGCAATTGCTGAAATTTCGACGTCGATCACGGTGCCGTTGGCGCCGCGCACCGAGGTTGAGAACAGCCGTACTGAACCCCGCTGCCGGAGGTTGGCCAGCAACACGCTGAGGTCTACGCCAGAGCGCCCCAGCCAGCGGTCAAGCGATTCGTCGACCACCTGCTCCGAGCGCGACAACTGGCACATACCCAGAAAGGCCTGGTTGGCAGTCAGAATCTGCCCAGCCATGTCGGTCACCACAAAAGCATCCGGGGCCTGCGACAGCACACGCATGGTCATGGAGGTAATGCCATCGGCCAGGGCCGATTTCTGGGGCGGCGGCACGCGCAGATGCACCAGAATCAGTGAACCGGTTTCCTGGCGGTACAGCGACGCCGACAGCGACAGCCGGTCGGACTGTCCTGGCAGAGTGACCTCCACGCCGTCGGCCTTGCCGTCGGTGGTGACGCTGCCCAGCAGGTTGGCAACGTCGGTGCGCGAACCCTCGCTGAAATAATCCACCACCGGGTGGCCCATGATTTTTTTGGCGGGCACGCCGATCAGCTTGATAGCGGCAGGGTTGGCCTCAACGACCTTGAGCGAAGTGCCGTCGATTACCAGCACCGCGTCCGAGGCCATGTCAAACAGCAGCCGGTAGCGCGCCTCCAGGTGGCGCAGCCGCATGTAGTCGTGTTCCATCGACTGCTGGGCATCCACCAGGCGCTGCTGCAGCGAGGCCATGCTGCGCAGATCGCGGCCGAGCGCCACCACCCGTCCGCCGGCTTCCAGTTGGACAGCGGAATACATCAAGGGAATGTCCGCCCCTTGCTTGGACGGGTAGTTCACATGCCGCCAGCGCCGCGCGTCGGGCTGGTCGGCGTCTTTCAGCAGGGCCGTAATCTTGGGCCGACTCTCGGGGGTGACGGTGTCAATCCAGCTACGCCCCACCCATTCGGCACAGCCGTCGATGGCCAGGTCGCCATTGCCAACAGAAACATCCTGAATAATGCCCGCGCTGTCCACCACCAGCGCCACATCGGCAGCGGCGGCAATCAGGGAAGCGGCTGTCCCAGCGTCGATTCCGCCAAGGGTCTGCTTCAGGGTCTCAAATTGCTTCACAACATCCTTTTCATCGTCCGGGCCGCCTCAGTACATCTAGGCGTGTCCAGAAGAAAAATCCAATAATCAACTCGGGCTGACCGGTTGCCCGACCAGGCTTTCAGCCTTCGCAACAGCTTCTTCCGCATCGCGGGCGGTGAGATCTGCTCCCACCTCGCTCACCCAATCTGGATGGGCCACAAAAACGGGGCCACCCACCATGATGTGTATCGCTTTGTTACGCGAGGCTTGCCTTACCGCAAGAATAACCGACGCCAGCTCGGCCAATTGGTTTTCTGCACCCACTGAGAAACCAATCACGTCGAACCAGTCGTTTTTGACATGGCGCATCAAATCGGCCCGGCTGGTATTGGGCTCACCCCAGACATCCCAACCCGCCCGGCGGAAAAACTCCGACACCATAAAAACGCCCAGGGTGTGCTGCGATCCCGGCACCGGCACCAGCATTGCGCGCTTGGTGTGCGACCGGCGCATGGCCTCCGTCTGGAATACCGGGCTGAGGTCGTACATGACCTTCTGCAACCGCCATAGCCCCAGCGTGACCTGAGTGAAATCACACAGATCAGCCTCCCACAACTCACCCAAACGACGCGCAGCAGGCGCCAGCAAGTCGGTGTAAATGCGCTCGAGCGCAACCCCGCTGAGACGGACGCTGTCCACATAGGCAACACAGGCAGCAGCCTCTTCTTCCACCACGATACGGGCCAGCTCGGCCACTTCCTGGCCTGTCACCATGCCGTGTACCGCACGGTTGGCGACTGGCACCAACGACACCGGCTTGTGGGCCAACATGAGCCGCGGAATGATTTCGGTTTCTATGGTTCGCATCAGCCACAGCATCCTGTCTGCGGCTTCATCGCGGTGGTTTTGCCCGCCGTAACGGTCGGCGGCATGGCGCCCCAGCGGCTCAGGCGAGCCCCAGGTGTCGCGGGAAATTGAAGTAGGGCGAACTCCGCCGCCTGCTGCTCCGTCCATTGCGCATCTCCTCAAGAAATGTGTCGGTTTGCGCGTCAAGGCACGGGGCCTAAGCCCTGGCAGGTACGTGAGACCAAACTGTTTTTACGACCGCGAGAACTGACATCAACCTCCGGGTTCATCGTTCACGGCCGAGCAGTGAACCCAGTTGCTTTTTAACCGCTTCAACAAATAAGTGTCAAAGGATTAAGTCGAAGGATGGCGAAAACCCCTAGCCGTGTCAATTATTATTTACGTCAACTTAGGTTGACATATATGGTGGGCACATCTAGAGTGCATCCATGGACAAAGATCTGGCAACCAAGATTACGGCAAGAGGGCCCGTCCGGCCGCCGCTTTACACCCCTGAGCAACGTATTCGGCGCGATGCCAGCGTCTGGACCTTGGTCCAGGGCATCCTGGCGCCAGTGCAGTTTGTGGCTTTTTTGGTCAGTCTGTTGCTGGTTCTCCGGTTTCTGGGCACCGGCGCCGGCGAAGGCATCGCCACCGCATCGATCGTCGTCAAGACCGGACTGCTCTACGCCATCATGGTGACCGGCTGCATCTGGGAAAAGGTGGTTTTCGGCAAATACCTCTTTGCAGACGCGTTTTTCTGGGAAGACGTTTTCAGCATGCTGGTGCTGGCCCTGCATACCGCCTACCTGGTGGCCTGGTGGACCCACAGCTTGAGCGTCACGCAGCAAATGCACCTGGCGCTGGCGGCCTACGCCGCCTACGCCATCAATGCCACCCAGTTTATTTTGAAGTTGCGCGCCGCCCGGCTGCAGCAGGCCAAGACGGCCCTGCCCGCCCGCACCGCCCACGAGGTGGCCGCATGAGCCCGGTGATTCCACTGCACCCGGTCCCAGCCACTGCCGGTTGCGATGATTTGCCGGTGCTGCGCCAGCGCGGCCAGCGCGAAGTGTTTTGCGGGCTGACCGGCATCATCTGGCTGCACCGCAAGATTCAGGATGCATTCTTCCTGGTGGTGGGCTCACGCACCTGCGCCCATCTGATCCAGTCGGCCGCCGGGGTGATGATTTTTGCCGAGCCCCGCTTTGCCACCGCCATCATTGACGAGCGCGATCTGGCCGGCCTCTCCGACGCCAACGACGAACTTGATCGTGTGGTCACCCGGCTGCTGGATCGCCGGCCCGACATCAAGCTGCTGTTTCTGGTGGGCTCCTGCCCGTCCGAAGTCATCAAGCTCGATCTGTCCCGAGCCGCCAGCCGTCTGTCGACCCAGTTTTCACCCAAGGTACGTATCCTGAACTATTCGGGCAGCGGTATCGAAACCACCTTCACCCAGGGCGAAGACGCCTGCCTGGCATCGCTGGTGCCCGACTTGCCTGTGGCAGCGCCCGATGCGCCGCCCAGCCTGTTGGTGGTGGGCGCGCTGGCCGACGTGGTGGAAGACCAGTTTTTGCGCCTGTTCCAGCAACTGGGCGTGGGCCCGGTGCGCTTTTTCCCGCCGCGTCACGCCGCTGACCTCGCGCCTATTGGCCCAAATACCCGTTTTCTACTGGCCCAGCCTTTTCTGGCCGACACCGCGCGCTGCCTGGAAGCCCGCGGTGCAAGGCGCCTGGCCGCCCCGTTCCCGTTGGGCGTAGAAGGCACAACCGCTTGGCTGAAAGCAGCAGCAGATGCCTGGCAGATCGCCGCAGCGCATTTCGCCAGCGTGGTGGCGACGCAACAAGAACGCGCCCAGCAGGCGCTGGCCCGCCACAAGCTGCAGCTCAGCGGCAAAACAGTTTTCTTTTTTCCCGACTCCCAGCTCGAGATTCCACTGGCACGTTTTCTGTCACGCGAACTGGGCATGGGCCTGGCCGAGGTGGGCACGCCCTACCTGCACCGCCAGCACCTTGCCGAAGAACTGGCGCTATTGCCCCCCGGTACTGCGCTTTCCGAGGGGCAGGACGTCGACAAACAACTCGACCGCTGCCGCGCCGCCCGGCCCGACATCGTGGTCTGCGGCCTGGGCCTGGCTAACCCGCTGGAGTCCGAAGGCATGACCACCAAGTGGGCCATCGAGCTGGTTTTCACTCCGATTCAGGGTTACGACCAGGCGGCAGATCTCGCCGAGTTGTTCACCCGGCCGCTGCAACGGCAAACCCGTCTGGTGGCCTGAGGCACAACGCATGCAACTCACCCTGTGGACTTACGAAGGCCCGCCCCATGTGGGCGCCATGCGCGTGGCCACCGCCATGAAGGACGTGCACTATGTACTGCACGCCCCCCAGGGCGACACCTATGCCGACCTGCTGTTCACCATGATTGAACGGCTACCGACCCGGCCGCCGGTGACCTACACCACCTTCCAGGCGCGCGACCTGGGTGGCGATACCGCCCAGCTGTTCAAGACGGCTGCGCTGGACGCCTACAACCGCTTCAAGCCCAAAGCCATGATGGTGGGCGCTTCGTGCACCGCTGAGCTGATTCAGGACGACCCCGGTGGTCTGGCCAGCGCCCTTAATTTGCCTGTGCCTGTAATCGCACTGGAGCTGCCGTCCTACCAGCGCAAGGAAAACTGGGGCGCGTCGGAAACGTTTTACCAAATGGTGCGCGCTCTCGCCAGCCCGCACCGTCCCGCACCCGGTACCACCCGGGCGCCGCGGCCCGAAGGCCAGCGCCCCCGCTGCAACATCCTGGGCCCCACCGCGCTGGGCTTTCGCCATCGCGATGATGTGCGCGAAATCTCGCAGTTGCTGGAGCAGATGGGCGTGACGGTCAGCGTGGTAGCTCCGCTGGGCGCCACACCCGACGATCTGGCGCGGCTCGGCGAGGCCGACTTCAACGTCAATCTGTACCCCGAGACCGCGTCCCAAACCGCGCAGTGGCTGACCCGTAATTTCGGCCAGCCCTGCACCAAGACCATTCCAATAGGTGCAGGCGCTACCCGCGCCTTCATTGCCGAAGTGGCAACGCTGGCCGGACTGGATGCCGAGGCTGCGCTAAAGGGCGCGACCGCCCGCGCCACCTGGTACTCGCGCTCGGTCGACTCAACCTACCTGACCGGCAAGCGCGTTTTTGTTTTCGGCGACGCCACCCATGCGGTAGCCGCCGCACGGGTAGCGGCCACTGAATTTGGCTTCACCGTGGTGGGCATCGGCACCTACCAGCGCGAATTTGCCCGCGAACTGCGTGAGGCGGCCCTGCTGTACGGCGTCGAGGCCCTGATCACCGACGACTACCTTGACGTGGAAGCCAAGGTGGCCGAACTGCAACCCGAGCTGGTGCTGGGTACGCAGATGGAGCGCCACATTGCCAAGCGCCTGTCGGTTCCCTGCGCCGTGATCTCTGCGCCCGTCCATGTGCAGGACTTCCCCGCACGCTACTCACCGCAAATGGGTTTTGAAGGCGCCAACGTGTTGTTCGATACCTGGGTCCATCCGCTGATGATGGGTCTGGAAGAGCACCTGATCACGATGTTCCGCGGCGACTTTGAATTCCACGACGGCGCGGCGCCTTCGCATCTGGGCCATGCCAGCCCTGCTGTTGCAGACCGGCCGGCAGTACAGCCCATGCCGGCACCGGCCAGCGCGCCGGCGATGACCGTGACGCCTGGCTCGGATCCTAGCCAGGTGGAAAGTATTGCTACCTCCTGGGCGCCGGACGCACAGCAGGAGCTGAACAAGATTCCTTTTTTCGTGCGCGGCAAGGCCCGGCGCAATACCGAGCGGTTTGCCTCTGAACGTGGCGTAGCCGTGATCACCATCGACACCCTGTATGACGCCAAAGCACACTTCGGCCGTTGACCGCACGCCCATCCGTGTCGTCATCGTGACGATGGACACGCACCTGGCCAGCGCCATCGCGCGGGCGCGGGTGTCGCTGGTGCGGCAGATGCCGGGGTTGTCGCTGCAGGTGCATGCGGCCTCCGAGTGGAGCGTCAACACCGCTGCACTCAAGCGCTGCCAGGACGACATCGCCCAGGGCGACATCGTGATTGCCACGATGTTGTTCATGGAAGACCATTTTCTGCCGGTGTTGCCCGCGCTGCTGGCCCGCCGCGAGCATTGCGATGCCATGGTCTGCGCCATGTCGGCCGCCGAAGTCGTCAAACTGACCCGGGTTGGCAAATTCAATATGTCGGGCCCCACCAGCGGTCCGATGGCCTTGCTCAAGCGCCTGCGCGGCAACAAGGAAAAAGCTGCTACCGGCGGCGCCCAGCAGATGAAGATGCTGCGCCGGTTGCCGCAGATCCTGCGTTTCATCCCTGGCACCGCGCAGGACGTGCGCGCCTATTTCCTCACGCTGCAGTACTGGCTCGGTGGCTCAGAAGACAACATGGCCAACATGGTGCGCTTCCTGATCGACCGTTATGCCGACGGCCCGCGCCGCAGCCTGCGTGGCCAGGGCAAGGTGGCTGCGCCCATCGATTACCCCGAGACCGGCGTCTACCACCCGCGCATGAAAAGCCGGCTGGCAGAGCAGGCCGAACTGCTGCCCACCGTGGTGCCGGATGACCGGGCCCGTGGCCGCGTGGGCCTGCTGCTGTTACGTTCCTATTTGCTGGCGGGCAATGCCAGCCACTACGACGCAGTGATTGCCGCGATGGAAGTGCAGGGCCTGCAGGTCGTACCCGCCTTTGCCGCCGGCCTGGATTCCCGGCCCGCCATCGAGAAGTTTTTTCAAAAGGACGGCCGCGCGGTGGTGGACGCCGTGGTGTCGCTGTCGGGTTTCTCGCTGGTCGGCGGCCCCGCCTACAACGACGCGAAATCGGCCGAGGACACACTGGCCGCGCTGGACGTGCCCTACCTCGCCGCCCATCCGGTGGAGTTCCAGACGCTGGACCAGTGGGGCGGCTCCGACCGCGGCCTGCTGCCAGTGGAAAACACCATCATGGTGGCCATTCCTGAACTCGACGGCGCCACTGTGCCCATGGTTTTTGGTGGCCGCTCGGGCGCTGCCGGCGTCACCTGCACCGGCTGCCATAAGGCCTGCACTTTTGATGCCACCTCCAACGCGCAGGACATGCACACCTGCACCGAGCGCACCGCCATGCTGGCATCCCGCGTGGCCAAGCTGGTGGCCTTGCGCCGCTCCGAACGTGCCCAGCGCAAGCTGGCCGTGGTGCTGTTCAACTTTCCGCCGAATGCCGGCAATACCGGCACTGCCGCTTACCTGGCCGTGTTCGAGTCGCTTTTCAATACCCTGCACGCACTCAAGCGTGAGGGTTATACGGTCGACCTGCCGGAATCGGTAGACACCTTGCGCGACAGCATCATTCTGGGCAACAAGGACCAGTACGGCGCCGATGCCAATGTGCACACCGTCATTGCGGCCGACGACCATGTCCGCCGCGAGCGCTGGCTCAAACAGATCGAGGCCCAGTGGGGCGCCGCCCCCGGCCGCCAGCAAAGCAACGGCCAGGGCATTTTTGTGCTGGGCCAGCAGTACGGCAACGTGCTGGTCAGCGTGCAGCCCGGCTTTGGCTACGAAGGCGACCCCATGCGCCTCTTGTTCGAAAAAGGCTTTGCACCCACCCATGCTTTCTCGGCCTTCTACCGCTACCTGCGCGAAGACTTTGCCGCCCATGCGGTGCTGCATTTCGGCACCCACGGCGCACTCGAATTCATGCCCGGCAAGCAGGCTGGCATGTCGGGCGCCTGCTGGCCCGACCGGATGATTGGCGACCTGCCCAACTTCTATCTGTACGCGTCCAACAACCCTTCGGAAGGTGCGATCGCCAAGCGCCGCGCCGGCGCCACGCTCATCAGCTACCTCACGCCACCGGTGGCCGAAGCCGGCCTGTACCGCGGCCTCCTGGACTTGAAAGCCTCGCTGGAACGCTGGCGCGCGGTAGCGCCAGACGCCGCCGACGAGCGCGCTGCGCTGGCAGCCCTTGTGCAAAGCCAGGCAGCAGAACTTGATTTGGCCACCATCGAACCCTGTTGGAACGCGCTGGACCGCGTGGCGCTGGAAGCGCAGATCCAGCGCCTGGGCCATGCCATTCTGGAGCTGGAGTACACGCTGATTCCGCATGGCCTGCATGTGGTGGGGCAGGTGCTCACCCCTGCGCAGCGGGTGGACATGCTGATGGCCATGGCCGAAGCCTCGCACGGCGTGAAGCCCGAGCGTCACCTGCTGGATGTGCTGGTTACTACGGGGTCGGCCGAACACGCTCTGGCCGGCGCAGACGACACACAACGCGCGCTTTTTGCAGATCTTGTGCAGGCCAACCGCTGGCTCGCCGAAGATACTGAAACCACCGGCCTGCTGAAAGCGCTGGATGGCCGCTACATGCGCCCTGCACCGGGCGGCGACATCGTGCGTACGCCCGCGGTGCTGCCTACCGGCCGCAACCTGCACGGCTTTGACCCCTTCCGCATTCCCAGCGCCTTTGCGGTGCAGGACGGCGCCCAGCAGGCCGAGCGCTTGCTGGCCCGCTACCAGGCCGACGGCAACCCGCTGCCGGAATCGGTGGCCATGGTGCTGTGGGGCAGCGATAACCTCAAGAGCGAAGGCAGCCAGATTGGTCAGGCGCTGGCCTTGCTGGGCGCCAAGCCGCGTTTCGACAGCTATGGCCGGCTGGCCGGTGCCATGCTGGTGCCACTCAGCGATCTCGGCCGCCCACGCATTGATGTGGTCATTACGCTCTCGGGCATCTTCCGCGACCTGATGCCGCTGCAGATCAAGCTGCTGGCCGAAGCGTCGTTCATGGCAGCGTCGGCCGACGAACCACTGGCCCAGAACTTTGTGCGCAAACATGCGCTGCGCTACCAGCAGGAACACAACTGCGACCTGGAAACCGCCTCGCTGCGGGTCTACGGCAATGCCGACGGCGCCTACGGTGCCAACGTTAACCACCTGGTCGACAACGGCCGCTGGTCCGAAGAAGACGAGCTGGCCGAAACCTACACCCGCCGCAAAGGTTTTGCCTATGGTCGCAGCGGCCGGCCCATCGCCCATTGCGCCCTACTGAAAAGCGTGTTGGCCGACGTGGAACTGACTTACCAGAACCTCGATTCGGTGGAGCTGGGTGTGACCACTGTCGACAACTATTTCGACACGCTCGGCGGCATCACCCGCGCGGTGCGCCGCGCCAAGGGTGGGGTGGACACACCGGTCTACATCGGCGACCAGACCCGTGGCGAGGGCACCGTGCGCACACTGTCCGAGCAGGTGTCACTCGAAACCCGAACCCGTATGCTCAACCCCAAGTGGTACGAAGGCATGCTGCAGCACGGCTACGAAGGCGTGCGCCAGATTGAAGTACACCTGACCAACACCATGGGCTGGTCGGCCACCACTGGCCAGGTCCAGCCCTGGGTCTACCAGCAGCTGACCCAGACCTTCATGCTTGACCCGGCCATGCGCGAACGCCTGGCCCGGCTCAACCCCACTGCATCGGCGCGCGTTGCGCACCGCCTGCTCGAAGCCTCGGAGCGCCAGTACTGGAAGCCCGAGGCCAGCATTCTCGAAGCCCTTCGCCGCGCCGGCGAGGAATTGGAAGACCGGCTTGAAGGCGTGTATGAAGGAGTCCCAGCATGAGCACCGTTACCGTTCCGTTTCCGGACATCAAGGCCCGCGGTATGCCGCCCCGCAACCCACGTGACGACGGCGAGGGCAGCCTGCAGGTCCAGCTCGACCCACGCGTCAAGATTGGCAATGCCAAGGTATTTGCCATCTATGGCAAGGGGGGCATCGGCAAGAGCACCACCTCATCCAATCTGTCGGCGGCGTTTTCCCATCTGGGCAAACGCGTGCTGCAAATCGGCTGCGATCCCAAACACGACTCGACTTTCACGCTGACCAAAAAGATGCTGCCCACTGTCATCGACGTGCTGGAGACAGTGGACTTTCATGCGGAGGAGTTGCGGGTTGAGGACTTCGTTTTCCCCGGCTACAACGGCGTGATGTGTGTTGAGGCCGGTGGCCCGCCCGCTGGCACCGGGTGCGGCGGCTACGTGGTGGGCCAGACCGTCAAGCTGCTGAAGGAGCACCACCTCCTGGAAGACACCGACGTGGTGATCTTCGACGTGCTGGGCGATGTGGTCTGCGGTGGTTTTGCTGCACCCCTTCAGCATGCCGACCGGGCACTGATCGTTACCGCCAACGACTTCGATTCCATCTTCGCGATGAACCGCATCGTCCAGGCCATCGGCGCCAAAGCCAAGAACTACAACGTGCGGCTCGGTGGTGTCATTGCCAACCGCAGCGCGGCCACCGACCAGATCGACAAGTACAACGACAAGATCGGCCTCAAGCTGGCCGCCCATTTCCCCGACCTGGATGTGATCCGCCGCAGCCGGCTGAAAAAATCCACGCTGTTCGAGATGGAGTCTTCGCCTGAACTCGAGGCGGTCAAAAAGGAATACATGCGGCTGGCTGCCGCGCTCTGGCTGGGTACCGACCCACTTAGCGCCGTGCCGATGAAAGACCGCGACATCTTCGATTTGCTGGGTTTCGACTGAACCCGCCCCAACCACTACCGGACACCACCCCATGGCACAAGCCACCTACCAGCAACGCCGCGGCCAGCTCGAAGAATATTTCGACCGTACCGCAGTAGAAGCCTGGGCCCGCCTTACCTCGACCGCGCCGGTCAGCGGCATCCGCGCCACCGTGCGCGCCGGCCGCGACCAGATGCGCAACACCCTGCTGGGTTGGCTGCC
>JAZKCX010000084.1:0-21965 GCA_040387875.1 Pseudomonadota bacterium | reverse complement strand
ACCGCGCGCAGCCTGCGGGTGTCGAGCAGCTTTTACAAATCCCAGGCACTGGAGCTGGTGCGGCGATGAAACCCTTTGGCGGCGGTATCGCGAGCGCATGGACCCGGGTCAGCACCCGGTTTCTGCCGTTCGCCGACGCCGCCACCACCGAGCTGCCGCTGGGACGTCTGCTGCGCCTGTCGCTGTTCCAGGTCACGGTGGGCATGGCCACCGCGCTGCTGATCGGCACGCTGAACCGGGTGATGATTGTCGAGATGGGCGTGAGTGCCTGGCTGGTCTCGCTGATGGTGGCGCTGCCGCTGGTGTTTGCCCCCTTCCGTGCACTGATCGGCTTTCGCTCCGACACGCACCGCTCGGTGCTGGGCTGGAAACGCGTGCCCTATATCTGGTTTGGCACCCTGCTGCAGTTTGGTGGGCTGGCCATCATGCCGTTTGCGCTGATTTTGTTGTCGGGCGATACCCGCGGCCCCTGGTGGCTGGGGCACGCCAGTGCGGCGCTGGCTTTTCTGCTGGTGGGTGCCGGACTGCAAACCACACAGACCGCTGGCCTGGCGCTGGCCACCGATCTTGCGCCTGCCGAAGCACGGCCTCGTGTGGTGGCGCTGATGTATGTGATGCTGCTGGCTGGCACCTTGGTTAGCGGCCTGGCTTTTGGTGTGGCGCTCGACCAGTTCAGCCAGTTGCGGCTGATCCAGGTGGTGCAAGGTGCCGCTGTACTGACGGTGGTGCTGAACATTGCCGCGCTGTGGAAACAAGAGGCCCGCAATCCCGCGGCCACCGCAAGGCATCTGCAACACCCGACTTTCCGCGCAACCTGGCGCGCTTTTGCTGCCCAGTCGCAGGCGCTGCGTTTTTTGCTGGCCCTGGGTCTGGGTACGGCAGCCTTCAGCATGCAGGATGTGATTCTGGAGCCCTACGGCGGCGAAATTCTGCGCCTGCCGGTGGGAGCCACCACCACGCTTACCGCCATCATGGCCGCAGGTGCGCTGACGGCCTTCGCCGCGTCGGCCCGCTGGCTGGGCCGGGGCACCGACCCGCACCGGCTGTCGGCGCTGGGTACGCTGGTGGGGCTGGTCGCTTTTTCGTGCGTGATTTTTGCCGAGCCGCTGGATTCGCCGGGGCTGTTCCGCGTGGGCGCGCTGTTGATTGGTTTTGGCGGCGGCCTGTTCTCGGTGGGAACGCTCACCGCGGCCATGAATCTGGAAACCCGCGGCCTGACCGGTCTGGCACTGGGCGCCTGGGGCGCCGTGTATGCCACCGCCTATGGCGTGGCCATGGCACTGGGTGGCGCACTGCGCGATTTTGTATCCGGTCTGGCGACCCAGGGCGCGCTGGGTCCGGTACTGCACAGCCCGGCCATTGGCTACAGCTTTGTCTACCACCTCGAACTGGTGCTGATGTTCGCCACCCTGGTAGCGCTGGGTCCGCTGGTGCGGGCCCGGCATCTTTCCCGTCCCGTTGTGCCTTCCAAGTTTGGCTTGGCTGATTTTCCCGGCTAGCCTTTTTTTCCAAGGAGAAACCACCATGTCCACAGGCGCCATTACTGGATACATCGACGTGGCGCAAATTGCGCTCTACGTTTTCTGGGCCTTTTTTGCCGGGCTCATTTATTACCTTTTGCGCGAAAACAAGCGCGAAGGTTATCCGCTGGAGTCCGACCGCTCGGCCCACATCACGGTGCAAGGTTGGCCATCCATGCCCAGCCCCAAGACCTTCAAGCTGCAGCATGGCGGCAGCGTCAGCGTACCGAACGACAAGAAGTCGCCGCAGGAGCTGTACGCCCGGCCCACCGGCAACTGGCCTGGTGCGCCGCTGGAGCCCACCGGCCACGCCATGCTCGACGGCGTAGGCCCCGGCGCCTATGCCGACCGTGCCGACACCCCCGACCTCACTTACGAAGGCACGCCTCGCATCGTGCCGCTGCGCGCCGACGCCGCATTCAGCGTGGCACGCCAGGATGTCGACCCGCGTGGCCTGCCCGTGGTGGGCGCCGATGGCGTGGTGGGCGGTACCGTGCGCGATGTCTGGGTCGACCGCTCCGAAATGCTGCTGCGCTATCTTGAAGTAGAAGTGCAAGGCGATGCCGGTGTGCGCACCGTGCTGCTGCCGATTAACTTCAGCAAAATCGGCCAGCGCCAGGTGGTGGTGCGCTCGATTCTGGGCAGCCAGTTCCGCCAGGTGCCCGCCATCAAGCAGCCCGACCAGGTCACGCTGCTGGAAGAAGAAAAAGTCATGGCTTATTACGGTGCTGGCACCCTGTACGCTACGGCAGCGCGCTCGGAGCCTCTGCTGTGAAAGAAACCACCCACGAGTTCGAGCACGAATTCGAGGCAGCGCACGGTCTGCCCGAGCCCTTGCCGGCCCGCGAGACCCTGCTCTGGCAGGGTACCCCAGACGTGTGGGCCATGGCACGCGATGTGTTTCACACCCGTTCGGTGGCGCTGTACTTTGGCGTGATTCTGGCGCTGCGTGCGGCCAGCGCCTGGTCGGACACCGGCAGCGCCTACGAAGCTGCGCTGGCCGTGGTTTACCTGCTGCCGCTGGCCGTTCTGGGGCTGGGCCTGCTGGCCTTGCTGGCCTGGCTGACGGCCCGCACCACGGTCTATACCCTGACCGACCAACGGGTGGTCATGCGCATCGGCATTGTGCTGACGCTCACCTTCAATTTGCCGTTCAAGGCCATTGCTGCGGCCGACCTGCGCCAGCGCGCCGGAGGCAGCGGCGACATTCCGCTGACCCTGGCCGCCGGCGAGAAGATAGCGTTTGCCCACCTGTGGCCCCACGCCCGGCCCTGGCGCGTTGCCACGCCAGTACCCATGCTGCGCAACGTGCCCGATGCCGCCCGTGTGGCCCAACTGCTGGCCCAGGCCTGGAGCCAGTCGCGTGGCGTGGCGCTGACCCACAGCACCGCGTTGGATACGCCTGAAACAGGCCACGCCGTCGCTGCACACAGCCACCTCAGCCCTACCTGACCACTTACCACCATGCCCGGCACCACCTCCCCTTCGGCCCCGACCATTCCGCGCGGTTTGTTGCTGTCGGCCGCCGTATTGCTGGCGCTCACGCTTGGCGGCACGGCAGCAGTGCGCTGGTCGGGCCAGACCATCCGCGCGCCCGATGCACCGGCCCAGGTCATTCGGGCGCTGCGTTTTGAAGACCGGCCCGACGGCAGCATTGCGGTGATTGACGCCGCCAGTGGCCAGACCATCGAGTCGGTCACCGGACAGGCGGGCTTTGTGCGCGGCACGCTGCGCGGCCTGGCCCGCGAGCGCAAGCGCAGCGGCTTTGGCCCCGAGCAGGCGTTTGAGCTGATCGGCCGGGCCGATGGCCGGCTGACCTTGTCCGACCCCAGTACCGGCCGGCTGGTCGATCTGGAGTCGTTTGGCCCCACCAATGCCGGCGTGTTTGCACGCCTGCTGCCCCCACCCGCAACGGCACGCTGAGCGCGCCCAGGAGCCTTTCATGCACACCGCCACCCCTTCCTCCCTGCCTGTGGCCAGTTCGGAAGACGCAACCCGGATGGCCGAGGCCAACACACTGCTGAGCCCCAAGTTCTATCGCACCGACTACGCCGCGATGAACCGCATTGACGTCAGCCCGGTACGCGCCGAGTGGGACGCGATGATGGCCGAGTACGAGGGCGACAACAACCACGACCACTTCCAACGCAACGCCCAGTTCACCGAGGAAGTCAAGGAGCTGATGCCTAAACTCAGCCCGGAGCTGCGCCAGGAGTTCATCGACTTTCTCATCAGCTCCGTCACCTCGGAATTTTCGGGCTGTGTGCTGTACAACGAGATCCGCAAGAACGTCGAGAACCCCGACATCAAGGCGCTGATGACCTTTATGGCGCGCGACGAATCGCGCCACGCGGGCTTCATCAACCAGTCGCTGAAAGACTTCGGCCTGGGCGTAGATCTGGGCGGCCTCAAACGCACCAAGGCCTACACCTACTTCAAGCCCAAATACATCTTCTACGCAACCTACCTGTCCGAGAAGATTGGCTACGCGCGCTACATCACCATCTTCCGCCAGCTCGAACGCCATCCCGAGCTGCGTTTTCACCCGATCTTTCGCTGGTTCGAGCGCTGGTGCAACGACGAATTCCGGCACGGCGAGTCGTTCGCGCTGATCATGCGCGCCAACCCGCACCTGCTGCGCGGTGGCAATACGTTGTGGATACGCTTTTTCCTGCTGGCGGTCTACGCCACCATGTATGTGCGCGACCACACCCGCCCAGCGCTGAAACGCGCCATGGGCCTGGAGCCAACGGCCTACGACTATGCTGTGTTCAACATCACCTCGGAGATCACCAAGCAGGTGTTTCCGCTGACGCTGGACACCGACCACCCGGCCTTTCGCGCAGGGCTCGACCGGCTGTTCCAGATCTCGCAGGCGCTGGCGGCTGCCAAAGCACGGGGTGGTCTGGGTGGCTGGCTCGCCCAGGCGGGTCTGGCGGTGCAGGGTCTGGTCACCTTTGGCCGGCTGTACTGCATGCCGGTCAAGCGCAACGACCTGCCCGAGCAGGTGCGCATGGCACCGGCCTGGTAAGGCCACCACCAAGGAGCCCGCCGGATGGCCCAGTACGTCTATCCGGTGCTGTATGCACTGTTCATCTGGTGGTTCAGCACCGGCCTGATCCTGTACCTGGACGGCCTGCCGCAGCGCACCTTCAAATGGACCATGGGCGGTACGACGCTGGTGCTGGTGGCAGCGCTGGTGGGCCTGTCGGTCAGCAGCAACGACACATCCGTAGCAGGAGCCTACTGCGGCTTTACCTGTGCGGTGCTGGTCTGGGCCTGGCAGGAGGTAGCGTTTTTGCTGGGGTATGTGACCGGGCCGCGGCGCATTGACTGCCCGCCGCACAGTGCGGGCTGGCAACGCGCCCGCTATGCCTTTCAGGCGGTGGCCCACCACGAAGCCGCGTTGGTGCTGCTGGCCCTGGCGGTACTGGTCGCCACCTGGGACGGCAGCAACCAGACCGGCTGGTGGACTTTTGTGATTTTGTGGCTGATGCGCCAGAGCGCCAAGTTGAATATCTTTCTGGGCGTGCGCAACCTTAACGAGGGGTTTCTGCCGCCGCACCTGCGCTACCTGCAGACCTATTTCCGCCGGCAGCGCATGAATCTGCTGTTTCCGCTGTCGGTCTCGGTCTCTACCGGCTTTGCGGTGGCACTGTGGCGCGCAGCCATCGCGCAGGCGGACACGGGCCACGACGCGACGCGCCTTACGTTCCTGGCGGCGCTGATGTCGCTGGCGATTCTGGAGCACTGGTTCATGGTGCTGCCGCTGCCGTCCGAGGCGCTGTGGAAATGGGGCATGCGCTCCCATGAGTCGGCCAGCAAACACAAAGCGGCGGCCGCCATCGCGGCAGATCCCACGCCCCCCTGATCTATTTGCCTGCACCTGCAGGCCAGCACTGCACACGGCGACAGCCGGCATACGGGAAACGGCCCCTGGCCGTTTCCCCGCACTCCAGCCGCCTGTTTTGCGCCATTTATAAGCAAAATACGCCGCTAGCCGGCGTATGTATTCAATAGTTTGCTTTGCTTTTGATAGCGTTTACCGATTGCCTGGATATTCGGCAGCGCATAAAAAAAGCCCCGGGCACGAGGCCACGGGGCTTGGCACGGCAGGACAGGGCGCCGGCTATTTGGTCACGGCTGCCTCGGTGCCCACAGCGGTTGCAGCCACCGCCTTGCGCAGGCCGGCCAGTTCCGGATGGTCTTTCAGCATGCTCACACCGTTGAGCGGCTTGTAAGCGCCCTGGTGGCAGGTGGCGCAGTTGACTTTGGCCACGTCGCCAGTTGGCCCCAGGCTCTTGGCCGGGAAGGTGCTGGTGAGCGGGGTCAGGTAATCGGCGTTCAGGTCACGCACCATGCGAATGCCGTACCAGGCCGTGCCGCGCTGCGGTGGGCTGTTGTCCCAGTCGGCAAACGAGCGGGTGTTGTGGCAGTAGGTGCAGTTCACCCCCAGCGAGTCCGACATGTGCATCATCAGGCCGTAGGTGAATTCCGCCTGTTTGGTAGATGCCCGGTTGCCTTCGGGCAAAGCGGTGGTGCCCACCACGCGGATGGGTTTGTCCTGCGACAGGAACGGCGTGAACGGGTCGTACGGCAGCGACGACAACGCCACCGTGGTGGCCGGCGAGTTTTGGCCTGCCAGGCTGCCAGCCAGGCGGGTGTCCTGTTTGGCCAGCGCAGGCGCCTGCCAGATGGCGGAGGGTTCCGGGTTGCCGCGGTGGCAGGTGTAGCAGGTCACACCGGTACCGGCGACGTGGGTCTTCCAGTCCTGATTGATGTGCTGGGTCATCTCCACCATGCGCCGTGACACCACCTTGGTGTACTTGGAGTCGTCGGCAAAGTTGGCCGGGTTGTGGCAGTAGGTGCAGCCTTCTTTGGGAGACACCCAGGCCGTCATGGCAGTCATGAGCCGGGTGAATTCGCCCACGCTCAGGTCGCCCAGCACCTTGACGTTCTGGTACACCTGCCCGGCCTTGGGGCCGTCGGCACTGGCGACCGGCAGCGCCGCGGGTACCGCATGGGTGGCCGCGTTGGCCGCCACCGTGCGCGGGTTGTAGACCTGCTCCATGCCGGTACCGCGGTAGCCGCGTTGTACCGAATCGACCGGGGGCCGTTCGCAGCCGGACAACAGGGCAGCTGCAGCCGCGATCAGGCCTATGGCTTTGATGGTGTTGATCATCACTTGACTCCCTGGAGAAGCGCGGGGTCAGCGACCGCCGGGAACACACTGGGGTAGACAGGCGCCACGCCATGTTTAACCGCCCACAGGTACCAGTTGTCCACCACGGTGCCGGTCAAAAGGATGCCGATGCCACCCGTGAGCGGACACAGCACCGCAAACCACCAGCCCCAGCGGTGGATGGACTCCATCGTGGCGTTGAAACCCATGGTCCAGCGCCAGAACAGCGCACCGCGCTCCGAGGCGGTGCCACGGTCGACAATCTGCTCGATCTCGCGTTCGCCGCCAAAGCGGCTGACGGCCAGAATGGTGGCGCCGTGCATCGCGAAGATCAGCGTCGCGCCATACAGGAAGGCAATCGACAGCATGTGGAAGGGGTTGTAGAACAGGTTACCGTAGCGGATCGAGAACGCTGCAGTCCAGTCCAGGTGCGGGAAGATGCCAAACGGCACTGCCTCACCCCACGAACCCATCAGCAGCGGCCGGAAAAAGCCCAGCACCAGAAACAGCCAGATGGCGGCCGCAAAGGCCCAGGCCACATGGGTGCCCATGCCCAGCGCCTTGGCGCGGCGGTACATGCGTACCCACCACAGCAGCAGCGACGCCGTCAGGAAAAAGCCCGCCATCAGCCACCAGCCGCCCTCATTCAGGGGCGGTATCTTCAGCCCGTTGGCCGGTGCCGGCGGCTCCAGGGCCAGCCAGAACAACTGGCGTACGAACTGGATCGGGTCCCAGTTCACCGAGGCCAGCATGTTCAGCCCGATGATCTCGAAGGCCACAAAGAAACAGAGCACCGAGGCCAGACCAAACCAGCCAAGGTAGATGGGGCCAATCTGGGCATCGCCCAGCCTGCCAAAAAGATGAACGTGCGACGGAGTGCCCTCGCGTTCGTTGCCGTCCCGCGCCAGCGGAACGCCCGGGTACGACGGTGCCAGCACCTGTACCTGCGTAAAGAGATTCTGATATTCAGCCATATGTGTCTCCTGGGGCAGCGGGTGCGTTCAGCGCCAGATTTGCATGTTGAGCCACCAGCTCCACCATTCGGGCCAGCCACGGGTCCAGAAGGGGCCGCTGATGACGATGCACACCGCACTCCAGAACACCGCTGCCAGCGCCAGGAACAGGCCCAGGCGGTGAATGCCCAGGGTGCCGATCGAGTAGCCGATGGTGTCGCGGAAGAAGGTGTTTTCGTGTTCCGGTGTCTTGACTGGCTCGCCGGCCTGCGGGTTGGTGGCCGACAGAATCAGCGCACCGTGCAGCGACAGCGCAAAGGTGGTGGCAAAAAAGAAGCTCACGCCCAGCATGTGCGCCGGGTTGTAGTGAAAGTGCAGGTACTGGTAGCCGGTGTTCGACACCCAGTCCAGGTGGCTCATGATGCCGTAGGGAAAACCATGCCCCCAAGCACCCATCAGCACCGGGCGGACCACCACCAGCGTGATGTAGGCGCCAATGGCAAACGAGAAGGCCACCGGTACGTGGTAGCCAATGCCGAGTTTTCGGCAGATCTCTACTTCGCGCAAGGCCCAGGACACAAACGCCCCGATCGCGCACACAGTGATGAGTTGCCATAGGCCGCCCTTGAGCAGCGGCGCCATGCCCAGACCGTACGACAGGTCGGGTGGCGCGATATTGATCTGCCACAAATTCCAGGTGCCACCTTGCGAGGCACCCCAGGCGATCATGAGAATACCCAGCAACGAGCAGAAGACCGTTGTGACCCCGAAAAAGCCGACGTAAAACGGCCCTACCCAGAAATCAAACAAATCCCCGCCAATCAGGGTGCCACCGCGTACGCGGTACTTTCTTTCAAAACTGAGCATGGACATGGTCAACTCCTCCGGACGGACAGCGGGCCTTCAGGCCGCGTCACGACGAAAACCTTTGAGGTGAACGGGGTTGGGGCGCTTGCCCCACCCCCGTCCCCCGGGGTGGCGATAAAGCCGCCGCTACTTGCCGGCTGCCGGGGCCGGCATCGACGTGTTTTGCGCGGCAATGGCCTTGGAGCCACCGTCCAGCCAGTTGAACCTGCCGGTGCTGAGCAAAATGAAGTGAATCACGATTGCCAGTACGAACAGAAACGTGAACAAAGCAACCAGCGCACGGCGCGGGTCGAAAAGCATCCAAATTCTCCACATAATCTTCTCCTAACTTAAATGCGACATGAAGGTATACACAGCCGATTTGACGCCGCCAATCATCGACTTTTCGCTCTCGGCTCCAGGGAACCAAGGGCGCCATTGCAGGAATAAAACCTGCGCCACGAGGGCCACCATCAACACCACGGTGAAGCCCGCCCAGAAGATGCCGGCAAACGTTTTTGACTCGTCTTTGAGCATGGTCTGTATCGGGTTGGTCAGTCGTTCATTCATAGCGTTCCCCCAGAGGGCGTTTTAGAGCCAGGGGCGCCAGGCCCAAACCAGCACGTGCGCCACAATGGCGACCACGGTGAACCCTATGAAGCTACTCATAAAGATGCCGTGGAATTCTTTTGCCTCCGTCTCCGTCAGGCCGGAAAGCGAGCCTGTTCTGTCTGCAGCCATAAAAAAGTTCCTTTGATGAAAATGGCCTGACGGCCGTTGCCGCGCTTAGCCCGCGCGACAGAGGTAGCCGCAGCGGGTGCCACGACATCGGGGTGCCCGGCCAAGCCGGACAGTTTCTGAAAAATGGGGCGCTCATGCGGTGGCTCCCTGGCGCAGCGCTTCGCGGGCCCGGGCCACGCGCTCGGCAGTGACACGCTCCTCGCCCGCCTGGCGCGCATCGCGCTCGGCGCGGTCGCGCAGCCGCTTGGCCGCCGAGATCTGCACCAGCACCGGTTCGGTCTGCACAAACTCATTCAGGGCAGCATGGGCGGCATCGTCCCAGGGGCGCATGTCTTCTGCCAGCGCGCGTGCCGGTGTGGGGTCAACCTGGTCGAGCTGGGTGCCCAGCGGCAAAATATGGAACAGCGCATCGAACAGCGCGTTGCAGAATTCCTGGATGATGTAGGTCGCGCCGGCATAGCCCATGAAAGGCGTGCCGGTGTGGCGCCGGATGATAGGCAGCGGGAACGAGGCCGGAATAAACGTGGCGCGCATGGGCGATGCCCCACCGCCGCCTTCGGCCAGGTACATACGCTCGTTGTAGCTTCCGTACATCACCAGCGGCGGCTTCTCGCGCACCAGCTGGCGCACGGCCTCGCTGTCGGTTTTTTCGCCGGGCTTGCGGGCTACCGCAAAGTTGCAGGGCAGGCCCATTTCCGATTCGAGGAAATGGCGCAGGCCACGGGTGTAGGTTTCGTTAGCCACCACCGCAAAGCTGGCGGTACCAAAGAAGTCCTGCGTAACCGAGCGCCACAAATCCCAGATAGGTTTGATGGTGGTGTGCTTTTCGCGCTCGATGAAGGGCTCGGGGTCCAGCCCCAGCATGCCGCCCAGAGTGCGCAGGAATTTGGTGGTGCTGTGCAGGCCAATCGGTGCCTGCAGGTAGGGCCGGTCCAGCGCCTCGCACAGCATACGGCCGAACTCGCGGTACATGCAGATGTTCACGTCTGCCTCCACCAGCCGCGACACGTCGGCCAGATGGCTGCCCAGCGGGAACACCATATTCACTTCGGCGCCTATGCCCTGCACCAGCCGGCGGATCTCGGCCAGGTCGCTGGGCATGTTGAAGGTGCCGTAGCTCGGGCCGATGATGTTGACGCGCGGCTTCTCGCCGGCAGGCCGCTCGGCAAACGGCTTGCGGGCCGGCACTTTTTTCATGCCGTACTCGCTCCACAGCCAGAACATCGCGCGATTGGCGCACTGCCACTGGTCTTCGTCAATGGTGCGCGGCAGAAAGCGCAGGATGTTGGTGCCCTCGGGCGTGACGCCGCCGCCAATCATCTCGGCGATGGAGCCTGTGACCACCACCGAAGGCAGGTCGGGGTCGAGCGTGGCGTGGGCGCGTTTCATCGACCCTTCGGTTCCTTCGCGGCCCAGTTGTTCTTCGGCCAGACCGGTCACCACAATCGGCAGCTCGTGCGGCGGCAGGGCGTCGGTGTAGTGCAGCACCGAAGTCACCGGCAGGTTCTCGCAGCCCACCGGGCCGTCGATAACGACCTGCAGGCCCTTGATCGCGGTGAACACATACACGGCGCCCCAATAGCCGCCCGCCCGGTCGTGGTCGATGACGTAGTTCACACCATCTCCTCCGCCTTGCGTTTCTTCAGCAGCTTGGCCAACTGGCGGCGGGTTTCCGCCTTGAACTCGGGCCGGTCCTTGGGCGACTCCTGGCCGGCTTCCCAGACGCCGGACGCATGGCCCTCGCCGGTGCTGCCAAAAAATTCCTTCATCGCCTCAAAGCGGCCCTTGTTGCCAATGGCGGCGTTGATCACCTGGGCCAGCGAGCCGGCACCAGCCGGGCCCATCAGCGGGCGGGCCGAAATCAGGTTGGTGAAATACAGCGCGGGAATGGTGGCCTGCTTGGCGGCCTGCACCACCGGCGTGGTGCCAATCGCCAGATCGGGCTGGTATTCGGCCATGGCGGCGAGGTCTTGCTCGAGCGAGGCACGGTACTGCACCTGCACGCCTTTGGCCTCGAGCCACTGCCGGTCCGCATCGCTCCACGCGGTACGCGGGCAGGCGGTGCCCACGTAGCGCAGATCGGCACCGCTTTCCACCAGCAGACGGCCCACCAAAAGCTCCGAGCCTTCGTAGCCGCTCAGCGTGATGCGGCCCTTGATGGGCGTCTTGGCCAGTGCGCCGCGGATGGCCGGCAGGAAGCGGTTCTTGGCCGCGTCAATCTTGTCCTGGGCCACATTGGTGGCGTTGCCGATGGCCTGCAGCCAGGCCTCGGTACCGTCGTAACCCACCGGGGCCGAGCCTACGGCAGGGCGACCGGCGGCTTCGAACTCACGCAGGCTGGCGGTGTAGAAAGGATGGATGGCCGCCACCGCGCTGCAATCGAGTGCGGCATACAGTTCGCGCCATTCGCGGGTAGGCACAACAGGGCCGGCAGCCAGACCGAGCGGCTCGAGCATCATGCCAATCACCACCGGGTCGGCCGGGAACATTTCGCCGAGCAGGGCAATGGTGGGCTTGTCGGCGCGGCCATTGCGCGGCGCCTGCACCGGGCCGGCTTCGGCCTCGCTGCGGGCATAGCGCAGCATGGCGCCGGCCAGCACATCCTTGGCCTCGGCATGGGTGGGCACGCCAAAGCCTGGCACATCGATGCCGATAATGCGCACGCCATTGATCTCTTTGGGCAGGATCTGCAGCGGCACGCCGCTGGCGGTGGGTACGCACAGGTTGATGATGACGATCGCGTCGTACAGCGCCGGGTCGGCCTGCTGGTGCACGGCGTCGCGGATGTCCTCGAACAGCTTGCCGGTCACCAGGCTCTCGCTGTTGAATGGCACATAGCCCACGCTGCGGCGGGCGCCGTAGAAATGCGAGGTAAAGGTCAGGCCATAGACGCAGCAGGCCGAGCCCGACAGGATGGTGGCGGTGCGGCGCATGCGCAGGCCCACCCGCAACGAACCAAAGGCCGGGCACATGCTTTGCGGCTGGTCGTGTGGGCCCTTGGGGTAGTCGCGGGCGTACTGGTCGAGGATTTCGCTTTTGCCGGCCGACTTGGCCGCGGCCAGCAACTGGCTGCCCCCTGCGTGGCAACCCATGCCATCGCCTTCCAGCGTGGTCTGGCTCACGCCCGGCGCGGTGGGCGACACCGATTCGGCTGGCAGGATGGGAATGGTTTTGGCCATGGGTTGGTGCTCAGACTTCGTCGTAGACGACTTCGAGGGTCTCTTTGACAATTTCTTTCTTGCCGCACATATCGAATTGCGTGGCAGGCTCCAGCACCACGTCGCGCCCTACCGCAGAGGCAGAGAACAGGCCCAGCAACTGGTCCTGCGTCATGGGCTTGGGCCGCACCGGCAGCGAGGTGCCGACGTTCTCAGCCAACTCGGCAAACATCGGACCCCAGACACTATCGGGACGGCCAATGATTTCGTAGCTGGCACTCTTGCGGCGGATGTCTTCGTTGGCTGGGATGGTGGACAGCACTGGAATGCCTACCTGGGTGGCAAAAGCGGCCGCTTCGCCGGTGCCGTCGTCACGGTTGATCACCATGCCGGCCACGCCGACGTTGCCGCCGAGCTTGCGGAAATACTCCACCGCGCTGCAGACGTTGTTGGCGACGTAGAGCGACTGCAGGTCGTTGCTGGCCACGACGATGACCTTCTGGCACATGTCGCGGGCAATCGGCAGACCGAAGCCGCCGCAGACCACATCGCCCAGAAAGTCGAGCAGCACGTAGTCAAAGCCCCAGTCGTGAAAGCCCAGCTTTTCCAGCAGCTCGAAGCCGTGGATGATGCCGCGGCCGCCGCAGCCCCGACCCACTTCGGGGCCACCGAGCTCCATCGCGTAGACGCCATCGCGCTTGAAGCAGACATCGCCAATCGCTACCGCTTCACCAGCGAGCTTTTTCTTGGACGAGGTTTCAATAATCGTGGGGCAGGCCCTGCCGCCGAACAGCAGGCTGGTGGTATCGCTCTTGGGGTCGCAGCCGATCAGCAGCACCTTCTTGCCCTGCTGCGCCATCATGTAACTCAGGTTGGCCAGCGTGAAGCTTTTGCCAATGCCGCCCTTGCCGTAGATGGCGATGATCTGGGTTTCCTTGGTCACTGGTGCGGTGGAAACCTGGTCGGGCTCGGCGGCGGCCTCGGTGCGCAGACGCTCGACGAATTTGATGGGCGCGGTGGCCGGAATCGGTGAGGTGTTCATGCGCAATGTCTCCAGTCGAGGACCATCTTCAAACAAGCCGAATCGCCGAAGGCGGTGCGGTAGGCGTCGGCCGCACGTTGCGGTTCGTCGTGGTGGGTAATCAGGCCGTCGAGCGACAGGCGGCCGTTTTCGGTGAGTTCGCGCACCGCCAGCAGGTCGGGCTTTTGCCATTCGGCGGCGGCGCGGATGTTGACTTCGCGCATGAAGGCCGGGGCGAAGGCAAACGACAGCGGCTCGCTGTAAAAGCCCGCCAGCACAATCTCGCCGCCGGGTGCCAGCCGGGCAATCACCTGGTCAAGAATGCCCTTGGCGCCGCTCACGTCATAGATGGCGCGGTAGTCGCGGCGTGGGTCGTCGTTGGGGCTCAGCACCGGATAGCCCAGCGCACCGGTTGCGCGCTCGGGGTTCAGTTCCCACACGGTGGGCGCAGGAAAACCAGCGGCCACGGTCATGCGGGCCAGCAGCCTGCCCAGCACACCATGGCCCACAATCAAATCGGGTGGCACGATGCGTTCGCGCTTGCCGCCGCCAGCAACTGCGTGGTAGGCGGTGGCTGCGAGTGCCAGCAGCACTGCCTGCTCACCCAGATGCTCACTGATGGGCACGGCGCGGTCAGCAGCCACCACCAGCTTGGAAGCCGCGCCGCCAAACAGGCCACGCACTTCGCCAAAACAACGGGCACCGGGAATAAAGACACGCTCGCCTACCTGGCGTGGCGAGCCGTCGCGGGCAGACACCACACGGCCCACCGATTCGTAGCCAGGCACCAGCGGATAACCCATGCCAGGAAAGGCGGGCATCTCGCCGCTGTACAGCAGCTTTTCGGTGCCGGTGCTGATGCCGCTGAACTCGATGTCGACCACGATGTCGTCTTCGCCTGCGGGCGTGAGATCCAGGCAGCTCAGGGAAAGATGGCCGGGCCGCGCGAGAACGACTGCTTGTGTTTTCACTCGGCGGCTCCTGTGGCAAGCGTCATCCGCGCGGCGGGCGCGGCGGTAAAACCTTGGGGTTGTGTCCGGGTGGATTGACGACTCATGATGTCATCTTATGTTTACCATTTGAAATGTCAAGCAAAGTTTACACATTTCAAATCAAGGTGTTGCAACACTGGCCTTGGCTACCAGAACGCGGGTCTGCAAAGGCATGCGGTTTGCCAGCAAACGTGGCGCAGAAAAGCCGGCCTGGCGCAGCAGCGCACACAGTTCTTCCGCACTGCGCGGCCGGCCCTGGCCCATGGCCAGCAGGTAAAAACCGAAATAGGCATCGCCCATGGCCTCAGCTCCCGGCGTGTGCGACATGGGCTCGGCAATCAGCACCGTGCCGCCGGGCGGCAGTGCGCGGTGTACGGCCTGCAACAGGGCCAGCACGGCGGCATCGTCGTGGTCATGCACCACCCGAACCAGCGTGACCAGATCAGCCCCGCGCGGCAGGGGTGTCTCCAGGAAACTTCCCCCTGCAACCGTGACACGCTGGGACAGCCCCAACGAGGCCAGGTGCGCGCTGGCCTGCGCAGCCACGGCGGGCAAATCAAACAGGGTCAATCCAAGTTGCGGATGACGCTGCGCCACCTGCACCAGAAAGCTGCCGTTGCCACCGCCGATGTCCAGCACCTGGCGGTGTTGTGCAAACGCATAGCTGTCGAGAATTTCGCTGGCCACCAAGGGCTGCGATGCCGCCATCAGCGCGGTGTAGCGGGCTACGTCTGTGCCGGGCAGTCGCGCCGAAGTGCTGGCGCCTGCGGCACCGGCGTAAGGCCAGTAATGCCCCAGCGAGGTGGGGCCAGTTTCTCCACGCAGCAGCGCCACCGGATCACGCAGGTCGGCATAGAGTGCGGCGTGGTGTTCCACCATCGCCAGCACCGCCGCATTGCCCACCAGCGTGGCGCCCAGCATGCCCAGACCATAGCGCTGGTGACTGCGCCGCTGCGCCAGTTGCAGTGCGGTGGCAGCATTGAGCAAACGCAGTGCAGCGGCTTCGCTCAGCCCCAGACGCGGTGCAAGCTGGGCAGCGGTCTGCGGACCTTCGGCCAGCAGCTCAAACAGCTTGAGTTGCACGCAGGCCAACAACACTTGCGCATAAACAAAGCCCGCCACGATGTCGAACAGCGCGCTGGCGCGGCGGTGCGCTATCGGGCGGGTCAGCCAGAAGCCCGATGCCCAGCGGTGAAAACGGGGGCTGGCCAGCAGGCGGTTACGCATGCGATGCAGCGCATCGCTCCAGCGGGTCCACAAGCCCGTCGTGTTATCAGGCAAGGATGTGATCCCTGCGGCGGTCGGTGACAGGCTCAAGCGGCGAGCCGGGTAACGGCTTGGGCGGGTGCAGTATCCAGCCCCACCGACCAGGCCTTGGGCACCAGCCGCTCGGACTCCAGCGCCACCATGGCGCGCAGCCGCGCTGCGCCGCGGCACTCGGGAATAGCCTGCACCGCACTGGCAACCAGCTGGTCGAAATGCGCGATGGCGCCTGCCAGCCCCAGCGTGCGGGCGGAACTGGGACGGTCCAGCGCCCGGTCCTGCCCCACCGGCTTGCCCAGCCACTGCGGGTCGGCCACCACGTCGCGAATATCGTCGGCCACCTGGTAGGCCTCGCCCAGCCATTCGCCCAGACCACGCCAGCGGGCCGGGTCCGCCCCTGCGGCCTGCGCACCGGCGCTGGTGGCGGCCACAAACAGCGCGCCGGTTTTGGCCCGCTGGTAGTCGCCCAGATCGACCCAGGGCTCGCATTCCCAGGACTGCCCCGCCACAATGCCAAACGGCGTGCCGGTTGCCTCGGCAATGGTGGTGAGCAGTGGCACCAGCCGCGTGGGCGCGGCATGCGCGGCCAGCGCCAGCGCCTGAAAGGCGCGCACGATCAGCGCATCGCCTGCCAGCACAGCCAGCCGCTCGCCGTAGGCGCGGTGCACCGAGAGCTGGCCACGCCGGGTGCTGGCATTGTCAAAACACGGCAGGTCGTCATGCACCAGCGAGGCACAGTGCAGCAGCTCGATAGCTACCGCAGCGGCGTCTGAAAATACCGGTGCATCGTCACCGCAGGCCTGGGCCACCGCCAGGCACAGTTGGGGCCGGATACGCGCGCCACCGGGAAATACCGCGTGCCGCATGGCGGCCGCCAGCCGGGGTGGCCCCTGCGGCGACTCGCCGGCGGCCACCGCGTTGTCCAGGGCGCGCTCGATGCGGGTGATAGGGTCCATGCGGGTCTCCGGTAAGAATCAATGTGTCATACTTAATTGACACATTTAATGTCAATCAATATAAACACATGCTTCGTCGCCGTCAATCGCCCCCCGGCACCTTGCCCCCATGACGGTGCAGCGCGTGGTGGTCATAGGTGCAGGCATGGGCGGCCTGGCCTGCGCGGCGCGGCTGGCCGCTGCCGGACGCGACGTGGTGCTGGTGGAAGCCGCCGCCGGGCCCGGCGGCAAGCTGCGGGAGGTCATGGCCGGCGGCCTGCCTTCGGATGCCGGCCCCACGGTATTCACCATGCGCTGGGTATTTGACGAACTTTTCGCCGACTGCGGCGCCAGTTTTTCCGACCAGGTCGCACTGACGCGCGCCCACACCCTGGCCAGTCACCGCTGGGCGGGCGCCGACGGCCGTGTCAGCCAGCTCGAACTGTTTGCCAGCTTGGAGCAATCGGCCGATGCCGTAGGCAACTTCGCAGGCGCACCCGAGGCCAGCCGTTTTCGCGCTTTTCATCAGCGGGCGCAGCAGATTTATCACACGCTCGAACCCATCTACATTCGCGGCTCCCGGCCCACACCGCTGGGCATGTTCCGCCGCGCCGGCTGGCGCGGCACACCGGCGCTGCTGCGCATTTCGCCTTTTGCCACGCTGTGGCGCGCACTGGGTGGGCATTTCACCGACCCGCGGCTGCGCCAGTTGTTTGGCCGCTACGCTACCTACTGCGGCTCGTCGCCGTTCCAGGCCCCGGCCACGTTGATGCTGATTGCCCATGTAGAGCAAGAAGGCCTGTGGCTGGTCGACGGCGGCATGCACCGCCTGGCCACCGCGATGGCCCAGCTCGCCAGCGCCCGCGGCGCCACCTTGCGCTATGGCCAGCAGGTGCGCAGCATCGACATTGCCCAGGGCCGCGTGACCGGCGTGCTGCTGCAAATGCCGGACGGCAGCACCGAGCGGCTGGCGGCCAGCCAGGTGGTGTTCAACGGCGATGCGGGCGCGCTGGCGCAAGGCCTGCTGGGAGATGGCGCACGCAGCGCAGCGCCTGCACCTGCGGCTACTGGCCGCTCGTTGTCGGCCCTCACCTGGAATGTGCTGACCGATACCGGCGGGCAGGCACTGCAACGCCACAACGTGTTGTTTAGTAACGACTACGCCGCCGAGTTTGCATACCTTTTCGCAGGCGCCGCCCCACCCGCGCATCCCACCGTCTACCTCTGCGCGCAGGACCGCGACCCTGCCGGCCGGCTGGCGCGGCCCGGGCCCGAGCGGCTGCTGGCGCTGGTGAACGCGCCCGCCAACAGCACGGGTGCAGCGTGGAGCGCAGAGCGAACCAACACCTGCACGGCAGCCGCCCAGGCCCAACTCGCACGCTGCGGTCTGCGGCTGGCCCCCGGCCTGGCCCACGCGACCACCACCACGCCCGACGATTTCGCCCGGCTGTTTCCCGGTACCGGCGGCGCGTTGTACGGCCTGCCGTCGCACAGCTGGCTGGCCTCTTTCCGCCGGCCGGGTGCACGCTCTGCCGTGGCCGGCCTGTATCTGGCGGGGGGCAGCGCCCATCCCGGCCCCGGCGTGCCCATGGCCACACTGTCGGGCCAGCAGGCCGCGCTCAGCGTGCTGGAGGACCAGCCGTGAGCGCGCCCAGCCTGGACTTTGACCGCCCCGTACCTGCCGGTGGCTACGCTTGGTGGTATTTGGATGGCCTGAGCGACGACGGCCGCCACGGCATCACGTTGATCGCCTTTCTGGGCAGCGTTTTTTCGCCCTACTACGCCAGCGCCCGCCGCCAGTCGGCCCTGGCCGACCCACTGGCGCACTGCGCGGTGAACGTGGCGCTGTACGGCGCCGGTGCGGGCTGCTGGGCCATGACCGAGCGCAGCGCGCGCACAGTGCAGCGCGATGCGACCCGCCTTGCGATTGGCCCCAGCCATCTGGCCTGGGACGGACAAGCACTCACCGTGGTGGTCGATGAAGTGACCGCGCCCTGGCCTTCGCGGCTGCGCGGCACGGTAAAGCTCACGCCGCATGCCTGGGCCGGCCAGCGCCACCCGCTGGATGACGCCGCGCGCCACCACTGGCAGCCGCTGGCGCCCTGCGCCCACATCGAGGTGAATTTTCAGCAGCCCGGGCTGCGCTGGAGCGGCGAGGGCTACCTCGACAGCAACCAGGGCGACCGCGCGCTGGAAAACGATTTCCAGCGCTGGCACTGGTCACGCGCCAGCCTGGCAGCCGGGCGTGAAACCGCCGTGCTGTACGACGTAACGCCGCGCCACGGCAGCCGGGCACCGCTGGCACTGCGCTTTGGCAGGGATGGCCAGGTCAGCCCCTTTGCGCCGCCCCCACTGGCCACCCTGCCCGACTCCCGCTGGCGGGTGCAGCGGCAAACGCGCAGCGACGCGCAGGCTGCTGCGCAGGTTTTGCAAACGCTGGAAGACGGGCCGTTTTATGCGCGCTCGGTGGTGGCAAGCCACGTGCTGGGGCAACCGGTGCAGGCAGTGCACGAGAGCCTGTGCCTGGACCGCTTCAGCGCCCGCTGGGTGCAGGCACTGCTGCCGTTCAGAATGCCGCGACGGGCCTGATCGACCAGCTCAACCAGCGGGCGGATCGGCGCCGGGCGCGGCCTGCTGCGCGGCGGCTTCGCGCGCCGCTTTCTCGCGGTCGCGCTGCAGCTCGCGCCGCACCGACACCAGTTGCCAGATGGCAAAGCCCAGCGGTACCGCAAAGCCGACCACAATTTCGATGGCGATCAGCGGAATGGTCATGGCGGCCCGAACGGCGCGCGTTCGCGCTGGCCCATGCGCTCGAACAGATCAATCACCCAGACCACACGGCCCACCAGATCCCACCAGGGCGGCGGCATGGTGATGGTGACGCTGAGCGGCGCGGTACCGGCTGCAGCATCGACCAGATAGCGGGTTTGTGGCAGCGGTGGGAGCGCCGCAGCAGCCTGTGGCGGCGTCAGGCACAGCACCGACCAGCCCAGCAACAGCGCCTTGCGGGAGGGTGAAACCACCGCCCGCTGGCTGATGGAATCGAGCCCGCGCCGCGCCACCTCGTGGCCAATTTCGGCGTACAGAAAACGGGCGGCGTTGATGCCGGGGCGGCAGCCCAGCGGCAGCAGCGCCACGCCGGCATCGACCCGCTCGTACAAGTCGTCGGCGGCGTCCAGCAGACGCTGCACCACCTGGCCCAGCGCTGGCGAAAAACGCGGTTGCGCCAGCCAGATGTCGGGGTCGAGCCCGGCATCGCGCATCCAGGCCCGCGGCAAATAGAGCCGGCCCATGCGGGCGTCTTCGCCCACATCGCGAGCGATGTTGGAGAGCTGCATCGCCACGCCCAGGTCGCAGGCACGGGCCAGGCCGTCGGCGCTGCGCACGCCCATCAGCAAGGCCATCATCGCGCCCACGCTGCCGGCCACGCGGGCCGCATAGGCGTGGAGCTGGTCCAGCGTGTCGTAGCGGCGGCCGTCGGCGTCCCATGCAAAACCTTCCAGCAGCGCCTCGGGCAGCGCCTGCGGAATCTGGTGCCGGGCCACCACATGGGCGAGCGCGCGGTCGGCGGTGAGCGGCAGCGGCCGGCCCTCATAGGCGCGGTGCAGCCGGGTCCGCAGCAGGGCGATGGCGGCATGGGCTTGGTCGGCGCTGCGGCTGTTGTCGACCCCATCGTCGGCAATGCGGCAAAACGCGTACAACGCCGACGCCGGCTCACGCACGGCTTTGGGCAAGAGCAGTGACGCAGCAAAAAACGTGAGCGAGCCCTGGTGCAGTAGTTCGCGGCAGGCGGCAATGTCGTCGATGGGCGCTGGCGTTGGGGCTACCTGCTCCAAGGCGGTGGCGCGTGCGGGTGCCCAGGGGGCGTCAAGCGAGGTCATGGGCATGGGGTACTACCGAATCAAGCACGCGGGCAGATGACAACACGCCGGGCAGGCCGGCGCCGGGATGGGTGCCGGCACCCACCAGAAAGAGCCGCTCGACTTCTTCGCTGCGGTTGTGCGGGCGGAACCAGGCGCTTTGCGTGAGCAGTGGTTCCATGCCGAAAGCGGCGCCGCGGAACGACGAGAGGCGGTCCTGAAAATCCTGCGGCGTGAGCAGGCGCGATGTGACCACCTCGTCGGCAAGACCCGGCAGCACGGTATCGCTCAGCCGCTGCTGCAGTGCCAGCCGGTAGGGCTCGGCCACGCTGGCCCAGTCGGTACCGCTTTGCAGATGCGGCACGGGCGACAGCACATAAAAGGCATCGCAGCCGGGCGGTGCCATCGAGGGATCAGTGGCGGTGGGGCGGTGCAAATACATGCTGAAGTCGTCGGCCAGCAGCTTGCGGTCAAAGATGTCCTTTAGCAGCTCCTTGTAGCGCGGGCCGAGCAATATGGTGTGGTGGGCCACATCGGGGTACTGGCGGCGGGTGCCGAAATACCAGACAAAAAGGCTCATCGAGTAATGGCTTTTTTCGATGCGTTTGTCAGTCCAGCGCTTGCGGTGCTGCGGCGCCAGCAGGTAGCGGTAGGTCGAGGCCGAGTCGGCATTGGAAACCACAATGTCGGCCGCCAGCGTGTCGCCGCTTTCCAGCCGCACGCCGCAGGCCGCGCCGTCACGCACCAGAATCTCGGCCACGCCCTGGTTGCACAGCACCCGGTTGCCCTGGCCTTCAATCAGCCCTACCAGCCCGATCACCAGGCTGCCGGTGCCGCCCATTGCAAAGTGCACACCCCAGCGTCGCTCCAGGAAGGCGATCAGGCAGTAGACCGAGGTGGTCGAAAACGGGTTGCCGCCGACCAGCAGCGACTGGAAGGTCAGCACCACCCGCAGCCGGGGGTCTTCCACATACTTGCAGGCGAGCGAATAGACGGTGCGGTAGCCCTCGAGCTTGAGCAGGTCGGGCACCACTTTCGCCATGTCGGTCCAGCTGTCGAAGGCCACATGGCCGAGCTGCTCGAAGCCGACCTTGAAGATGGCCTCGCTGGCCTGCAAAAAGCGCTCGTAACCGGCCACGTCGCCGGGCGCGAGGCGGGCAACCTCGGCGCGCATGGCTTGGGCATCGCCGCTGTAGTCAAAACTGGTGCCGTCGTCAAAACGGATGCGGTAGAACGGCGCGACTGGCCGCAGGTCGATGTCATCCGACAGCTTGCGGCCGCACATTTCCCACAGTTCTTCCAGCAGGAAGGGCGCGGTGATCACGGTGGGGCCGGCATCAAAAGTGAAGCCGTCCTGCCGGTAGACGTAGGCGCGGCCGCCGGGGGCGTCGAGCTTTTCCAGAACAGTGACGCGGTAGCCCCGCGCGCCCAGCCGCACGGCCGCCGCCAGCCCGCCAAAACCGCTGCCGATGACGATGGCGTGCCGCTCGGGCG